>JAHXBT010000020.1 GCA_020054695.1 Rickettsiales bacterium
TCTACTGCTGTTGATCCACATGCATTATCGCATCCACCAACAACTGAATCACCGCCACATACACCGGCACAATCTTCTACTGATGAACCATCACATACACCAGCACAATCTTCTACTGATGAACCATCACATACACCGGCACAATCAAAAACTCCACTAGCACATGTATCACCACCAGTATCACCACCTGTTGATGACTCAACACACAATGATGTTGAAGTAGAACCTGTTGTTTCAACTGAGCTAGAATCAGATAGCACAATACCAGATAATCCTGTAGGTGTTCCAGCTAAAGTTAGTTCTGTTAAAACACCAGAACCAGCTAAGATTGTAGCACCTGAGAATGAGAATCCTAATGCTGTTGAACCACCTGCTGATACTGTAAAGCCTGCAGAAGCTGCAGCACCACCTGAAGCACCAGTCATTGTTGTTCCCTCAACATTAAATTGAAAACCTGCCACTGTTGAAGTAAAATTGTAATATACCATTCCACTAGCATCTACATATAAAGTATTATCACCAGATGGTAAATCGCCACAAACTATATCATTACTAGAACATGATGAACCATCACCTCCACATACTCCACATTCATCTTCTACTGCTGTTGATCCACATGCATTATCGCATCCACCAACAACTGAATCACCGCCACATACACCGGCACAATCTTCTACTGCTGTTGATCCACATGCATTATCACATCCGCCAACAACTGAATCACCGCCACATACACCGGCACAATCTTCCACTGCTGTTGATCCACATGCATTATCGCATCCACCAACAACTGAATCACCGCCACATACACCGGCACAATCTTCCACTGCTGTTGATCCACATGCATTATCACATCCGCCAACAACTGAATCACCGCCACATACACCGGCACAATCTTCTACTGCTGTACCTCCACAAGTACCAGCACAATCTTCAACTGCTGAACCTTCACATGTTCCAGCGCAATCTGCTACTGCTGTACCTCCACAAGTACCAGCACAATCTAAAACGTTTCCATCACAATCACATGCACCATCAGCAATACCTGAACCATTGCAAACTCCGCACTCATCAAGACCTGCTGTACCTGCACAAGTACCAGCACAATCTTCAACTGCAAAACCTCCACATGTTCCAGTGCAATCTTCTACTGCTGTACCTCCACAAGTACCAGCACAATCTACAACTGATGTACCATTTGGGACTCCTGCGCAATCAGCACATGATGAATCATCACCATCACAAACACCACATTGATCTTGAACTAAAGAACCTGCACAGACACCAGAGCAATCTTCAACTGACATATTGACTCCACCACATGTTCCATCACAATTAGTATCATCATCAATTGGATAAGTACAACTATCAAGTAAATCAATAGTAGCAGACATATCGTAGTTACATGCTGTAGAATCCATGCATCCATCAACTGGAGCTGCAGGATCATCACTACTACAAGTATATACTAGTAACGACAATAGAATTAAAATATATTTTTTCATTATTTCTCCTCAGTATTTATGTAAATTTCTTGAAATATTTGTTCTAATTTATTAATATCATATAATGTGAACAAGTAATAAATATTAATTTTTATTACGGTTTGTAACATGAAAAATGAATATGTCTTGTATAAAGATCATTTTTTATTTAATTTTGTGATGTAAATCAACTTTGAATAAAATAAATGATTTTAAATTAAATCTAAAGCTAGAATTATTTTTAGCTTTGTTGATGAAATAAGCTTATTCAAAAAACTATAAAGAGGAGAAAATAATGCTAAACAAAAAATTAATAATCGGTACTTTATTAATTGGACTTTTTTCAACAGGTTTGGTTGCTAAAGATGCAAATTACGAAGCAGCAAAAAAACCAGAAATTACTTTAAAGAAGTCTGATTTAGATGTTCTTNCTAAAGCTAAATCTAAAAACTTTAAAGGTCTTTCTACTAAAGAGAAAGAACAACTTTTGAAATTTCTAGATGATTATGTTGCTTCTGCTAAAAAAGAAAAAGTGTCAGATAAAAAAGGAAAAGTATCAGACAAAAAAGGAAAAGTTGCTCCTAAAAAAGGCAAGCCTTCTCAAGATAAGGCAATAATGAAAGACCTTAAAAAAGGTAAAACTAAAAAATAAACCATTTCAAATAAATTTGTAATGTAATAAAAAGCCTCCTATATTATAGGAGGCTTTTTATTACCAATAAATAAATTAAATAATACACATGATTAAAAAATATATAATTCTAATAATGACTGTAAATTTAGCATTTTCTTATCAAGGGTATGATTGTGAAATTTCAAAACTAAGTAATATTTCTTCTAATAGAGCTCTTACCACTTTAAAAGCTCTTGGTTATTATACAATAGAACATGAGAATGTTTATGTCTATGATGAATGGACAGAGAATCTTCAACCAAGTGAGTTTGATTTAGAAGAAGCAGGTGGTATTTTCATTATTGATATTCCAGATTCACAATCATCAAGTTTAAACTCTGATGAAGACTATGGTGAAAGTGAAGGTTTTAGTCAATATTTGTCAGGCACCTCTATGAATAATTCAATTGATAGTGATCCTATTGAAAGAATTATAGTTTGCTATGATAATGAAAATCCAAGTTTATATGCTAATTTTTTAGATATTTTATATAATCAATTAGACATTTCTGCTAAACAGATATTAATCGAAGCTCTTGTTATAGAAATAAGTAGCGATGATCTTACAGATACAGGCATAAATACTGAATATCTTAATCAACAAGATCATTTAAGTATTCAAACTCCAAGTATTGATGGTAGTGTAACGACACCACTTTCAATTATTTATTCTCAAGATTCTTTTACAACAACTACTACTGATGAATATGGATACCTAACTACATCTCAACTGGATGATGTTTTCCAAGTGAAACTAAAAGCTTTAATCAATGCAAAATCTGCAGAAATTTTATCAAGACCATCGATATTAGTATTAGATGGGAGACAAGCTAGAATTCAGATTGGACAACAAATACCTATAACAAAACTACCTGTTTCATCTTACTCTGGTGATGAAATATTAATACCAGATATTGAGTACTTACCTGTTGGTATTGTACTTAATATAAAACCTAGAATAAGTAATGATTTAAAGAATGTTACGATGCAGGTAGAAACAATTATTACGGAAACAGAAAACTTCACATCTAATGGTGTACTTGAAGCACCAATTATCAATAATAGAAAAGTAGAATCATATGTTAAAGTTGCTGATAACACTCCTTTTATTATCGGCGGTCTAATTAGTAATAAAGAATCAGATAACGAAGGAAAAATTCCTTTAATTTCTAAAATTCCTTGGCTTGGTAAATTATTTACTTGGAACGCGAAACAAATTATAAAAAAAGAAGTTATAGTTGTTATAACTCCACATGTAATAGAGGATAATACAGATAATTTTAGTAGAGTCATACCACAGGATGCTAAGATGTTTAATACATTCGGAAATAAATTATTTCCAAATAGCTATAGATTAAAAGAATCAGATATTTATGATTTAAGCTTTATAACTGATAGTAATTATCTTGATTTTATAAAAAAAGCTTCAAAAAATACTAATCCAGAAACAAATGAACAAAAAATAATTATAGAAAATATTATAGATGGCTTTATACCTGGTGAAAAAATTATAACTCAAAGAATGATATACGATATAATTGAGAGAGAAGAATATTTCTCATCTATCAATGCTGATAAAATTATATTTTTTAACCATAATAAAAATCATAAAGTTGATAAATTAAAAAATTACTTCCCAATAATAGATGATCCTAGAAGAGGTATTTTAATTAAAATTAATCCATCTATAAACGATAATCAAAATTTCTTTCGTCCAAGTATGACAATTGAAGAAGTTGTTTTAACTGAAGACTATAATTATAAAGATGAATTTAAAAACTATTGGGATGAACAATCAGATTTGAGACCAATGCTTATTACAAATCAAAAAAACCTAGTAAGGCTTTATGAGGTACTTATTTTGAATGAGGTACTTAAATTAAATAATACTTTAGATATAAGTATAAATGAATTTAAAAGAGGACTTGAGATTCAATTTCCTGCTAGAGAAATTATATCAGAAAATACTTTTGTAATCGATGAAAAAATAGCAGAATTTTATTATCAAGTGAATTTTTATTACGATAGCTTTGAGAAAAAATTTAAAGATCAGACTTTATTCTTAAGTAAATAATTTTAATATTACTTAGAACGATTTAAAAGCTCATTGGCTTTTCTTAATCTATTTGATAGCATAGATAAAATACCCTTAACAATCTTATCATTAGAATACATTATCTTATCAAAGTCATTTGCATCTAACCTTAATAAAATAGATTCACTGCATGTAACCGCATCAGCAGATCTGGATTCACCATCTAATAAAGCCATTTCACCAAAATAATCAGATTTCTTCAAAGTTACAAGTTCAATATCACCTTTTAAAATTTTAACATTTCCCTTAACTATGAAATACATCGAATCTCCAATATCTCCATCATTAAAAATTATTTTCTCATTAGAAAGATTTACCTCTTTTAAGACATTAGCAATATATATTAATTCTTTAGCAGGGATTCCTTCAAAAATATTTGAATCTTTAAGGTAAAGTGTTTTTTCTAAATTTGATATCATATTATTAATTACTGATTTTTCATTAAATTGATTTGAAATATCTTCTTCTTTAAAATTTAAGTTATTAAAAATTAATTTAAAATATCTATTATTTAATAATTGACTAGAATCTAAGCTCTTATTATCTTCCAAATATAATTTTGTTAAAATAATAAAATCGTACCATGGATCTTGGTGTATATTTTTTTCTAGAAAATTATTATCTAAATTAATATTTCCTAAATTCTCATAGTGCTTTAAACCAATATTGTTTTTTTCTCTTAATTTAATACTGTCAATTAAAGGAATGATTTTATTTTTCATTTCAATATTTAATGATTCTTCAAAGACATCAATCACTTTAGACCTATAAATTTTCTTTTCAAAAATTGAAAGTTGTAAATTTTTACTAAATAAACTTTCATCAAAAAAGTAAATTAATTTCATAAGAATTCTTGAAGCATCTTCAATTTTATTATTATAAAACTCTGTAATTAATTTGTTTGATTCTTTTGCCTTCTTTAATTGATACAAAAGATTAATATCATGATATTGTATATAAAAAAGCTTTTCAATTAAATTATTTGAGATAGAATTATCTTTAAAATACTGGGAATTCTTTTTCTTATATAGGATTAAATTATTAATTACTTTTTCTAAAATTTCATAATTAAAATTTGTTAGGTTAATATATTTTTTATAAATCGCTATATATTCTTCATCATCTACGTAGTAAATAATATCAATAATTAATTTTTTAACTTTATCAGAAATAGAATTATCTAAAAATTTATACTCTAAAAAATTATATAAATCATTATTACTAATTTTAATAAACATTTTCTTTACATTCTGATTTAAGTAATATCCTTGAGCAAGTCTTTCAAATAATATATCAAGTACCTCTCTATCACAATTATTTAATGAAATAAATTTTAAACTTTCTAGGAAATCATCATAATCAATAATTTTTACTAAATCAATAATTTCATGTTTTGAAAATAAATATGAACTACTTGAGGTGTACTTTATCAAACTGGATAAACTGCTTGCTGTTCTTAAACTTTTTCTAATTAAATTTCTAGCCTCATCTTTTAATTTATAATCATACTTTATGGAATTATTACATGCTGAAAATTTTAAACTATCATTGTCTATATAAAATAATTCTTCATTTATTTTTTCAATATCATCTACATTTCTCTTACATAGAGTATCTAAACTTTCTATAGCTATCTTGGAATCATTATTAATTTGTTCTTTTAAATAATCTGAAGAAATTATTTTATGATCATTAACGAGATATCTTAAAATTATTTTTTGCGTCTTAGAATCGCTATCGAAAAATATTTCACCCATTATATCCTTACATTTTTCCAAAATTGTTCTATCAAGTAAGCTCAGGATAAAAAAACGATTTTTATTTTCTTTCACTAATTTACTTTTTATAATCTTTAACATTTCACTATCATCAGCTATAAATCCTGAAACATCATCCATAGACAATGTTCTATCATCAATTGCCTTGATTAATTCTTTAACATAATAGTCTTTGGTTCTTCTTGTTAAAAAAATTAAAATTATTAATAAAATAGCTGCTATCGGTATAAAATCAATAAAAGTATAATTGAAATAAACCGATAGAATTAATAAACCGGCTGATAAAGAACTGAAAATATTTTTTAATAATATATTTATTAAAGGCTTTATAGTAATTCTTTTAAAACTTGGAATGGGCATCCACAATATATGCATTGAAGTATCGTGTAATGTAGATTTAAAAATTTGCTCTTTACCTTTAAGAATAAGTACAACTATAAATGGAGTAATGAAATATCCCAAGAAAAAAAACAAGAATAATAAAACAGGTAAAATCATTAATGCATATTTAATACCAAATCTATTTATAATGAAACCTGATAAGGTGAGTTGCATAACAAATGATATGAAAGAAGTTATTGAAGAAAGTTTTGCAAAATAATTTGTTAATTCTAATGGATTATCTTGAAACTTCTCAAATGATAAGATTTTAAAGTTATAATCAATGATTACAGATATAATAGAAAAAATGAATGTTATAAAGATGATATTAAGTATATATTTATTCTTAAAAATATCTTTTAATAAAACTTCTGTATTATTACTTTGAACATTAATTTCATTTTTTTTAAACGAAGACCTAATTAATAAATAAATAAGTCCAGGACAAAGGATAATGAGAAAATTAAATCCCAAAACAAATTTATCTTGAGGTATCCATTGACTAACATAAGATAAACTACCTCCAACAATCAATGCTGATAAAAAGCCTCCTGAAGTTATTATAACAAATAATCTTTTTGCCTGTCTATTCGTAAAAGATTCACTTAATACATCCCAGAACAATATCGCTATAATCGAAATCTGAAATTCTACAAAAATATAATATAAAAATATTGAATTTTGAGTAGGATTAAGGAGTAAAACTGATGCAATAAAACAGATAAATATATGGACTACAATAGACTTTATTGTAAGACTAAAACGATTTAGTAAAAGTAAAAAAAACCATACTAAAAAACCAGTTATTATTGGTGTAATCAAATAAAGATACGAGAGATCTTCTTTTGTAAAATTATTTAAGAATATAGAATCTCTAAACGACTTGCTAAGAATAAAGAAGGACACTATTAAAAAAGAATACAAAAAGCCATAAAGAGTAGACCTATACTCATTCTCTTTTATATTTAAATACGAAATCATAAATTTAAATTACAATAAATATAATACAATTCTAGGTGATGAAATTAATTTAAATAATGGATTTTCTTATTTTAAAAGTATGATTTTCTCATTATATATTTCATTACCAACTACCATGTTTATAAAGTAAACACCACTGGCATGGTTAGAAGCATTCCAAATAATGGTATGATGCCCTTTATGATTAGAGCCACTAAATAAGTTTTCAACAAGTCTTCCTCTTAAATCAAAAATATTAAGATTCATATTCTGTACATTATCAGCTAAAGAATACTGAATTGTTGTTGTCGGATTAAAAGGATTAGGGTAAGCTTTAGATAAAGAATAAGTGTAAACCTGATTATTACTCAAAATGTAAGGATCTGAAATTTCACCTAAATGCATATCAGGATTAAAAATAATATTATTTTTTAAAATTATTTCTTTATTGTTTTCACTATCATAAAAAATAAAATCTAACTCTTCATTTTCATCATTTGAATAAAACATTAAATAAAAAACAACATCATTTTCAAATGGAGAAATAAGAGATGTACCTGTTCCTCTGCAATCACCTTCAAAAAATATACCTATTTGATCATTTTCTGATCTTATATAATCTCCTAAATCTAAAGAAGCAATCATTGTTCCACTATGTTCAAAATTTGAAGGATTAACAGAAAAATAATGATCAGCATTTGTTCTACTAAAATTATCAGGAGTGGTAGAAACTAAAAAATTATTCGATTCAGGGTAGACTAAAGTTGCAGGATTTGCTAAATTTATTACATAACCTTCCCTAGGAATTAAATTTTGCAAAGTACCAAAAAAACCAAAACCATCAAAATATTCTGAGAATGAAGTTTGATTTTTTATATAATCACCATTTGAAAAGTTATTAATATTCTGAAAGGCTGTATTTATTTCCATTGATTCTTGTGGCAAATAAGATATCCAATTCCATCCAGCATCTAAATCAATTGATGTTTCAGCTAGATTTACTGAAGCTCCTTCATAGGTAATATTTCCTGGGTTATTTAATTTGATTTTATATGTACTTAAATTATCAAAAGTATCTAAGCCTCCGAACCATCCAAAACTGCTAAAATAATCAGAAAATGAAGTTTGACTTTTAATATAATCAGAATCTACTAAGGTTGTATTTAAAGATGATAAAATATTATTAATACTCATATCTGAATTTGATAGATTTAAGGAAAACCAATTCCATCCCTCATCCAGAGATTTATCGTAAATATCTGATAATTCTACATCTATAGATATTTGAGTATCAACAGTTTTAAAAACTTCTTGCTGACTATTATTCATAAGCCAGACTCGATAAGTTAATATTGAAGATTGTGTTATGGTAGGAAGCTGTGTTAAATAATCTGTTTCACCTTGTATTGTAGTATCAAAACACCAATTTGGATCACTAATTCCATCGCCATTAGAATCGTTATTGCCCTCAATAACCGTACCACAATCTCTTAGATTTGCAGCATTTACTTTATAATAGACGTTAAAAGAATCAAAATCTCTTTCATTTTCTGAAATATCTAAAGGATTATAATTTTCAATTGTAACGGGATTAGAAAAATCTATGTTTTTGACTACTGTATGGCCACCAGATGTATAATTAGCATTACCAATTAAATTTTCTGTATTTGGATAAACAAAATAATATGAAGCATCCGTAATATTTGTAATTTTGAATATAATAGGATTACCTTCAATAAAACCTATTCTTCTTTGACCTTGCTGCGAGCAGTGATCAATTCCTCTTAATATTGATTTAGGACCACCTATTGTACCAGAATCATTAATTGTTATTTCTTTTAATTCAGTATAACCATATTCATCGTCACATGAACTACTCGGGATTCCTGAATTATCAACTAATGTTATTTTATCTCCTGGTTGAAGATAATTCATAAATGCACTTCTTGTTATCATTATTGAATGTTTAGCTTCCCATCCCCAATTAATCATAATTTCGTCGCTATCCTCGTCAACCCAATTAATATCCAAATCTCCTTCTGAATCACCAAGAACAAAATAATCATCATTATACTTACTAAACTGATTTCCATAATCATCTGTTACTGTAAATAATAATCTTGCCCAAAGTGTTTCATCAACAATTCCACCCAAGCTTAAATCAACAGGATTAAGATAAAAATCTTGATGATGGAAAGTACCTATATCAACATACCATCCTCCTAGCAAATAAGCTAAAGAAACAGTAACTGTTCCATTTTCAAAGCTATCATCGTTACAATCCCAATTAAGAGGACATACAGAATAATCTGTTAATATCTCACCTCCATTTGGATAAAAATAATTTCCTTCATCACTAAGATGTAGAAATTCCGGAGGTTTTGTATCTATAGTAATTGATGAAGTATAAGATGAGTCTATAGATGTTATAACTTCAAAATCAGATTCATTTGCAGTACCAATAACTATATATTCATCAGACAAATCATTTGATAAATTTCCGAAATAATCCATTGCTGATACTTTAAACTGTCCAAATTGTGTCTCAATATTAGGAATTATTACTGATAGTGGGCTTGAATTTGCAGCATTCTCTATTAATGAGTATTCACTTAAACCATTATCAGCTAATAAATGTAAACTAATTCCTGAATCTTCTAATAAATTTTCATCAACTGCTTCCCAGGATAAACTAACGCTCTCTCCTGGTTCATAAACCATTTGATCATTAGGCGATAATAAATCAACTATAGGTTTTTTTGTATCTACTACAATTACTGTTGAAGTAAATTCTTCATAAAATGTTGTTACTACAATATCACTACTTGCAGGACTGCCAATAGTAAAATAACCCGCATTATAAGCATATGCCACATTTCCATAGTAATCTCTCATATCAATACGAACAGATACAAAGGAAGAATTTATAAATGTGGGTGTTGGTAAATTATAATGACCATTATTAGGTATTTGATTAGCTAGCTCAAAATAAGGATCATCAAGATAGGCAGAAGCATTAATAACTATTGGATTTGGAGTTGGACTATCATCACTTCCTATCCACGAAACTGGTACTGTACTTCCATGTTGATATTCACTTCCAGCAACTGGAGAAAATAACTCTAATTGGGGTGCAATAGTATCAATAGTAAAAGAATGAGATATTACAATAATCTCTTGGGTAAAAGATTTAGAGATTAATATAAAGCCTAAAATTATAAATTTAAATTTAAACATAGTTTAAAACTTTACTGTGTTGTTCTGATTAATCTTAAACCATAAATTGGCAACTCAATGTAAAAATTATCATTTGCTGATTTTGATATTTGTTCAGCTTGAGAATTATTTTCAAAAATTGTACCGTTGCCACCATCATAAGAAAAACTTTGCAAACCATCTTGTGATGGTGTAGTTCCAACTATCCAATATTTATTATCATACTTAACAAGTTCAGGTAAATTTCCAATAACATCATTTAAACCAAAAGGTGAAACTCCATCAGGATAACTTCCCACATTTGAAACACTTAACTCATCATTTTCTGGTATAAAACCATCTGGAGTTTTTTCATAAAAAAACCGATTGTTAAATAATGAGTATTGAAAAAATCTATCACTGTCATCTGAACTTGGAGGTGTTGTAATGATTTCAGTTAATATATCTGATTCTATATATTCACATAAAGAAGTTTTACTATTAATACACTCTGATTGCTGATCAGTACAATCATTGTTTTGATAATTACAATTTTGAATATCTTGGTCAAAATCATATTGGCAAGTTGATTGACAGCTTGCTAATTGAGAATCGCAAAACTGATCAGTATTTTCAGGATTTGCATAACAACCTGTTTCAGAATCTGAACTTCCTATATCATTTTGACAAACCGCATTACACGTTTGAACTGACAAAATATTTGAAATACATTCGTCATAATTAAAGTTTACACAATTTCCAGGAATATTATTTGCACAATATAATGAAGCAGCAGCTGAACAATCAGAATTTAGCCATGGCCAGCACCTCTCATTATTGCCTCTTGCAGCTTTAACCCATTCAGAGCCAGTTGGAATTCTTAAGGCATAGTAATCAAGCATGAGAGAAACTATTACTGCATCTATACAACTTTCAAAATTAAACTGAACAGGTTTGCTTCCTTGACCCGATGCAATTACAAAAGAAGAGCCCTCAAATGAAATATCACTAGTTGTAAAATCCTGCATATTAACTTTTTCATTACTATTATCAGTAAATCCATCTGGTGGTGATGTATTAAATTCTAAATAACTTTGATCAGCACATTCATATATACATGAATCAGCATTAGATTCAAATTGACAACAAGAGTCTACATTCCATTGTGAAGAAAGACCTTGACAATAAGTTTTAAAATCATCACCAACATAATTTAATGCTGTTGAATCATCGCATCCTGAAAAAATGTATGAAGAATCACTATTTAAATTACTACCCCATGGATTTTGAACCCATGGATTAACAGTTGACCAATCACAAGAATCTTGAACTCCCTGATTGGAGCCATCATCATATGTTCCCAGTAAAGTAGAATTCAAAATCTGTGGATTCGAACATGTACAATTATCATAAATAGCTTCATCAAAATTAAAAGCTGATTGATTTGTACATCCTAATTGATACTGATAGACACATGTTCCATTATCTTCATTAGCATTGATATTATAATTAAGAGCATTATAATCAGTACAACCCCAGCTAGAAGAAGTATTCATGTTTTCAAGAGGAGAATTATGTAATTCATAATAATTTGAACAATCATAAATAGGTAATTCAGCTAAATTATCATATCCATTTTGCAAATTATATGTTTCATCTATCACTTCAGTAAATTCATATGTTTCTAAAAATTCAACGAGATTTGTATTTGTTAATTCGTTTTGCATTATTTCAAAACTATAGCTTATTGTTTCCCCTTGGTAGGAAGATACTCCCTCAACAGATGATATAGCAATCATTGTAAAAGGCAAATCACCAGATACGACTTGAGCTGAAGCAATAATTTTAAACACTACGTTATTCGAATAAGTATTTTCTGGGGCTTGAATTTGAATGGACTTACCTAATCCTGGAATCACATTATTTCCAACATCACCTGACATTTGAAGTAAACTATAAGATTGATAATCAGCATCATCAATACTCATTTCAATTGCGATAGTAAAGGAGGGAAAGGTTCCCTCAGTATCAATTAAATCATAATTTAAATCAAGAATTCCAGAACCATCTGTTCTTTGAGCAACTTGAATATTCTGAATTTCTGCACCAAAGGATAAAGAAATACTAATTATTAAAAACATTAGTATGTTTTTCATAAAGCCTCCTATAAATTAAAAAAATAAATCTGTTCACAAAAATTAGGTTTAAAATCAATTAAAAACAAAATTAAATTTGTATCGATTGATTCATATCACATCAAGATAAATTACCGATATAATCCTTATATATTTTTTTTGGAGATTTTTTATATAAATTAGTGTATAAATCAAAAGCTAATTTTTTTGATGATTCAAGCTTATTATACTCCCATAAATTATAATGTATATATGCCACAAGTTCATTCCCCAGTTTAGATGAAGCTGTATCAACCAATTGGAGTAAATCTTTTGAATTATTTTCTTTATACATATTAATAATTTTCTGTTCAACATTTGATTCATTAACGTAGTGATTTAAATTTATTTTGAGTGAAACATTATATGCTTTTTGAATATACTTACTAGCTTCTTCAATTTTATTTAATTTTCTATTTATTTTAGAAAATTGAATTAATGATTTAGCATAATTTGGTAAATCTCCAATACTTTCAAGAATATTACAACTTTTAATAATTTCTTTTTCTGATTCCTTAAAATTATTTTTATAGAAAAGAATTTTTGCTTTTTCAAAATTAATCAACGCTTTTCCTCTTACATTATTTAAAACAGAAAAAATTTCATATGATTTTTTATATTCATCAAAAGCATCATCAAGTTTACCCATATCAAATAATAACATTCCTTTATTACCATAAAGCATAGACTCTAGATTCTTATCATTTATTTGATTAATTATCTTTTCTGATTTTTGATAGAGCTCATAAGATTTTTTAAAATTACCAATATGATAATATGCTACACCCATATTAGTGTTAGCACTGCATATATGACTTTTAAATTGCGAATTTTCAGCTATTTCAAGCTGCATTTCATAGTGTTCAATTGCTCTATCATATTCTGCAATATTTTTATAAGCTATACCCATATTCCCCAAAGTATTAGAAATACTAATTGTATCATTAATATCTTCACATATAGTTAAAATATCATCAAATTTTGCAATAGCACTTTTATATTCACCCTTTATATTATCAATTAAAGCCATATTTCCAAGTGCATGCTGTAAAAGCTGTTTAGAATCTAATTCTTTACATATTTGATATTGTTTTTCAAAAAATTTATAACTTTCCTCTAATTTTCCTTGGTGGAAGTGGATTAAACCAATATTCCCACTTATAGTAGCAATTTGAACCTTATTTTTTTCTTTAAGAAAATGATTCATATGTTTTTTGTAATAATTTAAAGCTTCATCAAAGTTACCTATATTCATCATTCCAATTCCTATACATCTATTAAGTTCAGCAGATAAATCATTATCACCAATCTCTTTATTCAACTCATAAGAATTATTATAATTTTCTAAAGATAAATCATTCTCTCTTTTATTTTCGTAAACATCACCAAGATAAAAATATATCTTAGATAATATAGTTTTTGAAATTTTATCTTTATTATTAATTAATGAGGTAAACAACGATATTGATTTATCTGTTTTACCTAAAAATCCATATATTTTACCTACTTGACTCTGAGCTAAATAGAGCGTTTCATTCTTCTTTATATTTTGGTCTTTATATATTTCAATTATTCTCTTATAACACAATAA
Source organism: Rickettsiales bacterium (assembly GCA_020054695.1). Classification (GTDB taxonomy): domain Bacteria; phylum Pseudomonadota; class Alphaproteobacteria; order Rickettsiales; family UBA1997; genus CAJQHK01. The sequence continues at coordinate 14,332 of JAHXBT010000020.1, forward strand.
TGCATTTTTCATATCGATAAGATTTTGAAATTTATTTCCAGATTTCTCTAAATAATTAATGGCTTTGTCATAATTTTGCGCATGATCATAATGAACAGCTAGTTCATAATAAAATTTTTCAATGATATCAGGAAAATTTTCCTCTATAACTTCTGCAACTGATTTATGTAAAACTTTTCTATTAGATTTAAGAATTGTACTGTAAGCTACATCTCTAGTTAAAATATGTTTAAACTTGTATTGGTCTATCTGTTTTAGAAAATGATGGATAAAGTTTTCAGCTTCAAGATTATCTATTGGTTTTTTAATATCTTTTTTCAAGCCTAATTTATTTTCTAATAACGAAAGTATTTTCAAAAAGAATTCTTCACCAATAATGGTTGCTTTTTGTAATAGCAATCTTAAATCTTTTTCAAGTGAATCTATTCTGCTTAATATTAAAGAATTAAGTGTGTTTGGGATACTATAATCTTCAATTAATTCACGACTCCTATCGACTTTGTCACTAATATTCTTTTCTTTTATTAAGCTTACCCATTCTTCAATAAAAAATGGATTTCCATTTGATTTATCATACAATTCAAGTACTTTTTTCTGACCCAATTCAATATCACTAGTTAATTCCTCTATAAGCTCAATTGATGAATCCTTAGTTAATGGTTTTAAAATTGTATCTATAAATATTGAATTTGATACAATTGTTTCATCTAAAGAATATTCAATTCTATATGTACAAATAAATAATGGAACGGCTAAACTAGATGAATCTCTTTTACTTTGAATATTAAATGTTTGCAATAAATACTCGAGTGTTTGCATTGACATATTATCAATCCAGTGAATATCTTCCATAATAAGAATGAATGCACATTTTTTTTGATTAGCCTTACTACATAAAGACTCAATGAATACTCTAATAGATATTCTAATATGATTAACTATTTCTTTTTTATCATTTAGTCTTTCATCATCATATTTAATACCTAATAAAAGACCTAAAAAAACTTTTGAGTCATTTAATACTTTATCTTTTTCTGGATTTAATGAAATTAAGTACTTTATTCCAGATTCTAATTTATTTTTAACGGTATTCTGATTATCTATTATTGAGATTGAAAAAGAATCCTTAATTAAAGATATAAATAAATTATACGGTTGGGAAGATACATTTGAGCAAGAACCCATTGAATATAAATCTACATCTAAATCGATAGAATTTGATAAAAACTCATAAATTAAACGCGATTTACCAACTCCAGCCTCTGAATGTATACCCATAACTGTAATTTTTTCAGTCATTCCTGTTTTAATATACTTATTGCATTTAAAGTAGGTTTTATTTAATTGTTCAAGTTCGTTATCTCTACCTATAAAAGGTGATGTATGTAATATTTTTTTATCTTTTTTCGAATCAACAATAAATACTGATATTGGCTCTGATTTGCCTTTCACCTGGATTTCTCCATTATCTATAAATTGAAACGATTTTTTTACTAGATTCATTGTGTAATCAGGAATCATTATAGTATTAACTGGGGCATTTGATTCCATTCTAGATGCAAGATTTACTGAATCTCCATATACTGTATAATCTCCTTCTCTTTCTTTACCAATTTTACCTGTAGTAACCATACCAGTATTTATACCAACTCTTATAGATAAATCAATTTTAATTTTATTATACTTATTAGAGCTTGAAACTAGGTAATTAAATTTATTTAACTTAGATATCATATCAAGACCGCATGAAATTGCTCTTTCTGTATCGACTTCACTTGCTACCTTCGCTCCAAAAAGACCCATAATTTGGTCTCCCGTATACTTATCTACGTATCCTCCATGAACCTCAATACTATGGCTAAATATCTTCATAATATGGTCCATTAAAGATTGAATATCTTCATGATCTAATTTTTCCGATAAAGCAGTAAACCCTTTTACATCAGCAAAAAGGATTGAAACCATTCGTCTTTCACCATCTTTTAGTTTTACGGTTTTTTCTTTTACTTTATCTATATCAAATAAATGATCGTCAAATAAATCATTAAATTCATTCATAATATTTTCTCAGCTATATTAATCAATTTGTAACCAATTAGTTTTTTCACCCTCTAATTTAAGCATAATGTCATATGTGTAATCATTTCTTAAAATAGTGATTTTAATGCTATCACCAGTTCGATGCAATTCTTCATCTATAATCCTCATTATATCTGATGATTTCTCAACAGGCTTATTATCTACTTTTAAAATCACATCCCCAGGTTTTAAACCTGCCCTAAATCCACTAGAATTTATTTCTACTTTAGTTATTATTACACCATAACCTATATCTAAATTCAAATATTTTCTCATCATTGAATCTAAATTTTGAACTTGAATACCAGTATTATAATTTCTTTTTATCTCTCCATTTTCTTTCAAATCCTTAATTATTTCTACTACTAGATTAATTGGAATTGCAAAACCTATACCAATAGAGCCTTCAGAATATGATCCTCCTGTCATAATAAAAGTATTAATTCCTATTACCTCACCTACAGAATTAACCAATGCTCCACCACTATTACCTGGATTAATAGAAGCATCTGTTTGAATCATATTTTGATAAACTCTCCCTGACCTTTTTTGACCAAAATCCATATTTGTCCCACTAATTATACCAACTGTTGCAGTTGCTTGATTTGATACATTAAAAAGACCTAAAGGATTACCTAATGCAATTGCCCATTCACCAATTAAAAGTTTATCAGAATCACCTAAAGTAACTTGAGGTAAATTATCTTTATCAATTTTAAGTAAGGCAATATCTGTTAATTCATCTATTCCTATTATTTGTGCTTCAAATTTTTCACCTCCAACCATTGTAATAATAATCTCAGTTGCATTTTGAACAACATGCTCATTGGTAACTATATAACCATCAGATGAAATAATAACACCAGAACCAAAACTTTCAACTTTATAAGTTCTTTTCTGTGGAAAAAAGTCATCCCAGAATGGATCAAAAAAAGGATTTATTCTTTGTTGTTTTATTTTTGTTACATTAACACCAACAACAATATTTGAAACATCGTTAATAGCTTTTGTAATTGCATTTTCTCTAGAAAATAAAATTTCATCTTTATCAATTGAAAATAGAGATGATATAAGTATCATAAATAAAGTAATTAACTTAAAATAAATCAAAATATTGCCTCCATATATAATCTAATAAAATTCATATACCATAAATAGTAAAACAATTAAGACAAGAGATACATTGACAATGCTATTTGTAAACTAAAAGATAGTAATGCAACTAAGAAAACTTTTGGTCCTTTATAAATCATTGATTTTAATGAGATATTTAAGCCAATACCAGCCATAGCAAAAAGCAAGGCATACTTACTTAATATTTTTAAAATTGATAATAAAAAGATTGGAATAAAATTAAAATTTGCAGCAATTACAAATAAAGTAAAGCCAATTATAAATGGTGGAAATATAAAAGATTTAGATTTTGAAGATTTACTAGTTGATAAAGAATAATAAAATGTTATTAAAATTAATATAGGACCAAGCATTAATATTCTAATCATTTTAATAATTACTGCAAACTCGCCTACATCATTACCCATCATAAAACCAGTTGCAGTAACTTGGCCTACAGCCTGTATTGTACTCCCAATTATAATACCAATATTATTAAAATCACCAGAAAAGAATGTATTAATAGATAATGGAAGTAAAAAAATACCAAGTGTTCCTAACAAATTTATTGCGGATATAGATAAAGCAACATCATCTTTCTTTGATTTTATTATTGATGAGGCTCCAGCAATAGCTGAAGAACCACAAACCCCATTTCCTAAGCCTATAAGCAAAGATAACGAACTTGAAAGATTAAAAATCCTACCTATTATTAATGAAGAAAATATTGCTACTATAATGATAAGAATGATAATAAAAATAACTTTAGTTCCAATTGCACTTAGAATTGAAAGATTCAGACTAGCTCCCATAAATACAATCGCAACACTAAGTAATTTTTTTTCTGAAAAATTAATCCCATCTCTAAATGATTTATCTAAATTAAAGAAGTAATTAATAATCATTCCTAAAATAATAGCGGAAGATATTGAACCTATATATAAATAAGATGATAGAAAAATCGATATAGATACAATCAAAGAAATTAATAAAAGACCATTGATATATTTCTTACTAGAATTCAAATAATTTTCTATACTTTACCACACTTTAAATTTGCTGGTACAGCTATATCAAATTTTTTAGGATAAGGTCTATTCTTTTTTTTCTCATTTTCTAAAAAAATATTCTTTTTAATTTCATCTCCAACATTTGGGTTAAATTTTCTTTCATGACCAATTGTTGAATTTAAAAATCCACTATAGTTATGACATGGATAGACAATTGTATTATCTGGGTATAAAAAAATTTTATTCTTGATACTATCATAGATATCACTTGATGACCCTTCTTGAAAATCAGTCCTACCAGTGCCTTCAATAAATAAAGTGTCACCAGTAAATATTGAACCCTTAATATAGTATGAAACACAACCACCTGTATGCCCAGGTGTATGAATAACAGTTATATTATCATTATCTAGATTAATCTGATGCCCATCTTCAAATAATATATCAGCACCTTTAACACCTGTTTTAGAACCGTAACAAATTTTTGCATTTGTTATTTTTTTCAAACTTGAAGCTCCTGTAATATGGTCGGCATGTACGTGTGTTTCAAACACATA
>JAHXBT010000017.1 GCA_020054695.1 Rickettsiales bacterium
TGAGGCTAATTGGGAGTTAATTGGTGATTTGAAAAATACAGTCAAAAATATACCAATTATAGGAAATGGTGATATTACATCTGTAGACGACTACAAGAAAATTACAGAAATATCAAACTGTGATGGTGTAATGATTGGCAGAGGTTGCTTGGGAAATCCATGGATTTTTAGAGATATATTAAATTTTCTAAAATCAAATGAAATAAAAAAAACTACAATGAATGAAATAATAGAGACGTGCAATGAACATGTATATCTATTAAAAAAATTCAAAAATGATAAAGTTGTTATAAATTTATCAAAAAAACATCTTAGTTATTATTTAAAAGGGTTTAAGGATTCATCATTATATAGGAAAGAAGTTATGAGGTCAGAAACAATTGAAGAAATTGAGAAAGTTATAGCGAATATTATTTAGAGTGCTCTCTTACAAGTTTTTCAAATTCATTAATTTCTAAAGGCTTACTAAGTATAAAACCCTGTATCTCATCACATGCATATTTTCTTAAAAAATCTATTTGATTTTGGGTTTCAACACCTTCTGCTACTACTTCTAATCCGAGTTTATGACCTAGGTCTATTACAAGATTAGCTATTTTAGCATCATCACCATCATGATCTGCAAGATTGGATATAAAAGATTGGTCAATTTTTAGCTTATCAATAGGAAAATCTTTAAGGTAGCTAAGAGATGAATAACCTGTACCAAAATCATCAACAGATATAATAACACCCATTTTCTTTAGCTTTTTACAAATTTTTAGTGTCCTATTGACATCTTTCATTATAATACTCTCAGTTAGCTCGAGTTCTATCAAGTTAGGGTTAATTCCTGTGTCTTCAATAGTATTTTGTATTATATCTACTAATTTATCTTGGTTAAATTGTTTTGCAGATATATTTATTCCAGCATTTAGATTATATCCAATATTATGCCATTTTTTAGCTTGTGCACATACTTTTCTTATTATCCATTCACCCAATGGTATAATTAGATTTGTCTCTTCTGCTATTGGTATAAACTTATATGGAGCAAGAACTCCCATATCAGGCTGATTCCATCTAACTAAAGCTTCAAAACCAACAATTTTATTTGATTTTAAAGATAGCTGTGGTTGATATACAATCTGGAACTCTTCGTTTTTAATTGCTCTAAATAAATTTGTTTCAACATTTAATCTTTCCATTACTTCTTCATTCATATCAGGTTTATATAAATGGAATTGATTCTTACCTAATTCTTTAGATTTATACATTGCAGCATCAGCATTTTTTATTAATATATCTGGTGTTGAACCATCTTGTGGAAATAAAGATACACCTATACTAGCAGTTATATGAAGCTCTTGACCTTCAATAATAATATTATTTAAATGTGTATTTAAAATTCTATCGCACAATTTGTAAAGACCTGATAATCTTTTAACATTAGAAAGAAGTATTGTGAATTCATCTCCACCCCACCTTGAAACAGTATCACTTTTTCTAGTAGACTCAATAAGTTTGTTCCCTATGATTTTAAGTAGTTTATCACCTACAGAATGACCCATAGAATCATTAACATATTTAAAATTATCTAAATCAATAAATAAAACTGCTAAAACTTCGTCTTTTCTCTCTGCAGTGTGAATAGCTTGCTCAAGCCTATCGTGAAATAAAGCTTTATTAGTTAATCCTGTTAAATCATCATAGTGAGCTTGTTTGTGAATTTTAATATCATCTTTTTTTCTCTTGATAGCCATAGCAATTTGGTCAGAAGAAAATTGTAGTATTTTCTTATCTTCTTCACTAAATATATAATCATCAGTATAATTTTGCACACAAATCATACCAATAGTTTTACCATTTGCTATTTTTAATGGAACGCCTAGCCAGTTATAGTAACTTTGTCCACTAGGCTCAATGTTATGAGATTTGATTAAATTATCATAAATTTTTTTATTTAATAGTAATGGTTGACCAGACCTCAATACATATTCAGTTAACCCTTTCTTCATTTTGTATTTCTGGGGAAGCCTATCATATTGATCGACAAAATATGGAAAATCTATAAGTTCTGTTTCCCAATCTATAAGTGCAATATAGAAGTTCTTTACATTAGTTACAGTTGATAGAATGTAATGTATTTCTTTATATAACGTATCCAGATCATCGGAATCATGTATGGCCTCCGATATTTTGTATATACAAGATTTTTTAACTTCTTCATTGTGAATTTTAGTAATGTCGTCAAGAATTACAAGAGTATTTAAATTATCAGATATATTAACTTTTTGAAACGATATGTCTACATAGTTTTTATTTTTTTTACTATCATAGAGTTCAACGTCGTCAATAGATTTGCCAGTTATTTCTATTGAATCTTTTATATGATCATAAATTTTATTATTAAATAGAGATTGAAATTTTAAGGACTGTAAATCATTAGAAGTCATGTTAAGAAGATTTAAAATGTATTTATTTGCATACAGAATTTCATTTTCTTTATTTAAAATAATTATACCTTCATTAAGTGATTCAACTATATTTTTATAATTTTCTAAATTTAGTTTCATTAAATATTAAATTTATCAGGAGAGATCATTCCAGCTGATATAATTATTTCCATTGCTTCCTCAACAGATATGTTTGTTTCTATAGCATCGTTAGCATTTATTAATAGTAAATAACCAGAAGTTGGGTTTGGTGTTGTTGGGACAAAAAGCTTATAACATTTTTCATTTTTTTTGTTTAATGTTTCTCCAGAAACCATAGCTAGGGTCCAAAGATTATCACGAGGATATTCAATTAAAACAACCTTTTGAAAAGCTTTTGTATTATCTTTGGTAAAAGTATTAGTTATCTGTTTGGTAGTTTGGTAAACCTTATTAACAATTGGAATTTTATTAAGAAGCGATTCAAATAATGAATATATTTATTGTCCAAAAACAGTAGATATTACAGCCCCTAGAAAAAATAAAAATAGTATAGTTAGAAGGAATCCTATTAAATACGAAAAGTACATATAAAAGTTATATATAAATGGAAAATTACTAATAAATGTATAATCGAAAATTATATCAACAATATACTTTCCAGGCTCGGAAAAAAACATAAATAAGTATTTAATTAACCAATAGGTTAAAGCTAGAGGTATAATAGAAACAATACCAGTAATTATATATTTTCTTATGTTATTCATAAAATTAGAATGATTTAATTTAAACTTTTTATTAAATCCTTTCAAATCTTTTATCTAAATCATTAATACTAAGATTAATGATTATGGGCCTACCATGAGGACAATAATAAGGATGTTCAGTAGCAAAAAGCTTATCAATTAAATTTATACACTCAGATTCATCCAGTTTATCTCCAGCTTTTATAGCAGCCTTGCAAGAATAGGTAGCTGCCATATAATCTATAAAAGAAGAATTTAATTGCTTATGTTCAATATAATTATCAAGAATATCATTTATAACATCTTTTTCTTTTCCATTTGACAATTCAGGTGGGGATCCTTCTATTATAACAGAATTATTACCAAATTCTCTTATATCAAATCCTATTCTATTTAAATAAGGAAGTATCTCTAGTAAACTATTAAAATCCTCATGACTATAATCTAGAGTTATTGGAAACATTATTTTCTGAGAATTTAAACCATCACCTTCTAACGATTTCTTGGCCATTTCATATAATATTCTTTCATGAGCAACGTGTTGATCAATTATAACAAGCCCTGAAGATATTTCAGTAATGAGGTATTTGTTATGTATCTGCCATACTTTAATATCGTTATCTATTTTCAAAGAATTATCAAAAAACATTTTATTAATTTTTTCATCACTAATATCATTATTAAGATTATTACTTTCATCGAATGGTAAGTTTATTATTTGACTATCAAAATTTTCTTTTGGTGTATACATGCTTGGAATTACTTTTAATGTATTTTTTAAAGACTTAGAAACTGATTTTTTTACCAAGTGCTGTATTTGCATTTCATTTTTAAATTTAATTTCTGTTTTCTTAGGATGGACATTAATATCAATAAGAGAATTTTCAACACTAATATTAATAATAAAAAAAGGAAAGTCTCCTCTATTACTAAGTGAATCATAAGAGTTATAGATAGTTTGATTAATTAATGAATTTATAATGTACCTACCATTAATAAAAGAGTATTGATTTCCTCGTCTTTTTTTTACTAAGGATAAATTACCTATATAACCTGTAATTTTGTAGTTATCTTGTGAGTAATCAACTTCGATTAGTGAGTCATTATAATCATATCCAAATATATTTACAATTCGTGATTTTAAATTAGACGATGGTAAGTTATAAACTTCTTTATTATCATTGAACAATGTAAAAGCTATTTCAGGATTTGAAAGAGAAAAAACCTTAAATAAAACTAATATTTTTTGATATTCATTACTGTCTTTTTTTAAAAATTTAAGTCTAGCTGGTACATTATAAAATAGGTTTTTAACTAATATTGAAGTTCCTTTATCGATGCTGTCTGGTTTAGAATTTACTAGCTTACCACCTTCAATGTTTAACTGATGACCAGTATTGCTTTTATATTTTGATTTTATTAATATTTGAGAAACAGATGCAATACTTGGTAAAGCTTCACCTCTAAATCCTAAGGTACATATATTTTCTAAATCTTTTTGATTTTCTATTTTACTTGTTGCAAATCTTTCAAATGCATTAACTAAATCCTTTTCATGCATCCCGTGGCCATCATCATTGATTAGAATACTTTTTTTTCCACCATTTTCAATATATATATCTATTGACTTGCTTTTTGCATCAATGGAATTTTCTATTAATTCTTTTAAAACAGAGGATGGATTATCAACTTATTCACCAGCAGCAAGTTGATTAATCAGATTATCATTAAGCTTTATGACTTTATTTATCATTATTTATACCTAGTTCATTTTCAACGAAACTATTGATTTGCAAATAATAATTATTTATTTGTTTAATATAGTAATTAGCATTTTCTTTATATTTTTTTGTTTTATTGGGATTAATGTCTTTAAGATTGATGATTACATTAAATAAAGCGCTATTTGCACCAGCTAATATAGAATAATTAGCTACACCAATATCTGAAATACAATTCAAGTTTGAATGTTTAAGAATTTCAAAAATTGTTTTATGTACTTCTAAGCATAGTTCCAAAACTTTAAGTGGAGTTTCTATGGCAAAGAGGGTTGAGTTATATATTTCTTTATTTCTTATTAAAATTTGCTCATTTGTTTTTTTAGGTAATCTTATTGAATCAATTATTTTATTGTAGGCATTAGTATCTTCATTTATTAATAATAATAATTCACTTGATAGAGATTGTAATTTTTTAGAACTTTTAAAATGTATATCTTTTTTATCGTTATATTTTTTATTATCATAAGTTAAATTGCTGACCATACATGTTAATGAAGATCCTAAAAGACCTAGCAATGCTGATACACTTCCTCCACCAGGAGCAAATGAATTCCTAGATAATTCATCGGAAAAATCTTTAATTGTAAAATTTGATAAATCTTTACTGTAATCAATAAGTGAATTTTCTATGATTTTCTTTTTTGGATTAAAATCAACTATGTCTGATAATCCCAATGATTTAATAGCAAGGTTTATTATATCTGTTTCTGGAATTCCAACAGACTTGCCTTGCTTATTTAAATAATAGCATCCTGCATCAATAAGTGCTTTTTTAGGTACTAATCCAACAATTTCACTACCTGTTACTCTGAAGCCTCTTTTTCTAGCTTGAATTCTAACCTCATCAAATACTTTATGAATTGATGTTTTGTTATAGTTTGTAAGATTAATAGATACCTGAGCTTGATTATACTCATCAATAAACCACCCTACGGCTTTACAAAACTTAAATTTACCGGGCTTTTTAAGGCCTTTACCGTTACTATCTCTTAGAATTGTACCTTTTATATCTCTTTTTAATCTCCCTGCCTCTCTTATGTCTAGTGCAATATCCGTTGCAATTTTTTTATCTGTAGTGTTAAGGTTTATATTATAGGCTACTAAAAACTCTCTTGCTCCAATAGCAGTTACTCCAGATTTTACATTAAAGGAATTTGTAGGGAAATCAGGTATCCATTTTTCTTTTAAAATTTTTTCATTCATTTCTTCATACTCACCACTACGTAAATTTGATAAATTACTTCTTTCTTTAGATTTAGCAGAGTTTTCATATAAGTATATAGGAATATTTAAATTATTAGAAACTTTTTTTGATAAGATTTTTGAAAATTTGACACACTCTTTCATCGATACATTTTGCAATGGAATTAAAGGACAAACATCGGTTGCTCCCATTCTTGGATGAGCACCTTTATGATTCCGCATATCAATGAATTCAGAAGCATATTTAATTAATTGATAAGCAGTATCTATTACAGATTCAGGTTCACCTATAAAAGTTAAAACGGTTCTATTTGTATCATAACCTGGATCAATATCTAGAAAATGAACATTTTCTGAATTGATGACAATAGTTTTTAACTCATTGATAAAAACTTTATTTCTTCCCTCACTAAAATTTGGCACACATTCTATAATTTTCATATAAACCTTATATAATTAATAATATATACTATTACAAATAGTATAAATAAATTTTTTAAAATATTTTTTTTTAAAGCTCTATTTTTCCAATTGGTATTTCTTAATTTTTTCATCTTTAAAACAAGTTAAAGAAAAAAGAAATAATAAGTCTAAAAAAACCATCTATTAGGTAATAAAAAGGCTGTAATATAAAACTTATTATAGAAACACCACTTAGAATACCAATTAGTATCATAGCAAGTAAAATCTTTGGGCCATAGATGAATAATTGTTGGTTAAAATTAGGATAATACTTTGAAATAATATTTCCAAAAATTTGCCCCCCATCTAATGGATATATTGGTATTAAATTAAAAATAGCTAAATAAATATTTATTTGGATAAAAATTCTAAAAAAAAAGTGTAATGAATTATTAAATAATGGTTGAATAAAAGTATAAATAAAATACATAATAAAGTAGGCTAAAAATGCTAAAATTAAATTGGAAATTGGTCCAGCAGCAGCTACTTTTACGATATCTTTTTTAGGATTGTTTAAATTGAATGTATTTACAGGGACAGGTTTTGCATAACCAAAATCGATAAATAACAGCATCATAGAGCCCATAGGATCTAAGTGTTTAATTGGATTTAATGTCAATCTTCCATACTTATATGCAGTATCGTCTCCATAGTAATATGCTGTAATGCCATGAGAAAATTCATGAACACACAAAGAGAAAATTAAAGCAGGAATTAATAAAATTAATATTTCAAAATCTAATCGTAATAACAAATCTATCCTCTTGGGTGAAATTGTTTATGAATTTCTTTTAAGTATGTTTTATCTAAATGCGTATATATTTGAGTTGTAGATATACTTGAATGACCTAATAATTCTTGTACTATTCTCAAATCTGCTCCACCCTCAAGAAGGTGTGAAGCGAAACTATGTCTAAACGTGTGAGGTGAAATATTTTTATTTGGATAACATTTTTTTGAATGATTGCTTACAATATTCCATGTCGTTTTTCTTGACAATGCATTACCTCTATTGCTTAAAAATAAATATCCTTTAGAATCTTTTTTTCTAGCTAATTTAGGTCTTTCTTGTTCGAGGTATTTTAATAAATCATCTTTTGCTTTAGATCCTATTGGAACTATACGTTCTTTTTTTCCTTTGCCTAACACTCTTATTACATCCTCATCTAGATTTATATTTGTTAGATTCAAACCTAATAGTTCACTAACTCTTAAACCACATGAGTAAAGCATAGAAATAATACTTTTATCTCTTAGTGAATTAGCTTTATTGATATTAATACTTGATAAAATATTAATAATTTCCTCATGATTCAATGTCATAGGAATTTTTCGTGATTGTTTTACAGATTGAAATAGATTTGTAGTATTTAATTTAGATTTATTGTTTATAAATAAATATTTATGAAAACCTTTTAAGCTTGAAATTTTTCTATTTATACTTGAATGTGAATAATTTGATGCGTAGGAATATTTACATAGATGATTAATGTAAGATTTTATAATAATGGATTTAGCTTTGCTTAAGCACGAGATTTCTTTATCGTAATAAAGATATTCAATATAATATTTTAGATCGTGATAATATGATTCTGTTGTATTAACAGACATATTCCTTTCAAATTGTAAGTAAGCTAGATATTTTTTAACCTCATTTAATAAGTTATTAAATTTTTTATCACCATTAATCATTGGTTAAATCAATGAGCTTATCAAAAGCTACATTTAATCCTCTGTTAGTGTAAGATATAAACTTCATATTAGAATCTAATAGCGATATCGCTGGTATACCAGTGGGTTTAAACAATTTGTGTAATTCTTTATTATTATCAGAAAGAACTATTGTGTGTTTATCTGGATAATTATCATACCATTCATATACAGTATCATAAGTAGCATTATTTCTGTTTTCATCCTCATATAGAATAGTAATAAAGATAACTTCGTTATTATTAATTAACTCTTTTATCTGTTTATATTCTGGTTTCCACCATCTTTTGTTTTGAATTTCATTATCATCCCAGGTCAACCAGCTTGCTAGAACATTGCATGGAGCACACCACGTAGTTCCCATTTCTAATAAAACATACTTTCCTTTGGTTTTAATATTATTGATACTAATAAGCTCTTCAAATTGATTTAGTGAAAAAAAATCAGGAAAATAATCACCTTCAGATGGCATACAAAAACCTCCTTTAGGAATTTTAAAGCAATTACCATTGAAACAGTCATTTTGTTTTTCACAATCACACCCTATATTTCCTGGACAAGTAAAATCTATTTTATGATTTAATAAGTCCATATTTTTAGATTCTGGTAGCGAGCATGAAAGAAGAATAATTATTAAAATATATAACATATTAGAAATCAAATTTTATTGGCAAGTTGCTGTTACTTTCTTCATCAGAATGTAGAATCTTAAAATTTATAATTTTATCGTCATCAAAAGTAAATATCCAAGGTTCGCACCAACCAATTTCGGTTTTTAATATATCCTCTTCTGATATATTAAATAGATATTTTACTATTGCTCTTATACTATTTCCGTGTGCAGAAATTAGAATATTTTCATCGAGATTGAAAATTTTTTTAAAATAAGGAATACAGCGATTATATGTATCTTTTAAAGATTCACCATCAGGTGGTGGAATATCATAGCTTCGTCTCCATATTTGTACTTGATTTGCACCATATTTAGCAGCTGCTTCTTCTTTATTTTGATCTACGAGACTTCCATAATCACGTTCATTTAATCGTTCATCTTTGATTATAGGAATATCTAATTTTAAATCTTTTAATATTATTGAAAGGGTTTTTTGTGCTCTTTTTAGATTTGATGTGTATGAATTATCTATTTTATAATCTTTTAATAATATTGCGGCATTATGGGCTTCCTGAATTCCTTTATCAGTCAAATCGACATCTTTCCAACCAGTAAATCTGTTTTGAAGATTGTAAATAGATTGACCGTGACGTACTAAAATTAATTTCTTCATATTGCTATCCTATCGCTCTGTTTAGTTTTTTTCCACCTAATAAGTGTAAATGTAAGTGATATACTGTTTGTCCACCATCGTCATTGCAGTTAAACACTAATCTAAAGCCGTTACTATCAATCTTATTTTTTTTGGCAATTTTTTTTGCTACATACACCAAATGACCAACTATATTTATATCATCTTCATTTAAATCATTGATTGTNNGNNTTTCTTTTTTAGGAATAATAAGGATGTGTACAGGAGCAACAGGTTTTATATCATTTATTGCAATACACAAATCATCTTCATATAAAAAAGCAGTTGGTATTTCTCCATTAATTATTTTTTTGAAAATATTACTCATTTAAACAATTTAAGATATTTCTTATATCCTTCCTGTTCAAGCTCGCTTAATGGAATAAATTTCAATGAAGCAGAATTTATACAATACCTCAAACCAGTTTTATCCTTTGGACCATCATTAAAAACATGACCTAGGTGTGATTTTGACTTTGATGACTTTATTTCATTTCTTTCATAGCCTAGTTTATTATCTTTATGCATCTCAAATGATTCGTTATTTATAACTTCATAGAAAGATGGCCAACCTGTACCAGAATCATATTTATGTTTTGAACAGAACAATGGTGTTCCATCTGTTATGTCAACATAAAGTCCTTCCTCTTTATTATCCCAGTACTCATTATTGAATGGAGGTTCAGTACCTCAGTTTTGAGTAACTTCATGCTGAAGTTTAGTTAGTTTTTTACCCATATAATCCTTTTTAATTGTTGATGAACAAGAAATAAAAAAAAGTAATCCTAATAGAAAAATTTTAAATAAATAAAACATTATAATTTAATAGAAAAATATGAAATTGATGTTACAATAAATGAGCTAATTAACAATCCGACGCATATAGCTAATACTGATTTTTTTTTACTCAAGCCAAACAAGTATGCAGCAAGAGATCCTGTCCATACACCAGTTAACGGAAGCGGAATTCCCACGAAAAGTATTAAGCCATAGAATTTTAATAAATAAATCATTCTACCTTTTTTTTTAGTTCTGTTAAAAATAAACCTTAAAATATTCTTAAAAAAATAATTTTTAGATAGTAACTTCATAAAGGGGCCCAAAGCATATAAAACTATAACACCTATAAATGCATTACCTAATAATGATAATATTACTATTTCAAGCAGAGAAAGTGAGTAATATTTAAATGCCCAGGGAATTGAAGCCCTAAGTTCTGTTATTGGTAACATAGACATTATTATTACTTTTAAATATTCATTATTTAATAATATATCTAAATAATTCATACTTTAATATAATATTTCTGTTCAATATAATTTATTTAAAAGTATAATAAATATAATTGATAATTTTTATGTTATAATAATATTAAAAAAATGAAAGAAAGTAAATTTTACTAATTTAGTATAAGATTAACTACGGATACAATATCAAGAACATTTAAATATCCATCAGTATTGTAATCAGCAGCTAAAAATTCATTTTGCGAAGGTTCTGAAGTATCTAAAATGTAGTTAACAAGCATAACGATATCTAAAACATTAATTAAACTATCAGAATTTATATCACCGGATTCATATGTATTTATAGATATATTTTCTATATGTTCAAATCCAGTTTGACCATAAATATTAGTTACTAATAGCTTTACCTCAAAATCTCCGCTTTGGGTATATGTATGATTTGCAAATCCAGAAGTATTAATTTCAGTTGAACCGTCACCAAAATCCCATGTCCAAGTACTTAATTGTTCTGTGTTTACGACTTCAGATAAATCTATAAATGTAACTGAATTATCTATAACTTCGTATTCAAATAATGCTATTGGGCTTTCATAGATATTAGGTATTAAATCAACTAAAGCATTTTGCCAAGTATCGAAACCTCCCATTGTACTCAAATTGAAATAACCATTATTGTAGCCTCCCCAACCCCAATTACAATGTAAATTATTACCTTGATATCCATCAACATTCCAAGCATGTCCTCCATTGCCATAACTATCACTAAATCCACTAAATAGAATAGGCTTTGAGTTATCTAACTGGTCTTTTAGGATATTTCTAAAATCTGATATGTCATCAATGACATCTCCATCAGCGTTGCTTACAATATCTGAATATTTAAAAAAGGTTTGCATGGCATACTCAGCAGATGGGTATACACCCTCACACTGAGCACCTGAACCGCTATTATCATAATCCATATTAACAGCCACTCCACTATGATATAATAATAATCTTGATGGGTTAGTAGCATAAGTAGGAGCCATCGAATCAAAATCATAAAAAGAAGTACTAAAATCAACTGAAAGCTCACCTAAATCATTCTCAATGTATGTATTAGAACCTTGACCTTGTTCAGGAAATCCCCAATAATACATAATTTGGGCCATAGAAACTGCAACACATCCAACTGGACCGTTAAAACCAGTTTCTGATGTAAGAGTATTATTCCATGATCCAGATTGATCATATTCTGCATCAATAAGAGGGCTAACATTGCGGTAATCCCTGTTTGAGAATTCATTATTCATAAAAACGTTCCATTCTCTTTCAGATTCATCACTTATCTGAAAGTTAGAATTCAATGAATTATAAATACTATTTTTCTGACTATTTATAAAAAAGTCGAAATTATCAGGCAAATCAATAGTTTTGAAATTTGAATCAAAACTATAACCAACTATGGGATTTACTTTATCAGAAGCAGCAATAAGAATAAAACCTCTAGGAGCTAAATGATGCAAATACATTACAGTTGTGTTATTTTTTTTAATAGAGATAGTTTCAATTATAGTATAATTCTCTTTATTTGGAGAAGAATTATATTGCTTATTAACATTTAATGCAACAATTGTAGAATTGTGCAAACTAACAGGTGCAGCAAAAGCGAAACTAAGTAGGTATAATATAATAGATAATTTAACCATGAAGTATTTTATAATAGATTTAATTAATATAAAAGATAGAGTTTGTAAAAAGTTATAACAGTATTTTACTGTGGTGTTTCAAATTTTAATACTTTATCAATTTTCATTTTAATGGCATTTTCATATGATTCTTTTAATAGTTTAAAATCTTTTATGGGTTTATTATCTATTGTACAGTATTTAGTCGCCCATTTATATCCATCATCTACTGAGAAATTTAAATCACCAGATTTGATTAATTTATTTATAGCAAGAGCGCATCTCCATAAATCAGAAAAATCTTTTGTTTCAAGATTAATAACTTTTTTATAGTTTTTGTCTAGAAAATCTAGACGATCAAATTGATTTTTGAACTTCATTAAATTTCCACTTTCATCGTAATCATAATGTTTTTTAACAGTAAACTCACCAGATTTCCAATCTCCTCTATATTCAATAACCATTTTTTTTTGACCATTTACATAGTACTCAGTTGTTTTTCTTTTAATTTTTATTTTCATTTACATTTTAATGATTTACTAATAATTTCTGATAAAATAGAAAACTTTTTGTGAGAATCTTTCAAACTTCTATCGACCCTGCTGATATATAACGCAATATCATCACATTTATCTAAAGTATTACAAAATATTTTTTTTTCATTATCTGGCATAATTCTTATCACTTGTTCATTAAAGTCTTCAGAATTTCTTGATATTCTTTTATCAACAAGCAAAGAATTTTTTTTCCATGTTTTACCTAAAAGTTGTAATAGTTTTATATAATCAAATTTTAATTTCTGTTTATTTCTTATTTCTTTTTTTTTCATTTTAAGTTATATAATGTTAGAAAAATCTTCGAAAACAAACTGTTAAAAAAAACTTTACTAAGTTAGACCTTAAAAAACTATTTATCTTTAATGTTTCTAGTAAGCTCTTATAAAGAAACTTATATTTTTTTAAAAAGGAGTAAAGTAACAAAAATACAAGTAAAATTATAATTAATCTATTCATTTTTCTAAGGTTAATAAAATGTTATTCATAATTGATAAATCGTATAATATTAAGATAAAATTAATTTTTTCTTCTATTATCATTCCGTCTATCTTTAATCCTTCTATCTGTAAAGGTTATAGAAATATGTTTTATTCTTCTATTGTTATTTCTTCTATTTTTTTTTCGTCTATCTTTATACACATTTAGTCCTTTTTTATAATTAAGATCTTTAAGTTGTTCATTCATTGGTCTTGGTATTCTATTTGGATTGGATGAGCCTAGTTTATTTGTCATAAATTAGTATAGTTAGTTTTTTTATATCTTTATTTATTTTAGTTAGCAAAACCAAAGAAACCTGTTTGAAATATCGTGGAGTAGTTCGACCTCCATTGACGGGGTGTGAGGCTTCACAGACACCCACCTACTCCACAAGCTTCTAAAATGATAATACGAGCTTAAGGTTGCACGTAAGACCTTAACGTTTACGAAGTATTATATTAAAACGAATAGATTATAAAAACAAGTATTTTCAGTTCGAAAAAAGACATGTTGCGATATAGAATTATCAAGATATTGTCTATATTCATTGCCTGTTATTTTAATAAAAAAGATTTTATTATTTCAATTCTGAATTAGCATTTAGCAATGTAGTTTAATTTAATATCATAAAAAATGATTAAAATAAAAAACCCATCTAAAAATAGAAAGGTTTTTTAAGTTTTACATCGGAGTCGGAATGGCTAGATTTGAACTGGCGACCTCTTGACCCCCAGTCTAGTGCGCTACCAAATTGCGCCACGTCCCGTTAGTCTTTATATTTTTGTATTAAACTAACTATATCAGTAAGTGAGTTTTTGATATTTTTTAAATCTTTTTTAATATCATCTATACTGCTAACAGATTGATTTTTAGGATAATTGAAATCATTACTAAGATGTAGCTTAGCACCTTTAATAGTATATTTTTTTTTATAAAGTAATTCTTGTATATACTTAATCAATTTAATATCACTATCTTTATAAATACGATTTCCAGCAGAGTTTTTGACAGGTTTTAAAACAGAAAATTCAGTTTCCCAATACCTTAAAACATACTGCTTTAAGCCAGTTATCTCGCTAACATCTCCTATAGAGTAATAAAGTTTACTAATTTTTTTAAGTGCCATAATCTTATTTTTTATAGTTAAAGTACTACTTTAAATATATGGAAGAAAGAGATTAAAAAAAAGGGTATTTAACAATTTGTTACAAATAACTAAACTAAAGGACTAAAATTAAGATTAAATGCTTCAGCTACACCCCTGTGGTTAACTATACCATTAGAAATGTTTGTACCAGTACTTAGAAAGCTTGATGAATTTCCAACACCATTTAAAGCTAATTCTTTAATGTAAGGAAGAGTAACATTTGTTAGGGCTAATGTAGAGGTATAAGGCACGGAACCAGGCATATTTGAAACGCAGTAATGTACTACATTATTGACTTCATAGGTTGGTTGTTTATGTGTAGTAGGCTCACATGTTTCAACACAACCACCTTGATCTACAGCTACATCTACAATAACGGAACCTGAGCTCATTAAATTTAACATATCTTTTGTAACTAGATTAGGAGCTTTACTGCCAACAATTAAAACTGAGCCTATCAATAAATCAGTATGTGATAATAAACTACAAATATTTTCAAAATTTGAATACATTGTTTGAACATTAGCAGGCATTACATCATCTAGATAGCGCAATCTTTGCATATTAACATCAAGTATATAAACCTTTGCACCAAGACCAGCAGCAAGCTTTGCAGCATTAGAGCCAACAATTCCACCACCTAATACAGTAACAGTAGATGAATCTACACCAGGCACGCCGCCGAGAAGCTTTCCTTTACCATTCATATTAGCCTCAAGGCACTTAGCACCATTTTGAACAGACATACGACCAGCTACTTCACTCATTGGTATAAGAATTGGTAATGAACCATCATTATTTTGAACTGTTTCATATGCAATGGCAGTACAACCGCTTTTAATAATGCCTCTAGTAAGAGATTCTGATGCAGCAAAGTGAAAAAAAGTAAATATGATATGGTTAGGCTTAATTAATTTAATTTCACTAGTTTGAGGTTCTTTAACTTTAATAATAAGTGTCGACTTTTCATATATATCTTCTAATGTATCTAAAATATCAGCACCACTATTAATATAGTCTTGATCAGAAAAGCCACTACCTAAACCAGCACTTTTTTGAACAAAAACCTTATTTTTTAATTTTACTAATTCAGAAACTCCAAAGGGTGTTAAAGAAATTCTTTGTTCATTGTCTTTAATTTCTTTTGGTATACCTAAGATCATACTAATCCTTCAATAGTGCTTTCATACTAAGACTAATCTTACCAGAATCATCTACTTTGATAAGTTCAACATCAACCTTATCACCAATATTTAAGCAGTCAGTAACTTTATTGACTCTCTCCTTCTTTATTTCAGAAATATGAACAAGACCATCTTTAGTTGGAGAAATTTTAACAAATGCACCAAAATCTAAAATTCTTACAACTTCACCGTTTAGAATATCTCCAGTTTTTGGAACATATGTCATTCTTTTTATGTAATCTAATACACTATTTATATTATTTTGGTCTAGACCAAGAACAGTAGCAGATCCATCTTCCTCAACATTGATTTCAACTTCATATTCCTCAGCAAGCCCTTTAATATTTTTCCCACCTGGGCCAATGAACGCGCCTATCATATCAGTTGGCATACTAGTTTGACCAATTTTAGGAGCATGAACTGAAAGACTATCTCTGTGCTTATCTATTGATTTATTCATCTCATTTAAAATATGTACTCTACCATCTTTAGCTTGATGCAATGCTTCTCTTAAAATATCTGAAGATAATCCATCAACTTTAATATCCATTTGAATAGCTGTTATACCGTCAATCGAGCCTGCAACTTTAAAATCCATATCTCCAATATGATCTTCAGTCCCAAGAATATCTGTTAAAATTGCATACTTACCATTATCATCCATTATTAAACCCATAGCTACACCTGCTATTGGGTTTTTAATTGGTACACCAGCATCCATTAAAGCTAAAGAACTTCCACATACTGATGCCATTGAAGAAGAACCATTAGATTCAAGAATTTCTGAAACTAATCTTATTGTATAGGGGAAATCTTCAAATGAAGGCAAAGTTGGCAATATTGACCTCTCTGCTAGATTACCGTGACCAACTTCACGTCTAGATAGGCTGAATTTCCCTCTGGCTTCACCAACACAAAAAGAGGGGAAATTATAATGAAGCATAACTCTCTTATATGATAAGCCTTCAATACTATCAATCATCTGCTCATCTCTTTTACCACCAAGAGTTGCAGCTATTAATGCTTGAGTTTCTCCCCTAGTAAATGTAGCAGAGCCGTGAGAACGAGGTAACACAGAAGTTTCTATATTAATATCTCTTACAGTTATCAAATCTCTCCCATCAGCTCTTTTACCACTTAAAGTTTTTTCTCTTAGATCTGCAGCAACTAAACCATCGATATATTTTTTAATTTCTGATTGAGAATCAGGATATTCTTCTGTTAACGCATCTACTACAGAGGATATAAAATTATCTACATCTGAATAACGTGTATGTTTATCTTTTGGATCATTTAAAGGTGAAATTTTACCTTTAACTAGTTTATCAATAGACTTATTTAAAACTTCATTTACTTCTTTTAAAGGAACATCACGTTTAACAACTTTCATTTCAGATAATAAATCTTCTTGCAATTGTACAAGCTCTTTAATACCTTCATGACCATACTGTATTGCCATTAGAACATCTTCTTCGGATACAAATTCACATTTACCTTCAACCATAACAATAGATTCCTTACTACCGGATAATACAAGATCATAATCAGATTCAAGCATCTGCTCTTTTGTTGGATTCATAATTAATTCATCATTAACTCTACCGACTCTTACTGAAGCTATAGGTC
>JAHXBT010000027.1 GCA_020054695.1 Rickettsiales bacterium
TTTTAGCTTTAGCTAATTAATATTTCACCTAGATTTTTTAGATACTTGCAATATATAATTTTATTTATTATAAAATTAGAACGATCAATAATTTTAATTATTTAAATTTCAATTAATATGCCTAGAAATAAAAAAAAATTAACTCCCTTTGAACAAATAAAAAAAGCTATTTTAACTAAAATATCTATATTATCGGTGTTTGTGGCTGTTATTTCTGTTGTAATTAATATTGCATTTTTACAATTTAATAGTGCTAGCTTTGAATCTAATGCTGACAACTCTAATATAACAAAATGGGTAAAAAATAATCCACAAATTATAATTCAGTCTGTACAAGACATGCAGATGGAGGAGATGAGAAAAAAACAAGAAGAAAGAGAGGAGATTGCTAAAGAACAAATTCCCGCTAAGATGGATGAGTTAGTTAGTGATAGCCTGGATGGTAGCTTTAGCACTAAGAAACCTAACATCAATATAATTGAGTTTTTTGATTATAATTGTGGTTACTGTAAAAGAGCATCCGAAACTCTTAGTAAGTTAAAATCTGAGAAGAATATAAGAATTATATATAAAGAATATCCAATTTTGGGCACTTCTTCTGAAGAATTATCCAAAGTTTCGATTGCCGTTAACATAATTTCACCTAGCAAATATTCATTATTTCATCATAAATTAATGAAATCTCAAGCTAGAACTAAAGATGAGGCAATAAAAATTGCTGGCAAAATAGGCATTAATGTTGCTAGCTTAAAATCTACTCTTAAGAAACATAATAAAAAAATAGAAACAAAAATTCAAAAGAATAAAAATCTAGCTAGAGATTTGGGAATTACTGGTACACCGGCCTTTATAATTGGTACTAAATTAATTCCTGGAGCTGTTGGTATTGAAGAAATTAAAACTGTTATAAAAGAAGAAAGAAGCAAAAAATAGTTAATGCAAAATGACCATACCTCAATAGCAGCTCTATCTGATGACCAGAAAAGAGTAATCTATTCTATTGAGGATGGTGACAGTGCTTTTGTAACTGGAAGTGCTGGTACTGGAAAATCTCACCTATTAAAATATCTTAAACAGAATTATCTTGATTCTGGTCTTCATATAACAGCTAGTACTGGTATTGCAGCTGTTAATGTTTCTGGACAAACTATACATTCATGGTCTGGTATAGGCCTTGCTAACATTCCCCTTGAAAATATTATAGAAAATATATTATCAAAAAAATTTAGTTATTTAAGGCGTAGAATTAGAACCACCATAATGCTTGCGATTGATGAAATATCAATGATTTCTGCTGAAGTATTTAATATATTAGATCATGTTTTTAGAACTGTTAGAGATGATGACAGGCCTTTTGGTGGCATTCAAATGATATTATTTGGTGACTTTTTTCAATTACCTCCTATATCTAGAGATTCTAACTGCGATAATAATTTTTGCTTTAACTCTGATGCCTGGAGAAATTTGAACCCTAAAATATTTTTGTTAAAAACTGTTTTTAGACAAAAAGATCCAAAATTTGTAAAAATATTAGACAATATAAGATGTGGAAAAATAGATGATGAAGATAAAAAGGTGTTATCTTCTAGGATTAATGCTGTAGATAGCAATACCAATATTAGACCAACTATTTTATCAACACATAATAGACAAGTTGAAGCTGTAAACATAAAAGAGTTAGAAAAAATAAATTCTGAAAGTAGGTTTTTTATAGCCAAATTTACTGGCGATAGTAAAAAAAGAGAATTTTTAAGGAAAAACTGCTTAGCTAGTGAAAATTTAGAACTAAAAATTGGTGCACAGGTTATGATGCTTAAAAATACTCATCAAAAACATGGCATTATTAATGGATCTTTAGGTATTATCAAAGATTTTCATGTAAAAACAGGCTTTCCAATTGTAAAATTTAATAATGACAAAATTATTGTTATTACCCCTGAAATATGGTCATCTGAAAAATTTGATAAAAAGGAAGGAAAAATAAAAATTGAAGCTGCAATTGAACAAATACCATTGATTTTATCGTGGGCTATTACCATACATAAATCCCAAGGAATGACACTTGATAAAATAAAATGTAATTTATCAAATACATTCACTGAAGGTCAAATTTATGTTGCTTTGTCAAGAGTAAAAACAATCGAAGGTCTATTTATTAATGATATAGATTTTAGTAAAATTAGAACTAATAGTAATATAATTAAGTTTTATCAAAGTATAAACAATAATATTTAAAAAAATAGGGTACATATAATATTTTTAAGTCTTTTGTAATAGAAAACCACATCCCTATCTTTTTTCCTTTTTAAAGTTTTTTCCCGTCTTTTGATTTTTATCATAAATAGTAAAGATAGCAAATTCTTTTACATATCCATTGACGGAAATCCAGATCCAAACTGATTTTTTTTACTCCAATATAACTATGCATTCCATATATTTCTTAGTTATCTTTATTGAGTAAATGTCTATTTTGTATTAGTGGGGTTAAATTTCTAGTAAAGTCTAGGTTGAATCAGTAATGGCTATTTTTAACTTCTTTAAATTAGAACTTAAAATTTTTTATACTATTCTAAGTTAGGCATCTTGTTATTAAATTTAATTAACCTCTAAAATGTGATTAATATTGGTTGTGTAATCTAAAGATTTATTATCTGACCTCGTCTTCCAATCTTTTTTTACACCTTGGCTAGCATAAAAAATTACCTTCTTGCCCATTTTATTGTTAATTTCATCAATCATGGTGTCAATTTTATTAGAATTGTTATTATTGAAGATATTTATTTGATTATAATCTTCTGAAACTAAGTTAAGTAATATGATGCCAGTTTTTTTATAATTATATCCCTTTTTATAGATTTCGTTTACTGCAATCTTTGCCAATGATATAATTTTTGATGTTTCGTTAGTAGGGTAATTAAATGACAAGGTAATATTATTATTATATTGTTTGTCTTTGATGCTAAATTTATTTGTTCTTAGAAAAACATAAATATTACTGACTTTACTTCTTTGTTTTCTTAATTTTTCAGCTGCTAAAAAAGCGTAATTTGCCACCGCTTGCTCAATATCTTTTTTTTCAGTAATTATTTTGCCAAACGATCTAGAAAATCTTATTGATTTTTTATCTTCTACTTTATTTAAATCTAAGCATGAAATATCATTTAACTCATCTCTAATTCTCAACCCTGTTATCGAACATTTTTTTCTAATTACGTCTCTGTTGGCATCTCTTAAGTGACTAATTTTAAATATATATAATTTTGCCAACCTTTCTTTCATGGCCTTTGATATTCCCCATATCTTATCTACATCTAGCTTACTCATAACTCTATCTTGCAAATCTTTTCTTCTTATATCAAAAATATTATTTTTTTTATAGCTCTTAGCAATTAAATTAGCTAACTTGGCTTGAGTTTTTGTTTTTCCAACACCTATAGAAACAGGAATAGATAAATATTTCTTTATTTGATTTTGTATATTAATGCATAATTTAGCCACATCACTTTCCTCATTAACTTTTATAAAAGCCTCATCTATTGAGTATATTTCAATATCTGGCCAGTTATTTTCTATAATTTGCATTACTCTTTTGGAAATATCACCGTATAAAGTAAGATTTCCTGAAAAAATTTTAATATTATGTTTTTCTATTAGAGCTTTATATTTAAAAATTGGGTCACCCATATTAATACCCAAATCCTTAACTTCATTTGATCTTGCAATTATACATCCATCATTATTAGATAATACTAATACAGGACTGTTATTTAATTTAGGTTGAAATATTCTTTCACATGAAACATAGAAATTATTACAATCAATTAATACAAAAATATAGTTTTTACTCATAACTTCCTGATAACAGAAGTCACAATACCCCAAATTATATTATCTGAATTATCTTTTATTTCTATGGGTTTATAATTACTATTTTCTGAAAGTAAAAAAGTTTTTAGAGTTTTTTTATTAAAATGATATTTTTTTACTAAAAATTCTCCGTCCACCAGAGCAATAATTATTTTTCCCTCGCTTACATTAAGACTTCTATCAACCACTAAAATATCACCTGTTTTAATTGCAGCATCAATCATTGAATCACCCTTGACTCTAACTAAAAAGGTTGAAGAATTATTTTTTATTAGGAAATTATTTAAATCAATTGAATTTTCAATAAAATCATCAGCAGGAGAAGGAAACCCTGCAGATACAGTTGAATTGTAAATAGGTATTTTTACCATAAATGACTTATATTATTAACTAAAGCATAAATTAAGTGTACTTTATAAAGGAATTTTTTAGTATTTATTCCCAAAAGTTTTAGTAAAATAGAGTTATTTTGATTTTTAAAATTAAATTAAATAGGGATATCGTAACAAAACATACTTAATTTATACTTTGGTTAGTTTAGCAAATTTACGATTTTTTGATTGGTATAACATATAATTCTAACCTATGATCAATTAATTTATAGCCAAAATCCTTAGCGATTTTTTCCTTTAATTGTTCAATCTCTTGATTATAAAACTCAATAATTTTACCATTTTTTACATCAATTAAATGATCATGATGGTCTTGATCATTAGCTTCTTCATACCTAATCTTTCCTCCGCCAAAATCATGCTTAGCTATTAAGTTGTTTTCTTCAAATATTTTTAACGTCCTATAAATTGTAGCAATTCCAATATTAGGAGATATTTTTGTTACCCTACTCCATATTTCCTCAACACTTGGGTGATCGTTAGAATCAGAAACTACCTGAGCGATAATTTTTCTATTTCTAGTTAATTTGATATTTTTCTCTTCACAAATTTTTTCAATTTTTGAAATCATTGATCTTGTTTTTAATTATTAATAAAGTTAGGATTATTTTATCACAAAATAGTTAGTATTATTAGCTAATCTTAAGAATTAATAATATAATTAAATCATATAATGTTGTAAAATGTCAAATAAAAGAAAAACATTAGATAAACTATCTTCTAACTTAACTTTTGATGATGTTCTTCTAACTCCTGCATATTCTGAGGTAATGCCCCATATGGCAAATACTAAAACCAAAATTACCAAAAATATTGAATTAAACATCCCTTTAATTTCTTCAGCAATGGATACAGTAACCGACTCTAGGTTGGCAATTGCAATGGCACAAAATGGCGGAATTGGTTGTATCCATAAAAATCTTACTCACAAAGAACAGGTTGATGAGGTTAAAAAGGTAAAAAAACATGAATCTGCTATTGTAACAGACCCCATAACTACAAGTCCTGATAAAACTATTTCTGAGGTTATACAAATTATGCAAAGAGAAGGAATATCTGGTGTTCCTGTAACAGAAAATGAAAATAGTAATAAATTAATTGGCATAATCACTAATCGTGATGTTAGATTTGCAACTGATAAAAAAGAACTGGTAAAAAATTTAATGACTAGTGAAAATTTAGTAACATCAAAGAAAAATATAACCAAAACAGAAGCAAAAAACTTACTACATCAACACAAAATAGAAAGAATTATAATAGTTGATGATAAATATAATTGTATAGGTCTTTTGACAAATAGGGATCTACGAAAATCGAAAGAGTTTCCACATTCTTGCAAAGATTCCCAAGCACGATTAAGAGTAGCGGCGGCAATTGGTACTGATAAGGATTCTATTAAACGTGCTGAATTACTAATTGATGCTGATGTTGATATATTAGTTGTTGATACAGCGCATGGTCATTCAAAACCAGTCATAGATATTGTTAAATATCTAAAAAAACACTACCCAAAAACAGACATTATTGTTGGAAATATTGCAACTAGGGAAGCAGCTCTATCTCTAATAAAAGCCGGTGCCGATGCTGTAAAAGTTGGTATTGGACCGGGATCAATTTGCACCACTAGAATAATTGCTGGTGTTGGAGTTCCGCAATTATCAGCAATTATTGACGTTGCCGAAATATGTGAAAAATATAAAATACCTCTAATTTCTGATGGTGGCATCAAATTCTCTGGAGATTTAGCAAAGGCAATCGCAGCAGGAGCAAATGTTGCAATGGTAGGCGGTATATTAGCTGGAACTGACGAATCTCCGGGTGATATAACATTATATAAAGGTAGATCTTATAAAACATATAGAGGTATGGGATCAATTGGTGCCATGGCAAGGGGTTCTGCAGACAGGTATTTCCAAAAGGAAGTTCAAGATAAGATGAAATTAGTACCAGAAGGAGTAGAGGGAAGAGTTGCATGTAAAGGACCTGCCAGTGATGTTATTCATCAAATGATTGGTGGATTAAAAGCTGCGATGGGATATACTGGTAATAAAAATATCGAGGAAATGCGTAAAAATTGTCAATTTAATAAAATTAGTAATTCTTCCCTTAAGGAAAGTCATCCGCATAATATACAAATTACCAGTGAAACACCAAATTACACCACTAATTAATGCAAAATGTCATTGATAATTTTACAATTCACCACTTCAAGGAAGCCAGCAGTACCAATGATTTAGCATTTGATTTAATTAAAAACAACCAGGCATTTGACCATCACATTATCGTAGCTAACAAGCAAACATCAGGTAGAGGCAGATATGGAAGAAGCTGGCTTTCCTTTGATGGAAATTTATATTTATCGCTTATTATAAAAATATCAAATATTCATAGAATTTGCGATTATTCTCTCTTAACTGCATGTGTATTAGGATCTACTCTTAAACATTTCAGGATTTATACTAAATATAAATGGCCTAATGATATTATTTTTGAAGATAAAAAGTTGGCAGGAATATTGTTACAATCTCAAATTATTAATAAAACCAACTATTTAATTATAGGCATTGGTGTTAATTTAAATGACGCTCCTGATTATGCTATATCCTTAAAAAATTTTAATATAAAAAAGGAGGACTTAATAGAAAAACTGGCTGTATTTTATGATAAGTATTTAGAAAATTATAAAAATTTTGGCTTTCTATCAATCAAAAATGAATGGAAAGACAATGCCTACAAGATTTATGAAAATATTAAGTTATCTAACGGTAAAGAAGGTATTTTTCAAGATATTGACAGTGATGGTAATTTAATATTAAAAAATATTAACGGTAAAATTGAAAAAATCTTATCAGAGGAAGTATTTATCTAGTTATGTCAAATATCAAAAATCTAATTAAAAAACTATCGGAACATAAAATTGACCATTTTCTTATTCCCAATTCTGATCAATTTCTTAATGAATATATAGCTAATTCTGAGAAAAGAATAGAATTTTTAACAAATTTTGATGGCTCAAATGCTTTTATTATACTAAATAAAGATCGAGGTTATTTTTTTACAGATTCAAGGTATTTAATTGCAGCAAAACAGCAAATTGATACTAATTTTTTTAAAATTATTGATCTTTCTATTGAAACTCCTAGTAGTTTTTTGCTTACTAATTGTGCTAATAAAATAATTCATTTTGATCCTAAATTACATTCTGCACAATTTATTAATAATTTAAAAAAAAATAATTTACAGTTAAAATCAATTTATGATTTATATGATCAAAATCCTATTGATATAATTTGGCAAAATAAAATAGTTAAAAATAAAGAAATATTCTTACATAAGGAAAATTATGTTGGGCAAAGCTGGAAAGAAAAAATAAAAACTCTATATTCTAATCTTGACAAAGAATCTGATGGTATTTTTCTTTCTTCACCAGAATCTTGCTCTTATTTATTTAATATTAGATCTTTTGTCATTGATTATGTGCCAACCTGCCCTTCCTATGCACTAATTTCTAAAAATAATGATATTTTATTATTTTTGGATATAGAAGATATAGAAATAGAAGTAAAACAATATTTATCAGGAGTAGAAATCACAAATTTCAAGAATTTACCTTCTAAAATAAAAAGTTTCTGTCAAAAAAATAATATTAAAAATATTGAAATTGACTTGGATCAAACTAATTATCATATTTTAAATATAATTGAGATTCAAAAATTAAATGTTATTAATAAATTAGACCCAGTACTGTTGCAAAAATCAGTAAAAAATAAGACTGAAATTAACTGCATAAAAGAAGCTCACATTAAAGATTCTATTGCTATAATTAAATTTCTTTATTGGATAGAAACTAGGAAGGATAAGTCAAAAATATCAGAAATAATTGCTGCTAATAAATTACTAGGTTTTAGAAGAGAAGAAAAAGATTTTATTTGCCCATCTTTTGAAACAATATCTGGCTTTGCTGAAAATGGAGCTATAATTCACTATAAAGTAACTAAAAATAGTAATAAATATTTTAATAAAGATTCTCTTTATTTATTTGATTCTGGTGGACAATATCAATATGGTACAACAGATATAACAAGAACAATCTTGGTTGGACAGGTTACAAAGAAACAAAAGAATGATTTTACTTTAGTTTTAAAGGGGCATATTTCTTTAGCGCAAATAAAATTTCCTGTTGGCACTAGAGCAGATCAATTAGATATTTTGGCTCGTCAATATCTATGTAAGGAGGGTAAAAATTATGGGCATGGTACTGGTCATGGTTTAGGGTATTTTTTAAATGTTCACGAGGGTCCTTGCGCTATTTCTTCAAAATATAATAAAATTCCACTAAAGGAAGGTATGGTTTTATCAAATGAGCCTGGATTATATATTGAAAACGAATATGGTATTAGAATAGAGAATGTAATTTTAGTTAAAAAATCAAATTTTGAAGGCTATTTAGAACTAGAGACCATAAGTTATGCACCTATTGATATAAATTTAATTAATTTTTCTTTGTTATCTAAAGATGAAAAAGAATGGATAAATAATTACCATCATAAAATTTATAGCAATGTAAAAGAAAATATAAGTAATAATTTAGATAATTTTTTACAAAATATTATAAAAAACTATGAATTTAATCTATAATTGTAGCTATAGAAGTTAACTTTATTTATTACATTGTAATGATAATTTTAAGCATAGTAAAATACATTAGAAAATTAAAATTATATTGTACCTTTTTTTATAAATGGAAAAGGATACTTTAGGCATTATCTTTATAAGTACCGCCTTACTACCATGCAGTAAGGGTTTCTGTGTTATTTTGACTTTTAAAAGCTATATTTTCTTAGTAATAATTCGTAACACAAAGAATTATATTAATTTTTATTACTAAGTAATATTGTATTCATTGAATTAATTACAAATTATTCAGTTTTTTTATAATTATTATTTCACTTATGAATAAATTCAATATTTTTTTATATTATATACAATAATGCGATACAAGAAGTAAATATTGCCTAAAAATGTCTAAAATTTAAATGAAAAGTAACTTTGTAATCTAATTCAATTAATTTATAGCAAAAGATAAGAAGGATATTATTAATAATATTAAACTTAAATATACAACAAAAACAAACTGTTTATTTTTTAATGAATATGGGGATGGTTTATTATTTGCTTTAGAAGACTGATTTATATCTTGGTAATCAGCTTCTATGTAGCTTTTCTTTTTTAATAATCTTATTAAAAAAAATTTAAAGATAGTAAAGAAAAAGTATATGGCTATTGGAGTTAATGCAGGCCAAATTTTAAGTAATAATTTTAATATCACAATTTTAATTATTTAAATTACATCTTAAAAATCTACAATTACTACTTGGTAATTATTATAAATTTCCAAGTAGTAACTAATTAATTTATTAAAATATAAATATAAATTTTCTAATTAAAGACTCAGTAAATGTAATCCTCTAGCAGTAAGTTAAAAATTAGAGAACGGTTTTAACCAAAAAAACCTTTTTTCTTTGGCTTAACTTCATGCAAATCTGGCTTTTGTACAGTTGCTTCCTCCTCTATTAAATGCGATATATCTTCACCAGTTTCCTGATCAATCGAGCGATAACTTAATTTTGGTCTAAATTTTTTATCAAAACCTATTACCTTAACCTTAACTATATCGCCTTCATTAACTACATCCTCAACAAAATCAACGCGGTGATTAGCAAGCTCAGAAATATGAACAAAACCATCTTTATTGTTAAAAATATTAACAAAAGCACCAGCATTTATAATCTTAACTACAGTACCTTCATAAATGTCTCCAACTTCTGGTTCAAATACAGATTCTTTGACCATTGCAATAGCTTTCTCCATCATGCTTTTGTCACTAGAAGATAATTTGACCAAACCACTTTGATCAACATCAATTACTACACCTGTTTTTTCACAGATAGATTTAATATTCTTACCTTTAGGTCCAATTAAATCTTTGATCTTATTGGGAGAAATTTTAAAAGACTCACTTTTTGGTACATTACTATTTAAATCTTCTCTTGGTTCAGAAAGAGCCTCTGACATTTTAGAAAGTATATGATTTCTTCCAGATTTTGCTTGACCAAGAGCAATTTCCATAATCTCATAATTGATGCCAGATATTTTAATATCCATCTGTAAAGCTGTTATTCCATCTTCGGTACCCGCAACTTTAAAGTCCATATCACCAAGATGATCTTCATCACCCATGATGTCAGATAAAACAACAAAATTGTCACCCTCTTTAATAAGGCCCATAGCAATACCAGAAACTGGTTTAGAAAGAGGAATTCCAGCATCCATTAATGATAAAGAAGAACCGCATACCGTAGCCATAGAACTAGAACCATTAGATTCAGTAATTTCAGATACTATTCTAGTTACAGATTGAAAATTATCATAAGATGGGAAAATAGGTCTAATTGCTCTAAGAGCTAATTTACCATGACCAATTTCTCTTCTACCAGGAGGCTTTAAATAACCAACTTCACCAACAGAATAAGGTGGAAAATTATAATGCAACATTAATGTTTCCTTTGTTACGCTACCGTCAATACCATCAACCATCTGCTCATCTCTAGATGAACCAATAGTGGTTATAACTAAGGCTTGAGTTTCTCCTCTAGTAAATAATGCAGAGCCATGAACCTTAGGTAAAATACCTACTTCAGCTTTGATTTGCCTAACATCTTCTGGGGCTCTGCCATCAATTCTTACCTTGTCCTTAATAATAGAACCTCTTACTACATCTTTAGAAAGGTTTTTAAAAATAGATTCAATCTTATTGAGACCAATATTATTTTCTTCATCTAAGAACTTCTTGGTGATATCTGATTTAATATTGTCAAGCAATGTTACTCTTTCTTGTTTATCTTGTACTTTATAAGCAGATTCAATTCCAAACTCAGCAAATTTCTTAATTTCATTATCAATATCGCTATCTGTAGCAATTGTAGATAACACTTTATCCTTACCAGCCTCCTCTTTAAGTTCATTAATTATTTTAATAACTGGTTGGAACTGCTCGTGACCATATTTAACAGCATCGAACATTATGTTTTCTCGCAATTCTTGCGCTTCAGACTCTACCATCAATACTGAACTTTCTGTCCCTGCAACTGTAAGATCTAATTTACTGTCTTTTAATTGATCGGCATCTGGATTTAGTATATATTCACCATCAACATATCCAACTCTAGCAGCAGCTATAGCCTCAGCAAATGGAGCTTCAGATATATGAAGTGCAGCAGAAGCTCCAATCATAGCCACAATATCTGGATTACATTTTTTGTCGTAAGATAATATCTGACAAATTACATTTATTTCATTACGGAAGTTACTAGGAAATAATGGTCTAATGGGTCTATCAATTAGTCTAGAAGTTAGAGTTGCAAGCTCAGATGGCTTAGCCTCTCTTTTAAAAAAACCACCGGGTATTTTTCCTG
Organism: Rickettsiales bacterium; assembly: GCA_020054695.1. GTDB lineage: Bacteria > Pseudomonadota > Alphaproteobacteria > Rickettsiales > UBA1997 > CAJQHK01. The sequence goes on from JAHXBT010000027.1 coordinate 11,735, forward strand.
AGGCATAATATTTTTCAATATAATTTATTGTAAGAGGTAAGAAATCAGCACCTTCTAATGCTTTCTTACCAACAGTAACTGCACACAGGACTGCGGTATCACCTAATCTTGCAACCACCGAACCAGATGCTTGCCTTGCTATCTTTCCTGTTTCTAAAGATAACTTGTGACCACCCCATTCAATTTCTTTTTTTATTTCGTTAAACATATTTTATTTGTTATTTAAATAGACTAAAAAATATAATATTTTATTAAGAAGTCTGTTATTATTTTCTTAGTGACAACCTATTAATAATGTTATTATATCTTTCTATAGATTTTTCTTTGAGGTAGGATAATAGTTTTTTCCTCTGATTTACTAATATTAAAAGACTTCTTCTACAAGAATGATCTTTCTTATGCTCTTTTAAGTGCTCTGTTAAAACTTTTATTCTCTCAGTTAGTATTGCACATTGAACCTCAACAGACCCTGTGTCAGATTCTACTGTTTGGTATTCTTTTATAATTTTTGTTTTAACTTCTGTATTTAACGTCATTATTAATAATTTTAATTAATAAACCTTATAATTTTATTTATTTTACTATCTTTAATATCTAAAATAGCTATTAATTTACCCTTTTTTATCAAGTTTACAAACTGATTGTGATAAAAATTAATGGGTAAACAGATATTTTGACCACAATTAATCTTTAATGAAAGGTCATCATTAATTTCCATATTAGATGAAGGATCCAATATATCTACTGTTTGTAACTTAAAAGCAGTATAATTTAATTTAGATAGTATTTTTAACTTATCAAGAGAAATCGTTTGTGCTAAAGAAAATTTTCCAACTTTTAATCTTTTTAGATCAGATATATAACCAAAGGATCCTAGCTTTTCCGCTATATCACGAGCAAAAGAGCGTATATAGGTTCCTTTTGAACATCTGATAAAAAAACCAGCTTTTTTATTATTATTAAAAATTAACCTAATCTCTTTAATAAATATTGATCTAGATTTTAACTTTACCTTTTGACCAGATCTTGCTAAATCATAAGATCTTTTACCTTTGACCTTAATAGCAGAAAATTCAGGAGGTGTTTGCTCTACCTTGCCTAAGAAAAATGATATAATAGATAAAATTTCCAGATTTGATGGTCTTTTTATAGAAAATGACTTTATTTTTCCCTCAATATCATCTGTATCCCTTTTTTCTCCCCATTTTATTTCTGCATAATATTCTTTTTCATCAGCTTGTATATAGTCAATAATTTTGGTTGCCTTATTAACAGCAATTGGCAAAACTCCTGAAGCAATAGGGTCTAAAGTGCCAGCATGACCAACCTTCTTAGCTTTTAAAATTTTCTTAACTATAGCAACAACTTTAGCAGAAGAATATCCCTTTTGCTTATTGATATTTAATAAAAAATGATCGTCATTTATTATCATATTACAGATAGAATGACTATTTTTTTCTTAAGAACGCAGGTACAGAAAGTATATCATCCATAGAACTATTATCATGATCATCCTTTACACCAAGAGAGTTGCTATATAAATTTTCTTTTTTCTCTTCTTTTATCTTACTAATGTTATCTTTTATCCTTACGGTAGATAATTTTTCAATGTTATCTTTTTTAATTTTATTTTTATTAGTTTTTTTATCTTTTTTAGAATTCATAAAAGAAAATAAACTAAAAGAGGATTTTTCTTTACTTTTTATTTTAATTTTATCATTTATCTCTCCATCTTCTATATTTTCTATTTTAGAAATTTCTTTAACTATATCTTTAAATTCAAAATCAGGTTTATCAACCACTTCTATATTTTTTTTATCGTCAGAAGTTTCAAAGAGTAAACTATTATCAGTATCACCGTTGTCATTAGATATGCTTTCTTGAGACTCATAATTGCTATCCCGATTTTTAGCAAAATTTACCTGATTATTAATTTCATTTTCAGGTTTTTTAGAAATACCAGGATCAAAAAAACTATTATGTTTTTTAGAAATAGCATTTACTACTTCCTCGTTGGTATTTCTATCATTTTTTATTTCTTCTGAAGTAATTACTCTAGGAGAAGAATTATCTTGCTTATGCTCATCAGATTCAATGCCAGTTGCAACAACGGAAATGCTAATTTTACCTTTCATATCCTCTTTAAAAGCTGTACCAAAAATAATTGTAGCATTTTCATCAACCTCTTTTTTGATAATATTAACAGCCATATCAGCTTCAAAAAGAGTTATATCTGTTCCGCCCGTCATATTAACTAAAACTCCTTTTGCACCTTTAATTGATACATCATCTAAAAGCGGGTTAGAAATAGCAGCTTCACAAGCAACTATAGCTCTTTCATCACCTTCAGCTTCACCAGTTCCCATAATAGCTTTACCACCCTTAGTCATAATGGTTCTGATATCAGCAAAATCAAGATTAATCAAACCAGGTTTAACTATAAGGTCAGTAATACCTCTAACTCCAGTATGTAAAATATCATCCGCCATTTTAAAAGCAGATTCAAAAGTTGTTTGCTCGTTCGAAACTCTAAATAGATTTTGGTTAGGAATAACTATAATTGTATCTACATATTTTTTTAACTCCTCAATTCCCTCTTCTGCCACATTCATCCTGCCTTTTCCTTCAAAATGAAACGGCTTTGTAACTACAGCAACTGTTAAAATACCCTTTTCCTTAGCTAATTTTGCAATAACTGGCGACGCTCCTGTTCCAGTACCACCACCCATACCGGCAGTTACAAACACCATACTACTACCTTCTATATATTGTAGAATTTCATTAGTACTTTCTTCAGCGGCCTTACAGCCAATATCAGGAAAAGAGCCAGCACCTAAACCTTTTGTTAATTTTTCGCCTAGCTGTATTCTATTAGAAGCATGTGAATCAGACAAAGCTTGATAATCAGTATTAACTGCAATAAATTCAACCCCTTCTAAATTAGATTGAATCATGTTATTTAAAGCATTACCCCCAGCGCCACCAATGCCGAAAATTGATATTTTTGGCTTTAACATCTTAGGATCTTTTTTTGAATTTTCCATTAAATTGGGTATAACATTAAAAAATAGATATATTTCAATCCTAATTTAAATAGTTTTGAAAGTAAATAATAAAATTTACAATAAAAAATATAATATCATAGCGCAATTTAACCCGTACAGATCTAAGAGACACTTAAAATCCCAGGCAATTCCTTACCTTCCAACCATTCCAAAAATGCCCCACCAGCTGTGGAAATATAGGTGAATTTATTAGCCAAATTAACTTTATTAAGGGCAGAAACAATATCACCACCACCAGCAACTGAAATCACCTGCCCTATTTCTGTCTTATCTGCAATAATTTTTGCTAAATTATTAGTTCCAGCTGCAAATTCTGTAATTTCGGTAATTCCTAATGGCCCATTCCATATAATTGTTTTAACTTCTTTTACCTTCTGCTCTAAGATTTTTAATGTTTTATCACCAATATCAGCGATAATTTCATTATCAGTAATATCATCAATATGACTAATTTTAAAATCAGCAATATCATCTAAATTGCTACAACTAGCAATATCAATTGGCAAGAGAATTTCAGAGCCATATTTCTTAGCATTATTCATAATTTCTAACGCAGTTGCTGTTAAATCCCTTTCCACAATTGATTTGCCAATATTTTTACCTTTTGCTGCTAAAAA
>JAHXBT010000021.1 GCA_020054695.1 Rickettsiales bacterium
TTTATATTATTTATATTTGATTTGTTGATTTTAAGATATTCTTAGGAAGATAAATAATAATCATATTACTTTATTCACTTAATATTCTTTTTGGGATGTGGCCAAGCGGTAAGGCAACGGGTTTTGATCCCGTCATGCGCAGGTTCGAATCCTGCCATCCCAGCAGTTCCACGATATTTTTTGTTTGACCATCTTACAAAACTAATATTTATTTGTAATAGTGCAGGTATGATAACCTTAGGTTCAACATTTTTTGTTAATCGATCTTAATGAACGAAGTGAATTTAGTGAGGTAAAAATTTGCTAGTCAAGCGAAGTGATGACGTTATCCTGCAATCCCAGCAATTATTTTTAATATAAAGCGTAATTTACCTTAGGAGAGGCTTTTGCTGTAGTAAATGCTATTTATAATTTTAATAATATATTAACTTATTTCTTCTAAGAATTTTGGTACCCATATTTCTGGTCTAAAACCATTCTCTGATATTACTTGTCGCATTAAATTTCTTTTATTCTCATCAGCAGATAATAGGTATTTTACATTGCCAATTTTATTTAAATCAATATCACTAACTACTGATATATCTTTATGCTTTAAAAGGAAATATTGTTTATTATTTGCTAATTTTTCAATTAATTGAAGTTCGTATTTACTAAGATTAAATATTGATTTATAGTAATCATTTTGCATAGAGTTTGCTAAAAATATACTAGTGGTTATATTGTTGTGGAAGCTTTTTTGAATATAATTGTCAGAAATATCTTCTTCACTATCGATTGAAAAAAGCATAATACAATTTTTTTTAGCAATATTATCTAGAAAATCATTCAACATAGGTGCTATAGCATAATTGTTAATTAGTTGAATAGATTTATCAATTGCTATGATAGTTGGAGACCCGTCAAGATTGGACTCAATTTTATGTAAAAGGTAGCTAAATATTGGAATTAATAACGCCTTATTTTGTATAATTTTTGAAAAAGAGAATGAGTTAATAAGATTTTTACTTAGATCATTCTCATCATCATGATCAAAAATAAAGGCATACTTACCATTTGAGTGCCAAATCGATAGTTTTTTATATATATTAGGTGCTTTATTTTCAAATAAACTTGCAGCTATGGATAATTTTTTAATTTTTTGTTGAAAAATTTGTTTTATAGCAATTTTAATATATTTTCTTTCTTCATCTGGTATTTGATTACCATAATTTATTAAATAATTAAACCATTTTTCTATAAAATCATGAGTTATCTTATTATCTTCCAAATTAAGTGGATTTATTTTTAAGGATTCAGGATTGTTTGTGTTATTAGTTGGATATAAATAGTTACCATTAATTGACCTAATAAATATTTCAGACTCTGGATGAGAATTAAAATAAAATAACTTGATGTTGATTTTTTTAGTTTCAGACAATAAAAAGTTCATTATAGCTGCTTTACCCGAATCTTTAGGACCAACATTGTCCGAATGTCCTCGATCTTTATAATGAAAATTAAAGAAATAAGGTGTTCCAATTATAGTTCTAAAAATAGTTATAGCATGACCCCAATGATTATTTTTCATTGATCCTGCAGGAAAATTATGTAAAGACGCAAATCCACCAAATTTTGCTGAATTAACAACATTCTTTCGTGCTAATAATTTAAAATTACCTGGTATTTGAGACCAAAAACAATGTTCTAAATATAACTCCTCTCTAATTACTGACAATCCTAGTTGTTGTAAAGCTTTTAAAGCTGATGATATATCTTGTTTTAATCCTTTATTAGTATCATTAATTAAAGTGATGGTGATCTGTTGTCCTGAAAAATCTGTTTCTTTCTTATTGTCCTGAGATATTTCATCATTTAATCCTGAAAAATATCTTATTTCTTCATCCTGACTTACTTCTAGAACATAATTTTGATAATTAATTTTTTCTAATGCCTTATGTCGATCAGTAAAACACAAAGATTGTGTTATAATGAACTCTTGTGGTAATTGTAAAAATTTATCTAATGAATTTATAGATATTTCATTATATTCTTTAACTGAAAATATTGCTCCAAAATGATCCTTGTCATTAACCAAAACTTCCATTTCTCTATTACCAAAAGCTATGTTACAATTTGTTAAGTCTATATCAAGAGAGTTAACATTTAGTTCATATTTTTCATCAACAAAATTGACTATTTTTGATAAAAAGGACATTTGTCCAGAATAGTAAATACTATTCTTTTTATATATTGAAAGCCTTCTAATTCCAAAATCCTTCATATATTCTAGTATATCTTCAGCTACGATATTTAATTTCTTGGCATTTTTTTCTAGATAAGAGGTATGAACCTTATTCATAGATTTACTTGAAAAAGATCGAAAAAAAGATAATATATTTTTTTTGAAAGCATTTTCTCCAGAAATAATGATCGTCATATATAGTTCATTAATATACTGATTCGACCAATCGTTATCATCATTCCATTTTTGGTTTATTAAGTTGGAGGTATAATTACTGTACTTTCCTTTAGGTAAGATATTTTTCTTTTTTCTAACTGTATGAAGCCAAATGGAAAATTCGCTACTATCTATCTTATCTTCAATAACAGTTCTAATTATATCCCTTAAATTAACTGACTCAGAATTAGTAAATTCATTATTAAAACCTGTTATTTTAACAGTTTGCATTAATTCACCATTTTTAGTAATTATCGTGTATGGATCATAATATGAGAATGTGGGAACTAGATCCTTATGTGGTTTTTTAAGATGTGCTTTGTCTTTTGAGTTGTCTTTGACCCTTTTTGCGTGTCTTAACTCAGACTTTTTCATTAGCTAGACTTATAATTTCTTGTAATTTCACCTTTATATAATTGTCTTGGCCTTGATATTTTAAAGTATTTATCAGAAACAGACTCATTTAATTGAGCAACCCAACCAGATACCCTAGAAATAGCAAAAATAACAGTAAAAAAATTATTAGGTATTCCCATAGCTTTATAAATAATGCCAGAATAAAAGTCTACATTAGGGAATAATTTTCTTTGTATAAAATATGCATCATTTAAGGCTATCTTTTCCAACTCAACAGCAATTTGCAGTAATTGGTTATCTTCATCTTGAAATTCTTTTAATATTTGATCGCAAGATTTTTTTAACACCTTTGCTCTTGGATCATAATTTTTATAAACTCTATGACCAAAACCCATTAATCTAAATGGATCGTTTTTATCCTTTGCTTTAGCAATAAATTCTGGGATATTTTCTACAGAACCTATTTCTTCTAACATATTGATTACAGCTTCATTAGCTCCTCCATGAGAAGGCCCCCATAATGAAGATATACCGGCACTAATTGCAGCAAAAGGATCTGTCCCTGAAGAGGCAGCTATTCTAACTGTTGATGTTGAGGCATTTTGTTCGTGATCTGCGTGCAATATTAAAATTTTATTCATGGCATCAACCATAATCTTATTAGGAGTGTATTTTTCTCCTTTTTTAGCAAAAAACATATAAACAATATTTTCAACAAAATTAAGATTAGGATCTGGTTGTAAAAAATCTTCTCCAATTGATTTTTTATAAGCAAAAGCGGCTAGAGTAGGTAGTTTTGCTATAATTTTATAAGATACCTCAAGCCTCTCTTGGGCGGTTAAGTTACTAGTAGAGTTGTGATAAAAACCAGTAATTAAAGTTGTGGAAGCTGATAAAACAGCCATAGGGTGTAAATCTTGAGGCAAAGAATCATAAAATTTATAAAATGATTCATCTATGGTAGAATGTTTAGCAATTTCATTGGAAAATTTTTTATATTCTTCTAAATTTGGTAAATTAATGTTAAGTAGCAAATAGCAGACTTCTAAATAATTACTTTTTTTAGCCAACTCCTCTATATCATACCCCCTGTGTCTTAATATACCTTTTTCACCATCAATATAGGTTATTTTTGATTCACAAGAAGAAGTTGACATAAATCCAGGATCGAATGTAAAAATATTTGCTTCTTTTAGTAATTTAGAAATATCAACAACATCTTGACTAATTGTTGCTTTCAGATGAGGTAGCTCAACTCTTTTATTATCTGGTAGTGTCAAGATTGCCATTTTATTACTATTATTCATTTATTTGATAGTTATTATTTAATAATTGCACTATTTCTTATTTTTTAATAAATTTTTGATAAAATTTGATCTAAAATATTATGTATATCTAAGTAAATATTTTATATTAAAGAACTTTTAAATTTATAATAACCTTTAGTTATTATGGGTAGTAGATTATTATAACTACAATCTCTATCAAAAAATGTACTCAGTATTTTTATAAAAAATTATAATTAAAATTGTTGAATACTGCATCAGAAACAAAAATTACTCTAAAGTATGTTAAGTAGTATTATCTCTTTTAAATTGCTAAACTTAAATATACATCTTTAACAGATAATTTTCAAGTTTATTTCAATATTTCTGCAGGATTAGTTTTACTCGCTTTTAGCGCTGGATAAATTGTTGCCAAGAAGGATATTAAAATAGACATTGCAGCCACTAAAATTACATCAGATATAAATATTTTTGAAGGTAAATTTGATAAGAAATAAATTGTAGGATCAAACAAGGTACTTTCTGTTATGTTATCAATCCATTCCTTAATAGAGTTAATATTGGCTGAGAATAATATACCAATTATTAATCCCAATATAGTTCCAGAAAAACCTATTATACCACCTGAAATCAAGAAGATTTTAATAATATCTGATTTATACATACCCATTACTCTTAGGCAAGCAATATTCTTTTTTTTATCATTTACTAGCATAATTAAACTGGATACTATATTGAAGGCAGCAACTAAAATTATCAATGTTAAAATTAAAAACATAACAGTTCTTTCAATTTTTAATGCATCTATAAACGATCTATTAGCTTCTTGCCAATCATTTATGTATATATTATTTAAATCTTCTTCTAAAATTTGATAAATATTATATTTTAAAGTAGATAGGTTGTTGATATTTTGACTAAAAATTTCAATGTTTGAAGTAGATTCTTTAAGTTTAAAATGAATTTGCGCCATTGAAAATGACATAAATATTGTAGTTAGGTCATATTCATAAAGACCAGTTTCAAATATACCAACAATTTCATATGTTTTAATTCTTGGTATTGCTCCTAAAATTGTTTTATTTGTTGTAGCAGATATAATCTTAATGGAATCGCCAATAGAAACATTAAGATTTTGCGCTAAACGAGATCCTATGATAATTTTATTTTTATCTTTGGTAGAATAAAATTCTCCTGATATTAAATTATTTTTTATTAATTTTTTTTCTTTTAAATCTTTAACAGAAATTCCTCTTACTAATCCACCAAATGATCCAGATGGGCTATTAATCATAACCTGACTTTCTATCATTGGGTTTACATATTTAACGTTATCTAGTTTTTCTAGTTTTGTAATAATGTTTTGATAGTTTTTTATGCCACTTTTGTGGTTAGATTGAATTGAAATATGAGAGTTAATCCCTAATATTCTGCCAACTAATTCATGGTGAAAGCCATTCATAACTGACATAACAATTATTAGTGTTGCTACACCAATAACTATACCTATAAATGAAAATAAAGTAATAACAGAAATAAACCCCTCTTTTCTTTTTGATCTTAGATAGCGAAAAGCAATTAGTGATTCAAGGTTATTCATCTCTTATAACTCATGTTGAAATTGTAATTTATCTTCTAACTTAATCGGGTAATTGCCACTAAAACAAGCATCGCAATATTGTGGCTGATCATTATTTCTTTTTGTTTCGCCGATTGCACGATATAAACCATCTTCTGATATATATTCAACCATGTCAGCTTTGATTTCGTGTGCTATTTGTTTTTTTGATAACTTATTGGCAATTAAACTATTATTATCTGGAGTATCAATACCATAAAAACAAGACCCAGTTGTAGGTGGGCTAGCTATTAATAGAAATACTTCTTTAGCACCAGCATCACGAACCATTTTAACAATTTTCTTAGATGTAGTCCCTCTAACTATTGAATCATCAATTAAAATAACTCTTTTACCATTTATAAGGCTTTTATTAGCATTGTGTTTTAATTTTACACCAAAATTCCTAATTTTATCAGTTGGCTCAATAAAAGTTCTACCAACATAGTGATTTCTAATTATACCAAGTTCAAATGGTATATTAGATTCGATTGAATATCCGATTGCCGCAGAAACTCCAGAGTCCGGTACGGGAACAATTATATCAGCATCAATTTTTATTTCTTTTGCCAACTCTATACCTATTTTTTTTCTAATGTCATATACATTTTTTCCTTCGATAAAGCTGTCGGGACGAGAAAAATAAATATATTCAAAGATACAAAATTTTGAAGGTGATTCTATAAAAGGAAACTCACTATGTGTGCCATTTTTATCAATAATTATCATCTCACCTTTTTTAACATCTCTTACCCAATTTCCGTCTATAATATCAAAAGCACAACTCTCGCTTGCAACTATATCAGATTCCCCTAATTTTCCTAAAGCTAATGGTCTAACGCCATTAACATCTCTGACAGCAATTATTTGATCTTTTAGCATCATAACCAAGGAAAAAGCTCCTTTAACTTGAGATAGAGCATCAATAATTTTTTCTTTGATGGTTTCTTTTTTACTAAGAGCAATTAGATGAATTATAACCTCACTATCCATTGATGATTGAAATATAGACCCTCTTTTAATTAAATCTTTTTTTAGAATTTGAGCATTAGTTAGATTGCCGTTATGCGCAATTGCTAAGTCGCCAAAGCTAAAATTAGCAAATATTGGCTGATGATTACGTGTATTTTTTTTTCCAGCAGTAGAATACCTAACATGACCTATTGCTTTATCACCAATTAATTTTTCAACTATTGATTGATTATTAAAATTGTCAGATACCAAGCCATCAGCTAAATGAATGTGAAACTCTTTTTCGTCAGAGGAAACTATACCACACGACTCTTGCCCTCTGTGCTGTAAGGCGTGCAGCCCAAGTGTAGTATTGATAGCTGCATCCTTATTATTGTAGATTGCAAAAACCCCACACTCTTCTTCTATTCTGTCTTTTTTTAATATCATACTAATATTTACATTTTAGTTATCCCGGCAATCTTATTATTATGGCAAATGACACTCGTACTATAAAATATTAGATAAATTTAATTATTAAGCAAATATTCATAAATAATTAAATTTTCCATTATTCTTTGCACATAGTTTCTTGTTTCTGAATAGGTGATTAACTCAATCCAATCTATAACCTTATCAATATTTTGCTCTTCTCTAGGGTCATAAAATTCTTTTACCCATCTTTTTACAGCATTTGGTCCAGCATTATATGATGCTATGGCCATAATTTTTGAATTATCAAATTTTTTTAATAATGAGTCAATATAAAATGAACCCAATTTTATATTATAGTCTACAGACTTTTTTAATTTTCTGGGTCTATATCTAATTTTCATTTTTTTAGCAACTTCTTTTGCTGTATATGGCATTAATTGCATAAAACCAACTGCGCCAACTGAACTAACAACAGATTGAGAGAACCCGCTTTCTTGTTTAATTAAAGAATGTATTAATGCCTTATTAGCGCCATTGACTTGTTTAATTGTTTTAAATTGTTTTTTTATAAAGAAGATATTCCTCTCAGATAAATGTTTAAGAATTTTATAATTTAATTTATTATTAGAGGTTTGTGATAATAATTCTACAATTACCGCTATATCTCCTTTATTTTTTAATTTTGCAATTAATTTTTTTAAGATAAATTCAGCATTATCTATTTGCCTATCAATTGCAAAGAGTAGGGCGGTTTTTAACATAATATTATCTTTTAGATTTTTTATATTTTGATCATTAAACACCGGATCTGTTGGTAAAAAAGAATCTAAGTAGGTTTCGGTATTTTTTAATTTTTTATGTTTATTATAAGCAATTTGGGCATAAAAATATGTTGGGTATCTCATTGCAACTTGATACCAAATAGCTTTTTTATCATTGTCTTTTTCAGTTGCTTCTGCTAACCAATAAGCTGCACGAGAAATACTTATAGGATAATTAACATTATTATATAAATTACTAAAATGTTCATATGCTATTTTTGGTTTATCTAAAAATCTAAGGGCAATCCATCCTGCAGTCCATTCAGCATCAGCATACTGTGATCCACCTGGTTTTAATCCATGATTTGAGACAATTGTATAGGGTTTGTTATATGATGATTTTTTTTTATCTTTTAATAATTCTCTGGCATATAATTTACGTAATAACCACCATTTTAATGGCATAGAGCTAGTATTTGGTGCTTTTACTAATAAATCTATGATTTCTTCTTTTTGTTTTCTTTTTTGAAGCCATTTAATTCTATAATAATATAATAATTCATCAGATCTATCTTTTCTTGGTATGGATAATAATATTTTTCTTAAAGTTTTGGGATTTTTATTAATTTTAATTATAGCAGAGAAAAGTTTCTCTTCATCACTAGATATAAGGTCAAATAACTTTTGTTCTTTATTAAAATTTTGTTTTTCTTTCCAAAATAATTTTTTAATTTTCTGGATATGATCTTCTTTTGTTAATAAGTATGAATATTTATTAAGAAAATCCTCCTTTTCTTTTGTAGAAAAATTATAATTTAACCAAACATCCTTTACTCTATTTTTAATATCTAACTCTATAAAATCCTTATCGTAATTACTATCTTGATAAAAATCGTATTTTTTTTCAATTAGATATAAAATAAATTTTTTATTTTTAGAGTTGTAATATGTAGGGTATTTTTCTTTAATCTCTTGGTACAGAAGTTTATTGTCAAGAATATATTGCTCTTTGGTATTATTTATGGCATTTTGATTAAAAAAGGGGTACTCTTGGGTAATTAAATTTATCTCACTTATATTTAAGTCAGATAGCTTTTTACGATAAATAACGGCCCTAAAAGCATCATAAAATTTAGAATTATGAAATTTTTTTGAGGATTTAAAAGCACTCTTGTATTTTTTATCTTTTATATCACTAAAAATATTCCTTATTATTTTCTTCTCTTTAGAGTTTATCTCAACACCCCATAATTGTTTAGAAATAGAATTATCTTTTGCAATTAGATTATTGCTTAAGATAATTACAAAAATTATTGTTAGATATCGTATATAATGTATCAATTTTAATATATAAATGACAAAAATTTACCTAATTAGTCCAGATAAAATAGATAATAGTTTTTTTAGTAAATTGGATGATATATTATCAACAAAATTAATTCCAATATTTCAATTAAGATTAAAAAATTATAGTGATCAGGATATAATTGCAATATCTAAAAAGACTAAAGACATATGTCATAAATATAAAGTAAAATTTATTTTAAATGATAGATTTGACTTAGCAGTAAGGGTAGGGGCAGATGGTGCACATTTGGGCAGTTCCGATGCTAACTTAGAAGACATTATGTTGCAAAAACCAAATAATTTTATAATTGGTGTAAGTTGCTATGATAGTAAAGATCTAATAAACCAAGCTATAGAACATAAAGTTGATTATATCTCTTTAGGAGCTTTTTTTCCGACTAAAACAAAAAAAACAAATGCAAGGCCAGGTCTTGATTTGGTAAAATACTGTAGAAAAAATACCAATACTCCATTGGTTGCTATTGGTGGAATTAATGCTAAAAATAGCCGCAAGTTAGTTGCTAATAAAATTGATTACATAGCAGTTATTTCTTATATCTGGGATAATAAGGATAAAGAAATAGAGGGTATTAATAAAATTAATCTTGCTCTAAATTAATAAGATTAAAGAGTGCTTGTTGTGTTTTAAATAAAAAATGAATATAGCTTAATATTGTATAATATATATTATGTAAAATTAATACTAAATAAATTAAATCTCAAATAGTTTTAAATATTAATGTATATGGTGCGTTAGAAAGGTAACTTTTTAAAATTATCTTATAAATTTATATTTGGAAGTATTGAGTATTTGCGACTTTACTAACTTATTTAATTTACTTATATTTTTCTGTTTCCAACTGTCTTGTGTCTCTTATTTTTTTTTGAACTCTAAGATCTTGCCACTGATTAATTTTTAAAGCTTAAAATTTACTACAATGTTTATTAAGCTTTAGGTAAAGTAACACCTGTTTGCCCCATATATTTCCCTTTTTTATCTTTATAACTTGTGAGGCATTTTTCTGAACCTCTTAAGAATAAAAATTGGCAAGCACCCTCTCCAGCATAAATTTTTGCAGGCAGTGGTGTGGTGTTGGAGAATTCTAATGTTACATGCCCTTCCCAACCTGGTTCTAATGGGGTGACATTGACTATTATACCGCATCTAGCATAAGTTGATTTGCCAACACAAATAACTAACACATCATTAGGTATTTTAAAATATTCTATAGTACGGGCTAAAGCAAATGAATTTGGCGGAATAATGCAAATATCAGTTTTTTTATCAACAAAACTATCTTCTGCAAAATTTTTTGGATCAACTGTAGCTGAATTAATATTGGTAAAAATTTTAAATTCCTTAGATACTCTAGCATCATAACCATAAGATGAATTGCCATAAGAAATTATTTTTTGACCATCTTTGACTCTAACCTGATCATTTATAAAAGGCTCAATCATATTTTGATCTTTGGCTAATTTTGCTATTTGACCATCTGATAATATAGACATTATATTAAATTTAATTGAAAATCTTAAATATACTAAAATACTTGATTTGTAAAACAAGAAACTATTACTAAAAATTTATTTCTAATTGCATTTTAGCAAAATATCTCAAATAATAAATGCATCAAAATTAATATAATTAACCAATGAAAGAAATTATCCAAAAAATTCTACAATCACCAGATCTTGCTTCTAAAAAATGGGTATCGTCACAATATGATTTTGCAGTAAGAAATAACACAATTGAAACTGAGAGCGATGCAGCAATTGTAAGAGTTGAAAATTCTAGTAATAAAAAAAAAGCATTAGCAATTTCCTCTGATTGTACTCCTAGATATGTAAAAGCTGATCCTTTCTACGGTGCTATGCAGGCAGTAGTTGAGACTTATCGTAATATTTCAGCAGTTGGTGCAAAACCATTAGCTATTACTAATTGTCTTAATTTTGGTAATCCAGAAAAACCTCAGATTATGGGTCAAATAGTTAAATCAATTAAGGGTATTAATGAGGCATGTAAAAAATTAAATTACCCTGTTATCTCTGGAAATGTTTCCCTTTATAATGAAACTGATGGTGTCGCTATCAATCCCACCCCAACAATTGCTGGTGTTGGACTATTTACAGATTTAGACAAAAGAACTAACCTTAAATTTAAAAACGTTGGTGAGGAAATATTCTTGATAGGAGAGATTTCTGGTCATATTTCTTGCTCTATTTATGAAAGGGATATCTTGGGTAAAAGAAGTAAATCAAATCCACCAAAAATTAATTTAGAATTAGAGAAAAAGAATGCTGAATTTATTAGAAATTTAATTTCTGACGAACAAATTACAGCTTGTCATGATATTTCTGATGGGGGACTATTTGTTTGTTTGTTTGAAATGTGTAATAACAACTTAACTTTTGATCTTAGTCTAAATGATATTAAACCAAGTAACCTAACTCAAGAAGAGTTTTTATTTGCTGAAGATCAAGCTAATTATGTAATAACAATTAATCCAAAACTTAAGGATAATATTCTAAAATTAGCTAAAGAAAATGGTATTAAAATTACCAAAATTTCGGAGGTAATTTCTGATAATATTATAATCAATGGAGATAAAATATCATTTAACGAACTAAAATCTATGAATGATAATATTTTTACAGAAAATTTTTTATAAATCATGGTAAAAAAAGATAAGAATTCGTTTGGACAAATGTTCTATGCCATTAAAATATTAGATAAGCTACTTGGTACAAAATTTAATATTGATGGTATTGAAAATATAAAAGATCGCCCTACTCTTTTTGTGGCCAACCATTTTACTCGTGTTGAAACGGCGCTATTGCCTTATGTAATCTATAAATATTGCAAAAAACAAACTAGATCACTGGCAGATGCTAGTCTTTTTAAAGGCTTTATTGGTGATTTTTTAACTAAAGCTGGATGTATTGCAACTAATGATCCTAATAGAAATAACATTATAATCTCAGACTTAATTAAAGGTAAATCCGATTGGATAATATATCCCGAAGGCTCAATGATTAAAAATAAAAAAATCATTAATCAAGCGGGTAATCAAATGTTTATTACCGATAATGGAGAAACTAGAATTAAAACTGGTTCTGCGGTCTTAGCTCTCAAAGCAGCTTTAATAAAGCATGAAATTCAAAGATCTAATGATAAAAATTTAGAAGAATTTTCTTACCTAAATATTAAAAATAAAACTGAATTATCTAATAAATATTTACAAATAGTTCCTGTTAATATTACTTATTATCCAATTAGACCGGGCACTAACTCGATTCATAAAATTGCTAATAAATTTATAAAGGATTTACCCAGTAACTTATCTGAAGAATTACAAATAGAGGGTAATTTACTACTTTCTTCCAATATTAATATTAGCTTCCTGACTCCAATAAAAGTTAATAAATATATCAGGAGCCACAAACACCTAATATATAACACACCTCTTTTAAAGAATGAAACTAAAAGAAATTTACTTATAAAATATTTTAAAATAAAACTAACTAATAAATTTATGTATCAAATTTATTCTAAAACTAAAATNAATTTCGATCACTTATTTATTGGTTCAATTTATTATTTTCAAGAAAGTAAAATAGCAATAAGACATCTTAAAAAGATTATTTACTATGCTGGCTTTTTAATAAGTAAATCAAAGGAATGTAGGGCTGATAAAAGTATAGGTAATTACAATCTAACATCTTTATTAAGCGATTCTAAACATGTAAGTTTTGATGACATAGTAAAATTAGCTTTAAAATCAAAAATTCTTACTAAAGATGGCGAATATTTTAAAATAAATAATAAAAAATTAAATCAAGAAGGAGATTTTCATAGTGTCAGGCTCGATAATACTATATCTGTAATTATAAATGAATTTTCTATTGTTGTGGAAGCTAATAAAATAGTTAAAAATATTAGTAAATTAACTGAAGAGAATATTCAGCATAATATTTCTTGGCAAATTATTGGTAAAAATCTAAAAGAATATGATGTAGATTATGATAAATTCTATAGCAAAAAACTTTCTAAAAGCAAAAGTAAAGCCAATCCAATATTCCTAGAAAATAAAAAAAGTGATATAGGAATATTGCTATGTCATGGCTATGGATCATCACCTAGAGAAGTAAAATATCTAGCTGAATTTTTTCATAAAAAAGGTTATACAATATATGCCCCAAGATTAAAAGGTCATGCTACATCACCAGAAAATATAAAATATGTAACTTGGCAAGATTGGTATTGTTCATTGTTATCTGGTTTTAATATTTTAGATAATTGTTGTAATAAAATTATACCAATTGGATTTTCTACTGGGGCATTACTTTCAATTTTACTTACCGCTAAGAAGAATAATAATCCTAAAATCACATCACTAATTTCTATTTCTGCTGCTTTGAAATTAAAAGACATTAAGTCTATTTTAGTTCCAGGAGTAAATATTTGGAACGATATTTTGGATAAATTTAAAATTGCAAAAGGTAAATTAGAGTATGTGCAAAATAATTCTGAAAATCCTCACATTAATTATAAATATAATTACCTTAAAGGGGTTGAGGAGTTAGGTTACTTAATGACTGAAGTAAGAAAAAACTTAAAGAAAATAAAAGTACCTACTTTAATTATTCATGCTAAAAATGATCCGATAGTTTATTTTAAAAGTAGCGAGATTATTCAAGATAAAATATCTTCGAACAAAAAGAAATTAATTGCAATAGAATCTGATAAGCATGTTATTATAACTAATGAAAAAACCAGAAATACGGTTTTTAATAACATAAATCATTTTATTGATCAATCATTATAAATATGACTAAAATTAGGGGAGAACTATTTGAATTTCGTAAAAAAATAGATCAAATTGATCTTAAAATCCTTAAATTACTTGAAGATAGGATGGATATTGTTCAAGAGGTGGGTAAATTTAAGAGTAAAAAAAAAGATAAATTTTTTATAAAATCAGCAAGAGAGGCTGATATGATTAATAATTTAGTAAAAAAATCTTCAAATAATATTTTTTCAGAAACTATAATAGCAATTTGGCGTAAAATTATAACTAATGCTAATTTATTAGAGCAAAAAATTAAAATCGCTCTTCATAATCCAGAACAACATAGTGATTATAAATATATTTTAAAAGAATATTTTAATAATCTAGTGCCAATTAGTAATTTTAAAAATACTTCTAATGTTATTAACTCCTTAGAAAAAGGTGAATTCCAAATAGCAGCTTTTTTGTTACCAAAGCATCCAGAAGATTTTACTAATGATAGTTGGTGGATTAATTTTGCAAATAACAATGATATTAAAATCTATGCCAAAACATCTTTTGGCATAAAAGATAAAAACAATGATAAACCAGATCTAGTTTTAGCTGCTAAAAAAGTGATAGAAAAGTCAAGCTCAGATAATACATTATCTGTCGTTGAGTTTAAAAATAATATTAACAGAAGTGACGTTATTAATGAATTAAAATTATTAAATTTTGATTTTAAAATTCTTGATGAATCAAATATTTCTCAAATTAATAATATTGATTTTTATTTAATAGAATTTATTGGATTTTTTGATTTTAAAGATAAAAAAATACAAAAATTACAAAATTCTAAATTAAAACCATTAATTAAGATAATTGGTTACTACTCTTGCAATTAAATTTAACAACTACAGTATTTCATTATACATTTGGGTGCGATTACATAAGCGGGTCTCATCGCTCATGGAATTTTCATAGAGAGGAGTTAATTAACTTCTAGTACTCTCTCAACTCTCCTTCAGGGGAGATATAGCGGTATAATGTTTGTTTTGTAATTCCTCCAAGCTCTTTGAAAGTAC
>JAHXBT010000026.1 GCA_020054695.1 Rickettsiales bacterium
AAATATTAACGATGTTAATGTTGCAGATCAGTCAGAAAGTAACGATTTAGATCAATCATTAGATGATTTATCAGATACATCTGATATTAATAATTTGCAATCTACACAGGAGCAAAGTGAATTACTAAGCTTTGATGATTCTAATCTAGATTTTCCTATAAGTGAGGATGAGTTATCCGATTTAATTGATAATAATGACTCTTCTTCTACCCAAGATTTGCATGAAGAAAATAATTTTAATCTGTTGCAAGATGATTTATCTATTAAAATCCATCCGGATAAGGATTTAATTGATCAAAAAGAGTTGAATATTGAAAAAGAAACTTACTCTGAAAAAAATTTAACTGATAATGCTGATTTAAAACAACCTAATAAAATAGAAAATTCTAACCTTGAGAAAGAATTAGATAATATTTTGGTATCTAATGACGTTGCCAACAGAATTTCTTCTTCTGTGCAGGATTTAAAAAATATAACAAACAATAATAACTCTGATTTAATTGAGTCTGGTGTCAATTATATTATTAAAGATGAACTAAAAAAATGGTTAGATAATAATTTACCAGATATAGTGGATAAAATTGTTAGAGAAGAAATATCTAAAATTATAAAATAGTATTAAGTAATTTTTAATTAAAATAAAACTTGATTTTTGGTTTTAAATATTATCGAATTTAATATGGTCTATAAAGTTTAATAGACTATTGAGTTATATTTTGTGTATTTTTGGTAAATTAATTTTAATAAAATGGTGGAACAAGTTAATGTTATAAAGGCTAGTGTTAGGACTATATTGGGTAGTGCTGAATGTAGAAGACTAAGAAAATCTGGATTTTTACCTGCAATAATTAGAAATGGCAATGATATTACTTATGTTGCAGTTGATCAAAAAGAATTTGATAAAAAATATTTTGATGGCCGGGTATTCTCTACTCCAATATCTCTAGATATTGATGGTAAGACAATTGATTTAATTACTAGTGATGTCGATATACATACAGTAAGTGATAGACCTATTCATGTTGATTTTAACCAAATTAACAAAGATAAGAATGTTAATATTAAGTCTAGAATTAACTTTGTTGGTCAGGATAAATCTGCTGCTTTAAAAAGGGGTGGTTTCTTACATATCAATATTAGAATGGTTGATCTTGTCTGTAAGAATTATGATTTTGTTATAGATAATATTGATCTTGATATATCAGATATTCCTGTTGGCGGAAAAATTAGAAGTAATAGTCTTAATTTACCTGATAATGTTAGTCTTAAGAAGAAAGATGAATTTTTAATAGCTAGTATTTTAGGTAGGGGAGGTGCTAAATCTACTGAAGAAGATGCTGATAGCGAGGGTTCAGAAGAAGAGTCTTCCGAAGGATAGGACGCCAAAATAATATATTGCATTTATTTCACTTTGAGAAGTTTATTGCAACAATTTCTTAAAAGATTAAAAATAGTATTATAATTAAATCAATTTTTTGATTTGCTGTTCCCTGTTAATTTAATATCTTAATGACCCTTTCTAAGAAGAAATTATCGACCATTATACCTGAAGAAGTAGAAAAATTCTCTGCCATTTCTTCTGAATGGTGGGATAAAAATGGTAAATTTAAACCACTTCATCAATTAAATCCGGCTAGGCTTCTTTTTGTTAGGGACGTAGCCTGTCAGCATTTCCAGGATCTAAATCCCAAATCTAAGTATCCACTAAAGGATCTTAAGATTCTTGATGTTGGTTGCGGAGGTGGAATAATGTCCGAATCGATGGCTAAGCTTGGTGCTAAAGTTGTTGGTCTAGATCCTTCATCTAAGAATATTCAAGTTGCTAAATCTCATGCTAAAGTATCTGGTCTTGATATTGACTATATAAGCACAGATATTGAAAAATTCTCTAAAGAAAATAAAGATAAATTTAATATTATATTAAATTTAGAAGCAATAGAGCATGTTGATAACCCAGATCAGTTTATTTCTATTTCTAGCCTTTGTTTAAAGAGTGGGGGAGTGATGTGTATTTCAACCATTAATCGCAACGCTAAATCATTTTTGATGGCAATTATTGGTGCAGAATATGTTTTAAGGTGGCTCCCTATTGGCACTCATAATTGGAAAAAGTTCTTTAAACCATCGGAAATTGTTAAACT
Organism: Rickettsiales bacterium; assembly: GCA_020054695.1. Lineage (GTDB taxonomy): Bacteria > Pseudomonadota > Alphaproteobacteria > Rickettsiales > UBA1997 > CAJQHK01. The sequence continues at coordinate 2,142 of JAHXBT010000026.1, forward strand.
TGCTGAAGATAGTAACCTAAAATTATTAAAATCAAAAGGGTTTGAATTTAATATTATCAAGAATAATTGGTCCTTGACCAACAATCTAAATGTTAATTATATTTTAGCTTTTCATAAAAAGTAAATTTTCTTCTATTAAACAATACCCTATTTAAACAATACCATAATATCCTGTACAGCATTATCCAAAAATGTATTTCAACTTAATTTATTTCAAATAATTTTTTATTTTAACAATTATCTACTAATTTAAAATATTTACTAGATATTAATTAGTAAAACTAAAATATGTTAAGGTATAAAGCATCAAAATTGCTTTTAGAAGAATATTTTGGCATTTTTGTGGTGTCTTTTATTGAGTTGGGTCATTAAAATTATTATTCTAAATAAAATAAAACTTAGTTTCTTAAAATTTTTTATTTTATATAAAGTAGGAAAATAAAAAATTAGTAAACTACCTATCTACAAATAATTCTAAGAATTTTGGAAAGCTGGTATTAATCATAGAGGTATCATCAATTTCCAAACCATTTTCCATAGTTAATCCTAAAATAAAAAATGACATAGCAATTCGATGATCATGGTAAGTGGTGATTTTTGGTATATTGTCTAATTTTTTTATGCCGCCAATAATTTCTAGATCATCTTCTCCCATTTTGGCATCAATTCCACATTTTATGATATTTTCATAAATTGCTAATAATCTATTACTTTCCTTAACCTTCAATTCTGATAGATTGCACATTCTAGTTACTCCTTTTGCGTGGGCTGCAGCAATAGCAATTATTGGATATTCATCAATCATTCTAGCCACTCTGTCAGCAGGGATATTAATTGCTTTTAATTGGGAATGTCTAGCTTGAATATCTGCAACTAATTCGCCACCACTTTCTCTATTATTAGTAATTTCTATATCTGCCCCCATTTCTAATAATGTTTCAATAATGCCATCTCTTAATTTATTAAGACCAATATTTTCTAATGTTATTTTAGAATTTGGTATTATTAAGGCAGCTACAATAAAAAAAGCAGCAGATGAAATATCATTTGGTATTAAAATATCTTTAGCAGAAAATTCTTGACCACCTTGATATGATATTTTGTGCCCACCTTCGGTTAAATTTTCTATTATTATATCTAAACCAAAATATTTCATCATAATTTCAGTATGATCGCGGCAAAGATTTGGTTCAATAATGGTTGTTTTGCCAATAATATTAAGCGCTGCTAAGAGAATAGAGCTTTTAATCTGTGCAGAAGCTTTTGGCATTGTATAATTAATAGCTATTGCTTCATTTGTACCTTCGATTACCGCCGGCAATTGATTTGTTTGCCTAGCGGTAATTTTAGCACCAATCTCGCCCATAGGATCAAATATTCTTCTCATTGGTCGAGATCTCAGGCTTTTATCACCGGTAAAGAAGCTTTTAAAATTAAAGGGTGTAACTAACCCCATTAATAATCTAGCACCAGTTCCCGAATTACCTAAATTCAATACATCTTCAGGCTCTGTAAGGCCAGCAACGCCAGAGCCAATCACTTCATAAATACCATGATCTTTTTTTCTAATGTCAACCCCCATTTGTTCTAATGCCTTTGCAGTATTCAAAACATCTTCCGACTCGAGCAAGTTGCTAATAATATTTTTACCATTAGCAAGGGCAGAAAAAATAAGAGAACGATGAGAGATAGATTTGTCAGCGGCAATATTAATATTGCCTTTAAGTGCAGATCTATATTTTTTGACAAAAATATTATTACCTACCATATGCTAGAATATGAATTATATTATTTTCAACTAAAGTTATAATATCATTAAAATATAGGGGTGCAGAAATTACAGCTATAGCACATATTATAAGTACAATATTGGCATTACATTTAGTGATGGAAATAGTTGAATTATCTTCCTTCTTATCAAAATACATAATTTTTATGATTCGAAGATAATAAAAGCAGCTGATAACAGACGACAATATTGCAATTAATGCCAATAAGTAATGCTTAGTACTTACTACTTCAAATAAAATATAAAACTTAGCAAAAAATCCTGCCATTGGTGGAATACCAGCAAAAGAGAAAATTAAGATAGTTAAAGCAGCAGTTAATATGGGGTTTGTTTTTGCCATGCCAGCAAGAGAGTTGATATCATAAGTTTGATCATCAATTTTATCACAATTATTGCTTTTGTTAGAATTATAAAGTGAAAGTAAAAATGCAAAAACACCAATAGAAGTAAAGCTATAAATAATAATATAAATGGTTAATCCTGAAAATAAATAAATAGCATTTGGATTATAATATAACATATTACCAGAAGTTATGTATATCCAGCTAACAGTAGCAAGGCAGGACAAAACAAAACCAATATGCCCAACAGAACTATAAGCAAACAATCTCTTAATATTGGTTTGCTTTATAGCACCAAAAGCACCAACCAATAATGATAATATTGCTGTCAGTATAAATATTTGATCAACACTTTTCCAGCTAGTTGCTGAAAATCTAAAAATCTCAACAATGGCAATGACAGAGGAAAATTTAGTAATTGCTGCAAAAAAACTAGTTGCTGCCGTGGGTGAGCCTTGATAAACATCTGGACTCCAGATATGAAATGGTGCTGCCGCAATTTTAAATAAGACACTACTAATAACCAAAATAAATCCTAGTAATACCATTTTCGACATCTCAGTCTTATGGGTTAATGTTCTTTCCATTAATATATCAAAATTAATAGAAGCTGAGAAGCCATAAATAAGTGATATACCAAATAATAAAATACCAGAAGCAACAGCGCTTAAGATAAAATATTTTAAAGCTGCTTCACTTGATTTTTCGGACTTTTTATTAAAGGCAGCCATGATATATAGTGGGAATGTTTGTAATTCCAATGACATATAAAATGACAATAAATTATTAGATGAAATTAATAAGGAAGAACCAACCAATGACAATAAGGCTAATACTAAAAATTCTGAGCCATATTTTACAGTTTCAACAAAGTGAGATATAGAAAAAATAAATAAAATCAACAAAGAATATAGGGCAATTTTTACTATAAAAAGATATTGATTGAAGGCAAAACTACCTTTAAATAAAGTGAAGTAAAATTTACCATTATGTTCTATGCCTTTAGCTATGATATCGTGATTAAAATTACTAATAAGAAAAATCAAAGCAAATGAGCTGAAAATTATAGCAATAATAAAGGAAATCCTTTTGCTATTTTGGAATTTTTTACCAAAAAATGCTTCAAACATTAAGATAGCAAAAGATCCAATTAAAAGAGAAATTTCAGGTATGATTGGTAATAGCGACATCGAAAATTAGATATAAGACAATATTAGATTTGGAAAAATACCAAATAAAAAAATTAAAAATGACAAAATAAACAAAATAATATACTCCACTTTATTCAAATCTTTAATATTTTCCAATTTTTCTGATAGATCCTTATAAAAAATGTTAGAATATAATGGTAACATATAGCAAGCACCCAGTATCACGCCAAAAGAAGCTAATATAGCAAATAATTTACTTACTTGAAAAACACCAATTATTGCCAAAAATTCTCCAACAAAACCACTAGTTGCTGGTAGCCCAACTGATCCAAGGGTGAAAATCATAAAAAATAAGGCATAATTTGGCATTTTTCTAACTAATCCGCCATAATCTTTGATTTGTCTAGTTTTAGTTCTCTCATATATCATGCCAATAGCAATAAATAGAGCAGCAGAAATAAGACCATGACTCAAAATTTGCATAATAGCACCAGAAACACCTTGATCATTGAGAGAAAAGATGCCAATAGTGACAAAACCCATATGAGCAACGGAACTATAGGCAATCATTTTTTTGATATCTTCCTGTTTAATAGCAATTATTGAGGTGTAGATAATGGCAACAACACTAAGTGTAAAAATCATAGTGGAGTAATATTCTGAAGCATCTGGGAAAAAGGGCAGAGAGAATCGTAAAAAACCATAAGCACCTAGTTTAATTAATACACCAGCTAATATGACAGAACCTGCAGTTGGCGCCTCCACATGAGCATCCGGTAACCAGGTGTGGAATGGAAACATTGGAATTTTGATTGCAAAAGATATAAAAAATGCCAAGAAAAGATACTTGGTAATTTCAATATCTAAAGTTTGAGTTTTTGTTTTTAAAATTAAAATATCGGCAGTGCCAAATTGGTTACAAAGATAAATAATAGCAATTAGGAAGAATAAAGATCCAAATAAGGTGTAGATAAAAAATCTATATGAAGCATAAATACGATTAACTCCTCCCCAAATGCCAATAATTAAAAACATTGGTATTAATGTTGCTTCAAAGAAGATATAAAATAAAACCAAATCTAAAGTAGCAAATGATCCAATTACAAAAGATTCAATTAATAAAAAACAAACAATATATTCCTTCTTTAAATTTTGAATAGAATTTTTACTAATAATAAGGCAAATTGGAATAAGAAGGGTGGTTAATAAAATTAAAAAAAGCGACATACCATCAATTCCTAAATAATAATTGATGTCATATTTATTGATTAGGGAGGTTTTCTCAATAAAATTGAATGTTATGTTTTTGTCGAAATCTATGATTAATTTTAAAGATATAATAAAATTGATGATAGAGGCAATAAGGCCAATTTGAGTTAAATTACTATAATTTTTTGGTAAGAATGCGATAATTAAAGACGCAAAAATCGGTAAAAATATTAAAAGAGATAAAATTGGCAATTGCTCCATTCTCAGTAATTTATATGTTAACTAATTTAGATATATCAAAAAGACCATTCATATTATACCAGTTTGACTTAAATTTGGTATCAGATTATAAAGGGTAACCTAGTATAGGTTAAAATATCCTTTGATATAAATCAATTACAAAATTATAATAGCAATTAATTAATATAAATTCAGTTTAATACCAATTGTCATTAAAAAATATTTCTCTATATTGTATTTTAAATGGAAAATGGTGCAAGATGAGTCGCACCATTATTTAAAATATTTATATTAACCCCTTCATCAATTAATAGACCCTATATTAATTATTTAATACTTTTTTTCACAAGTTTCTAATTTTCTCTCTGTTTTTTATACAAAATATTCCATAATATTAAAATCAAAAATATACTAAACTTACATACTTTTAAAATTCTTATTCTTTGGTGTAGATGGATCTTGAGGATACCCAGAAGGTGAATCACCTGAATCTTTGGCGTGTTGCTCAACAGTTTTATCAATCATTTCTCTCACATCAAAACTACTAGATGATTTTCCGCCATCGTTACTACCGCTCTGAGAAGCGGGAGCGGCAGGATTAGGTGGTTGTCCTCTATCGCTAAAACTATGAACTGAATTATTAGATGAATCACCTGAATTTTTGGCGTGTGCCTCAACAGTTTTATTCATAATTTTTCCCAAATCCAAAACACTAGATGATTTTCCGCCATTGCTAGAACTACGAACTGAACCACTAGATGATTGTCCGTCACCGTTACTACCGCTCTGAGAAGCGGGAGTATTACCTAGATCGTCAGAATCAACTTCGAGAGCGGTAGGTTTATCTTTGGGAGCGGTAGGTTTATGTTCGGAAGCGGGAGCGGGAGCGGCAGGATTAGATGATTGTCCGTCATCGTTAATACCGGGAGCATTACCTAGAGCGGCAGGATCACCTTCGGGAGCGGCAGGTTTATGTTTGGAAGCGGGAGCGGGAGCGGAAGGATTAGATGGATCACCTGAATTTTTGTCCCATTCCTCAACAATTTCACCAACCACTTCTCCTACATCAAGAACATTAGGTACTTGTCCGTCATCTTTAATACTTCTCTGAGGAGTTAAAGATGGTGTACCTTTGGAGGGTGGGACTGAAGGAAGCGCGTCTTTTTCTGAGGTTTGGCTAGGCTCATCTTTAGGAGTAGTTTTCTTTGATGATGATTTATCAGATCCTTTTCTTGTAATATTACCAGGAAGAGTATCTTTCTCTGATGATGATTCTGACGGCGTTTTTTTACCAAACACATTAGGCTTAGCTCCATCTGATGATGATGATTTTGGCAGCGTTGGTTTACCAATCGTCTCAGGATTANCNANANCTAATGANCCTTCTGACGGCGCTTCTTCACCAAAATCCTTAGTAGGAGTAGTACTTTTATTACGCATATAAGCATGATAAATAGCTTCCAAACCATGCTCTATAGGAGTAGAAACACTTCTAACACCAGTTATTTGGGTAAGCATATTCCAAAAATTTTTTCCATCTTCCCAATCAAATTTTGCTGTACATCTTAAGGTATCTAAATCTGTTTTTTTACTAGGGTCTTTGTATATTTTTAATACATCATCAGCAGCATTAAAACATTGCATCACTACAGATGAAAGAGTTAATAGGTTTTTTTGTGTATTATTTAAATCGTTGTCAATAACATTAAGAAGACCATATCCAAAAGCACCACCCGCTATAATTTGAGGAATTTCTGCTAAAACTTGTTTTTGCCATTTCCCCCTCTGCGTACCTTCACTATCTTTTTGATCCTCTTGTTTTTTCATTGTGTGTCCAATTGATGCAATAGATAAAATAACACTAACTGCTGTACTCCAGGCGAGAGTATTATCTGTTCCTTTGTTGTTATCTCCTGATTGGTCTTCAGATAACAATCTTTCTTTCCCCTTATGCTCCTTATCCCTGTTAAAATGAGTATATAACGCTGCTACAACAGCATTTGGCGATATTGGAGTAAGGCCACTTGTCTTAACTTCCTCAACCGTTGTTCCATCTGGCGTAGTGGTTGATGCACTAACCCTTGTGTCATATTGCGTAGTGTTTGATGTAACCGTAAGATTATGACCATTTTCACTAGTAGTACTTGCACTCACATTAGCGAATGAACTAGAAAATGTAGTAGTTGTAGTTGATGATGTGCTACTACTTTGGGTAGTTGGTGTGGTTACTTGTGCAACTGTTTCACCATTTTGATTAAAAAACTGCACATCATCGCCAGAATTAACATTAATTTTATTTTCACCACAGGATATTTGTGTAATATCACCATTACTTAAAGATAGTTGGTAAGGTTGTTGTTCTCCTGGACATTGTATTGTTAATTGTTGACCATTAAAATCAACATTACTATTAGCTGGTATACCAATTCCATTTTCATTATTTTTTGCATATACTTTCCAACCGCCATCTGAAAATTCTAGACGACAACTATCTTGGTTACTACCATCCCTACATGTTAATGTTGGTATACCATCAACCAGATTATATTCACTTTCTGGTGTAGTAGTAATAGTTGTAGTTGATGTGGTTGTTGTATCAGTTCCCGTAGTTGTTGTATCAGTTCCCGTAGTTGTTGGTGTGGTTGTTGTAGTTGTTGTGCTAGTTAATGTTGTACTAGTTAGTGTTGTAGTTGGTGTTGTATCAGTTCCCGTAGTTGTTGGTGTTATACTAGTTGTTGTTGTAGTTGACGTTTCAGGTGTCGTGCTTGTTGCAACAACAGTGGTCTGCCCAGTATCAATATTTACAAATGCAAGATTACCAATAAATATACTTCTGAAATTTGAAGAAGCATCATAATAAACTAATCTATTAGAATCAGGATTAAAACCTATTACATTTCTTATAGCATACTCTAATCTTGCTACTTGTTGTGGTTCTGATTTACCCCTAAATAAGTGAGTATTGTTACCGCTAACTAAAAAAAGTGTATTACCATCATCCATAGCGAATTCATTATCATATGAATTATCCTGAGCTCTTCTGTGTAGATCTTCTGTCTGATCTTCATCAACTCCTCTTAGGTTACCTGCGAAAGCTGTTGGAAATTGTGAAGCTGCTCCTGCTAGATCAACTCCTCTTAGGTTACCTGCGAAAGCTGTTGGAAATTGTGAAGCTGCTCCTGCTAGTAGTGCATATTTAACAAATTTGTTTACTGTTGGTCTTGTTGATCCTGGAGTTCTTGGTGGTTTTAAGGGTGCGATTTCTTTATTATCCTCCTTTTTTGGGTTTAAGTCTGCGTTTTGAGCAGTAGTTAATAATCTATCTTCATAGGTTATTCCCCAGTCCTCAATAACTTGTTCCACGGCTGCTTTAGCCTGTTCAACTAATGGGTTTTGTGCATCTAAGAATGCTAAAACTTGCTCATTTTTTTTATTTTGTGCATGAGTCCGTATAAATCTTCTTAGATTTGTTAGATCATCAGGATTTTTTATTAATTTCTCTAATTTTTTGTTATTAATATAATCTGTTTTTGTTGTTGCTATTTTAGCTTGTTCGTGTTTAAAAGAAATACTAGATGAAATAATTTTCTCATTCAGGAAATTGGTAAAATTATTTTTAGAAAATTCTAACTGATATTTTTCACCTGAAATCTTGCTTATTAAATCATTCTCATCCAATAAATCTTTTATATCTTTTGCTAAAGAATTAAGATCATTGCGTTGAATTTTTTCTCGAATGGCAGGAGATTGTAAGAAATTTCTAATATCATTTGCTTCTTCACTTGTTATTCCTAAATCTTTACTCCTAATTGATTTTGATATTTCTCACTCTGTTAATTTCTTACCAGAAAGACCTGATATAGCGTTTTTTACTTTTTCTTTTTCTAATAATGGTGAAATTGGGTCGATATAAATATAACTTGGATCTAAAGGAAGATCACTTGGAGTTTTTAAAGTTTCTAGTTCTTTTAAAAAATTTTTAGAGGCGTTTTGTGTTTTACCAAGATGTTCTGTAAACTCAACCTTTAAACCTTTCAGTTGTTGTTCTTTGTTTGATGCATTTTCTTGCCCACGTAATGGGGGTGAAAATGTAAATCTATTAGTTTTACCTTCTTCCTCTTTGGTTTTTGTATTAATTTTGTCTAAATTTTCTTTATCACTGATTATATATACGGCTTGAGAGAAAAAATCATGTAAATTTCTCTTTATTAAAGCTAAATCTTCATTAGATGTATGTTGCTCTGTATCGAGTTGGGGTTGAATAATTTTTTGTAAAAATTCATCTTGTTGTTCTCTTGTTTTTGATTCTTCAAATTCTTTAGCTTTTTTTTGTAAATCAATATTACTAATAATTTTTTTTGTTATTTCGATATAAGACCCTTCTTTGGTTGCTTTTGCTATTGATATTACTTCTGCGACAATGTTTTTATATGATTGATCAACAAATCTTCCACCTGTTAATTGTGACGCCTCTTCAAACAAGGCTTTTTGTATATCTTTTTTTATATCTGGCATTTTTTAACTACAATTAATTATTGAAAATAAATAACTATTAAATTATAACTTATTTTTACTTAGTTTGCAAATAAATTTTATATAATTTGAAAAGATGAGAGGTTTTTTATTGATGTTTACCACTATGATACTGCTCCCTACTGCTGTTTTATCTGATACTATCAGGGGGGCCTATGACTGTTCTTCTGTCGATTCTTCTGGTAATTGTTGGATTCAACAAGATAATATCTATATGGAAAATAACACGGAATACTACAGAGTAAGATTGGATGTTGGAACAAGTTTTGGCGATCATATGTACGATCCTACAATTAATGAATCCGTTCATTATAACTACGGATCCAATGCCGATGGTTATAATAGTTATTATGGTGAAGGTACTTTAGAATTTGCTGTTAATTATGTTTCTGACTACGATAAAGACTCTGTTGTAAATATGATATTACCACTAAGTTTAGGTATTCCTGTCGAATATTATAGAGATTTTGTATTAACTGATGTAGGAACGCAATTTAATCATAATATTGGTCTTAATGCAGATAAAAGGTTAAATGAGTTAAAATTAACCCCTTTTACACTAGGTGCTTTTAGAATTAAAGGTAATGTTTTTATTAATAATTTAACAAATGATGAATATGACCACAGGAATAGAGATTCATTAGAAACTCGCTATGGTGATTTCGTACAATTAATTATTAATGATGATTCTATGATAGATACACTTAATGATACTGAAATTTCAGATCCTAGGAACGCATCTTCCGGTATATATTCTAGTTTTGCTTCTGATATTTTTGATGTAACTAATCCAATTAATTTACATATTACTGAAGCTGCTCATATGAGAAAAACAATTGGTGGTGGTAGTAGTGGTTTGAGTTTTTTATTTGACAATACTAACTCTAACTATAAGGTAATAAATGCTCAATTTGGTGTTGAAAGTAAAAAAATGGAGCTTCTATCAATAGAAAATAACCGCTCTATTGCTGAAGGTGCAGTTTGGGCAAACTTTGGTAGGGACATATATGCTAATTCTTTACAATTAAGAACAGAGCTTCGTCCAACAGAAAATATTCATTCTCGCTTATCATCCGAAATATATTTAAATTTTCAAGATATTAATGTTAATATCGATAATATAAATATTGGTACTAAGTCACCAGAAACTTTACCTAAAGATATCAGGTATTTACCTGATGGTGTTGAATGGTTTGCACCTACTGATTATAAATTCAACGAGAACTATATTATGAATGCTCCATATTCACAAATTTCTGGATCAATACTTTTAAATAACTCTAAGATTACAGGTGAAAATTTTAATATTGGTAATCATGGTAAAATATATATTTCAACTTCTGGTGCTGATTCTTTAATCGCTTCTGATAATACTTCCTTTGGTATTAATAGTAAAATTATCATTTATACTGATAGTGTAGCAGAAAATATTACAAATCGCACTATCTTAACTTCAGTAAATACTATTAAAGATAGTTCTGGCTTACAGTTAGATGAAGATACAGGTGAATTTATTAGTTCCACTGGAATGAGTGTTGGTAAATTACAAAATATTGTCCAATTAAATCCTGCTTCTACATTTTTATATGATTTAGATGCTTTATTTTATAATGATGGTGAAGATGTTAGCAGTAATCCTGATTCAGAAGTTGATAAAATTATTTATAATACATCTCTTAAATCTAATCCCAATAACATTATTTCTAATATTTTTAGTGTTGATGGTAACAAGCTTGATTCAGTAAAAGACATCTTAAATTTTAAAACTACCCGTAGTCAAGTGGAAGACTTTATTTCGGATACATCCGATGTAAAGAATAGAGATAATTTTATAAGTACAGGTTATATCACTAACAGATCAAACAATATAATTTCTAATAGAGTTTTTAGCCAAATGACTGATCCAAATATTAATAATAATTTATCTAATTCTTTTTCTAATCAAAAATTTTCTAATTTACAAAACATATTCAATAATATTTATCAGAAAAATTATTCTAATATTGACGATAATCTTAATAACATTAATAATTTCTCTGAATTAATGTCATCAGATATTACTGATTTTTATAATAGTGATGGTTATAATATTTGGATTCAACCTTTTGGTGGTATATATAATTATACAGCTGGTGATGCTTTTCAGTCTAATATATATGGTATATTAACAGGGCTGGATAAAAAATATAGTGATATATTAGATACAGATTATAATGCAATATTTGGTCTATCTTATGGTTATTTTGTATCTGATATTGATTCTCCAGGTGACTCTAATCTAGAAGTTGCATCAAATCAAATTTCTTTTTATAATGCTAATTATCACAATTCTGGTTTAGGATTATATAATAAAAATATAATAAGTTTATCATTAAATAATAATAATTTAAGAAGAGTTGTAACTGACAATAATATATCAGTTGTTGATGCAAATGCTGATTATAATTCTAACCAATATAGTATATCTAGCTCTATTGGTTATTTGTCAAATATTGGTAAAAGAGTTGTAATTTCGCCAGAATTAACTTTTGGTTATAATTATTTTCCTGATTATAGCTATGTAGAAAAAGGTAACGGTGCGATGAACATAAATGTTAAAGGTGATAGTTATGACAACATTTTTACAAATCTTTCTGTTAAATTATCTGGTAAACATAAATATCGTGAATTAGAAAAAAAGAAATACACCAAAAATAAAAAAATAACCAGTAAAAGTGATCTTGATCTAAAAGGTAAATTAGTTCCAAAATATGAATATTCTTTGAATCCTTCTATTACTCTTTCTTGGCTTAAAAATTATAATGATGATGGTAGAAATCATCAGGTAAAATTTAATAATATACCAAATATGGATATTATAACTCAATCTTCTAGTAATTTACTAACGGATATTTATAGTGCCAATTTAGGATTGGAGATTTTAGAATTAAATAGAGGAGGTATGGTTGATTTATCATATATTTTAGATAGTGGTGATGATTATCTCGGACATTCTTTTTATATCAAATATAGTAAAAGATTCTAAACATCATCTAATACCAATTATCTTTATAAAAGTTTTTTAACGATAATTGGTGTAACAACTCAATATTTTTTCAATTAAATTTTATTATATAATTTTTTACCTATCTCTAGAAAACAACTGATGCTATTTCTATGAATTAATTGACATTATAACGAAATATTTTTAAGATAAAAATGGTAAAAGATGCAGACAATATACTTATATTGTCTATGGTTTTTTGTAATTTTAACCAAAAAAGTAAATCTAGACTACTCAATCTTTTAATATGGCGTTTTAGATAGAAAATGGTAAAAGATAATAATTTATGACAAATTTAACTAATCTAAAATGAAAGAAGATAGAGTAATTATTTTCGATACCACGCTTCGCGATGGGGAGCAAGCTCCTGGAGCAACTATGAATTTGGAAGAAAAATTACTAATCGCCAGACTCCTTGAGCAGATGAATGTTGATATAATTGAGGCGGGTTTTGCCGCTGCTTCACCGGGTGATTTTAA
>JAHXBT010000043.1 GCA_020054695.1 Rickettsiales bacterium
ATATTAGAATATAATATATCTAGTAAGTTATGATAACATATAATTTCTAAAATATATTTAAAAATTGATTACACTCTTTTTAGAATAAAATATTGAAACTTTTGGCGAAGTAGCTCAGTTGGTAGAGCAGCGGGATCATAATCCGTTGGTCGGGGGTTCAAGTCCCTCCTTCGCTACCACTTTTCTAAACCTAAATTTTACATTAATTGCATAAATGAATAAAAAATACTTAGTTTCAGCTTTAGGAAACGCTATAGTTGATACCTTAATTTTAATAGAAGATAGTTTTTTACTAGAGAATTCTATTACTAAAGGATCTATGACATTAATTGATAGTAATATTGCCAACAAACTTTCTAACCTAGAATATCAACAAATTTCTTCTGGCGGCTCAGTATGTAATACGGTTGCAACAATATCGTTGTTGGGTAAGCCATGCTCTTTTATAGGAAAAGTTGCCAATGATAAATTTGGACAAATTTTTAATGATAACTTAAAGCAAGTAAATTGTGATTTCCATCTACAATATTCTGATATACCTGACTCAACATCAAAATCATTTATTTTAGTCTCAAAAAATGATGGTGAAAGAACGATGATGACGTATCTTGGTGAATCTTCCACAATAGATAAAATTGATGATGATGATATTCTGCGAAATTCAGAAATAATATATGTTGAAGGTTATTTGTGGGATAAAAAAGAAACAATTAACTCATTAACAAACTTTATAAACAACGCCTTGAAGAAAAATAATTTAATCGCATTTACTTTATCAGATAGTTTTTGTGTGTCTCGCCATAAAAATGATTTTTTAAATTTAATAAAAGATGTTGATATTCTGTTTGCTAATGAAGATGAGATTAAAATATTATCTGATAATGACAAATCGTTACTAGAAATACAAAAATTTAATGAAATTTTTACTCTTAACCCAAATATTAAATTAATTATAACAAGATCAGAAAATGGTGCATTAATTGCTACAAAAGATGGATTAAAAGAAGTAAAAACAGAGGTAATTAATGATATTACTGATAGCACTGGTGCTGGAGATGCATTTGCTTCAGGATTCTTATTTGGAATATCACATGGATTAAATTTAGAGATTTGTGCTAAAATAGGAAATATTCTTGCTGCTGAAATTATTAAAAAACTTGGTGCAAGATTTAATAATGATGAAATTAATAAAATTAAAACAAAATTATGTCAATTTGGGATATAAAAGATATTAGATTATCTCTAGAATCTGAAATCATTACTGATAATTCTAAGGATAATATAAATATAGATTTAGTAGAAATTGATAGTAGAAGGGTAAAAAATGATACATTATTTATTTGTATCAAAGGAAGTGGTAATGATGGCCATAATTTTATAAGAAACGCTTTCGATAACGGGGCAACTATTATTTTAGCAAGCGAAATACCATTAGAATTTTTTAACGACAGCAGAATAATATTAGTCAAGGATGGTTTTGAATGTCTTAATAAGTTAGCTTTATTTGCTAGAAATAGAACTAAAGCAAAAATTATAGCTATTACTGGCAGTGTTGGTAAAACAACGGTGAAAGATATGTGTGGCTTTGCTCTCTCCAACATATCAAAATTCTACTCTACCTATGCTAATTTTAACAATCATTTTGGCGTTCCTATCACATTAGCAAATTTAGCAGAAAATATTGACTTTGCAGTAATTGAGGTGGGAATGAACCATGCTGGAGAAATAGAATATTTATCAAAAATGATTAAACCAGATGTTGCTGTTATCACTACAGTAAGCTTAGCGCATATTGGAAATTTTAGCAATGAAACTGAAATTGCAAAAGCAAAAGCTGAAATATTTTCAGGATTAAAAGAGGGTGGGTGCGCTATTATTAACAGAGATAACCAATATTATGACTTTCTAAGAAATGAAGCATTACAATCTAATATTTTAGAAGATAATATTATAGGGTTTGGCTTTGACGAAACAAGTGACATAAGAATAACAACAATAGAAGATATAGAAAATAAATTATCATCAAAAATTTCTATTCTTTTCAATAAAGAAAGGGAAAATATAAGTTATGAAATAAATTCTATACATCAAGGAGTAATATTAAATTCACTTATTGTGGTTGCTATCCTAAAAATGTTAGATATTAATATGAGTGATGTCATTAATTTTTTTAATAATATTGAATTAAGAAGTGGTAGAGGAAATATACTAGAAATATCAAAAGATAATAAAAATTTAACTATTATTGATGATAGCTATAATGCTAACCCAACATCAACCATTGCAGCAATTGAATATCTTAACGATATTAAGAAAACAAATAAAAATAATAATGTAACTATTATTTTAGGAGATATGTTTGAATTGGGAGAAAGAGAAATATCAGAACATATTAAAATTGGTAAAAATTTAGCAAACTCTAATATTGACAATATCTTACTGGTTGGTAGTTTAATGAAAAATATAAATAATGATTTTCTAAATAAAAATATATTTTATTTTAATGACTCAGACCATGCTGCAAAAAATATTAATTCTATAGTTAATAATGGAGATATAATATTAGTAAAAGGTTCTCGAGGAATGAAAATGGAAAAAATTATTGAAAAAATTAAGTAAGTTTTACTATATTTACTTGAAAAGTGGCTATATATCTGGTTAACACCTGTGCAATGTTATATTATAATATATAATTTTCTTGGTCGTGCATCCAATTTTCTTTTACCTTAACAAATAAAAATAGATGAACTTTCTTACCGCATGTTTTACTAATTTCCATTCGAGAGGAGTATCCTACATTCTTAAGAAAATTACCATTTTTACCAATAATAATTTTCTTTTGACTGTCTTTTAAAACATAAATGACTTGATGGATTTTAATATTATTTTCATCTTCTTGCCAATTTTCAGTTTTTACGTCTATGGCATAGGGCAAATCTTCTTTCAATTTTATAAATAGTTTTTCTCTGGTAATTTCAGAAGCTAAAAATTTCATAGAAATATCAGATACATCTTCCTTAGGGAAAAACCAATTTCTATCAACAGCTAAATTGAAGAAATATTTTTTTAAGTCACTAATACCGTCACCAGTTTTTGCAGAGGTAAAAAATATTTTTTCTATATTTAACTCAACAATTTCATTAATAATTTCTTTAATGTCAATATCAATTAAATCTGTTTTGTTTATGATAATTTTTGGTTTTATATCATGTTTCTGAAGGTCAGCAATGATATTTTTTATATTATTTATACCTTTTTTAATTTTACCGCCATCTATTAATAAAAATACTTGATCAATTTGGCGAATAACTTGCCAAGCATTTTTGACAATATATCTTTCAAGGGGGCGATCTTTTTTTGGTATAAATAATCCTGGTGTATCAAAAAGAACAATCTGAGTATCACCCTCGGTAATAACAGCCTTAATTACATTTCTAGTAGTTTGTACCTTATGTGAAGTGATAGATATTTTTTGACCTAAAAGCTCATTTGTCAAGCTAGATTTACCAGCATTTGGCGGTCCAATTAAGGCAATTAAAGATGTTTTTTNCATTAGTTTTTAGATTCTTCCCTTTCAATAGCTTCTTCTATCAANGATTGAGCTGTATCAAAATCTTCAAACCCTTTTACTTTAACCCATTTATTTTTTTCTANANCNTNGTATCTTNCGAAAAAGTGTGATATTTTATTTAACAAAGATTCATTAAGTTCTTTATAACTAGAAATATTCTCATATTCAGAATTAGTTTTAATTGCTGGTACAGCTAATATTTTTTCGTCCATTCCCTTTTCATCTTCCATGATCAAAACACCTATTGGTTTTACTTGTATTACCGAAGTTGGCATTAAAGGAAATTCTGAAACTACTAAAACATCAACTGGATCACCATCATCTGATAATGTATTAGGCACAAAACCATAATTACAAGGATAATACATTGGTGTTGCGATGAATCTATCGACAAATAATGCTCCTGTATCCTTATCTAACTCATATTTAACTGGATTAGAATTCATAGGCACTTCTATTACCACATTTACAACTTCTGGAGCCTTTTTACCGTAAGATAATTTTGATATATTCATTATATTTTAATTAGTTATTTAATATAAATCATAAGAATTAGTGCCATTATGATTTGACCTATTTTTACAAATACTACATTTAGAGTTTTTGGTTATCAATAATTCTATTGCTCTTGGCTCTTTTAAACATAGCAGATAAAATGCACCGTGCAAACTAGGCATTAAAACTAATATGTAAAAAAGGTCACTCGTAGTGATAAATGTTAAAAGGGAGCTTAGCATATTAAGAGCAGCTAATTTATAACTAACACCAAATATCATTGGAGGCCTTGTTAGACCCAAAAACAAGGGGTCAGCTGAAACTTTATCACTATCATTTGACATAATTATTAATTTAGCTTTAAAATCATTAAAAACTTATGTTAACAGTAAATAATAGCATTTTCAATATTTTTTAAACATAATTATGAAATTTCTTAAGGAAAAAGCGGTTTTGGTAATATTTAATCAAATAGTATTTTTAGATCAAAAATTACAAACCTTTGCTTTTCAACCAAAAATATCTATTAAAAAAGATAAAATTTCTATTTTTATTGATATTTCTAACCATAATTTTACCAAGGAATCTACTAGAGATCTAGAGAAAATCATAATTTTAGGAATAGAAGAAAAAATAGATTTAAAAATATCAGTATTTTTAACTTCTGATAAAAAATTAAAATCTACAGGAGAGTTAAATAAGGTTTGCGGTGTTAAGAAAATCATCGCTATCTCTTCAGCAAAGGGTGGGGTTGGAAAATCAACAATTGCTACAAATTTAGCTATTACCTTTAATAGAATTGGCTTAAAAGTAGCCTTAGTTGATGCTGATATTTATGGTCCATCTATTGCTTACTTGATGAATCTTAATGATAAACCTAATTTTAAGGATGGTAAAATAATTCCTCTAGATAATTATGGTATTAAAGTAATTTCAATGGGCTCTTTATTTGAAAAAGATTCGGCAGCAATATGGAGAGGAGCTATGGTTACTAAAGCTTTAAATCAAATGATCAATGGTACTTTGTGGAAAGATATTGATCTAATGATTATTGATTTACCACCCGGTACTGGAGATGTACATCTAACTATGATGCAAAAATTTTCTATTGATTCTGTAGTATTAGTATCTACCCCGTCCCAAATTGCTGTAATTGATTTAGTAAAATCAATTGATATGTATAAAAAACTGAATATTAAAATTTCTGGCATTATAGAAAATATGTCATATCTAGAAGTTACAAAAGACCAAAAACAATATATTTTTGGTAAGAATAATGTAAAAGAATTAGCTATAGATAGAGGAATTAATTTCTTAGGAGAAATTGTAATTGATAGAAATATTAATGAATCAAATGATGATAGAAATCCTATTTGTTATAAAAATAAGTCATCAGCAATTGCTATGGAATTTGGTAAAATTGCAGAGAATATCTTATCTTCAATAAAATAATATATCTTCTCTCTTTAAAGCAACTTTTCCAATAAGGTAATTGGTGGGGCCGGTAGGAATCGAACCTACGACCAAGACGTTATGAGCGTCCTGCTCTAACCGCTGAGCTACGGCCCCAAACTAGGAAATAAAATAATAATTTTTATTTGAAAAAAAAGCAATTCTTTTCTTTATAAGATATTTTTTAATAATAATTGCTATTAGATAACAAGCATTGTCAAATAAAATAAGATAATATGAATAACCTCTAATAAACTAAGATATTGTTATATTTGGTTAAAAAGAAGCATGATTTACGATAAAATACTCCTTAAAATTATAATTTTATATTTTTAGATCTTCCTGTGACCTATCTCTAGCTGCTTTGATAAACCTTAGAAAAATAGGATGGGGAGAAAATGGCTTAGATTTTAATTCAGGATGAAATTGTACACCAATAAAAAATGGGTGATCTTTGATCTCAATAATTTCAGTTAAATTGCCGTCAGGTGACATACCAGAAAAAACTAAACCAGAATTCTCTAGCTGTTTTTTATAATTAATATTTACCTCGTAACGATGGCGATGCCTTTCAGATATATTTTCCTGACCATAAATATCATAAGCCAAGCTATTTTTTGTTAAGTTGCAAGGATAGGCACCTAGACGCATTGTGCCACCGATATCTTTACCTCTCTTATGTTTTTGGCCGCCTTCCGTTTTCCACTCATGCATCATGGAAATTAATTTTTGTCCAGAGCGATCACTTTCGCTAGAAATAGCATCTATAATGTTAGCTTTATTACGAGCAAATTCTAATAAAGCCATCTGCATACCAAGACAAATACCAAAATATGGTATGTTATTTTCACGAGCATATTTAACGATAGTTATTTTACCCTCCATACCGTCATCACCAAAACCTCCTGGCACTAAAATTGCATCAATATTTTCTAAATCTTTTAGTTTATTTCTATTAGATTCTCGAATATTAATCCACCTAATTTTAACCTTAATTTTATGAGCAATTGAAGCATGATCGATGGCTTCCAATAAGGATTTGTAAGAATCGCTGTATTGAGTATATTTACCAGCAATTGCAATAGTAACTTGACCTTTTTTATTATTGATAGAATCAGTAATTTCTTGCCACTTTTCTAGATTTGGTTTACTATCATTTTCTAGATTAAAATGTTTTAGAATTTGATCGTCCAAACGCTGATCATGATAAATCATTGGTACCTTATAAATATTATCTAAATTTGGTGCCAAGAGGACATTTTCTTTTCTGACCGAAGACATTTTGGCAATTTTATCAATAACACCATCTTCAACTGGTCTTTCAGCACGACATAACAAAATAGATGGATTAATACCAATAGAACGCAGTTCCTTAACTGAATGTTGCGTTGGTTTAGTTTTTAACTCATTAGCACATTCAATATAAGGTAGTAATGTTAAATGGACAAATGCGCAGCGACTTTCACCATGCTCAAAGCCAATTTGTCTAATTGCTTCAAAAAATGGCAATGCCTCGATATCACCCACTGTACCACCAATTTCAAACAAACCAAAATCTACGTCATCAATATCATTTAAAATAAACTCTTTTATTAAGTCAGTTACATGAGGGATAACTTGTACTGTTGTGCCGAGATAATCTCCTCTTCTTTCACGGTTAAGTAACTTTTGATAAATTTGACCAGCGGTAACATTATCAGATTTTTTAGCATCTACTCCTGTAAATCTTTCGTAATGACCAAGGTCCAGATCAGTTTCTGCCCCGTCTTCTGTAACAAAAACTTCACCATGCTGAGCCGGACTCATTGTTCCAGGATCAATGTTTAAATACGGATCTAATTTACGAAGCCTTACCTTATAACCACGGGATTGTAAAAGAGCGGCAATAGCAGCAGAAGCTAACCCCTTACCAAGAGAAGATACAACGCCGCCAGTAATAAAAATAAATTTTGTTTGTGTCATACTAATTCAATAAAGAGTTAAATAATAACAAACCGTCAGTACCATTAACATTCTGGTCAATTGCTCTTTCTGGGTGAGGCATCATACCAAGAACATTCTTACTCTTGTTAAAAATACCAGCAATATTTTCTCTTGAACCATTAGGATTTGCCCCTTTGGTAAAATCACCATTTTTATCACAATATTTAAAGGCAATCTGATCATTATCTTCAAGATTTTTAAGAACGTCATCCGAGCAGTAATAATTACCATCCATATGGGCAATGGGAATCTGGATAATTTTATTAATTTGATTAGTAAAGGAAGTATTTTGGTTTTGGCAAGATAAATAAGTTTTTTGACAGATAAACTTAGCTCTTTCATTACGCATTAAAGCACCATCTAATAATCCAGCTTCAGTTAAAATTTGAAAACCGTTGCAAATCCCTATTACTTTTGTACCTTTATTAGCCAAACGAATAATTTCTGGCATAATATTGGAATTAGCAGCAATACCTCCGCTACGAAGATAATCACCATAAGAAAAACCGCCAGGAACTAGAATCAAATCCAGATCATTATCTAATTTGATCTCTTTATGCCAAACTTGTTGTATATTACTACTGATTTTACTTAAACCATCTAAGCCATCCTTATCACAATTTGAACCTGGGAAAATAACTATTGCTGCCTTCATTTTATAATTATATAAAAAATATTTTGAAAGTAATAAAATTAATATTAATTCAAATTATAATCAAATTAAAAAAACTATAATCGGTATTAAACCAAGTCCATATTTTAAATAAATTTTTACTATAGGTAAATTTATTAATAAAGTTTTATCTAAAATATTGGATATATTTTGGTATAAATTTAATGTATGAAATTAATCAAATAAGTTTCTAATAACACCTGGTGCAAAAATAGAACTCTTATTTAATTTAAAACGTAATTTATTATCAATATTTGGATTTTTTGTTAATTTATATCTACCAGCAAATATTCCCCCCCCTTCTTCTCCAACTAAAATAGGTGAAATATATTTAATTATAGGTAGATCTCCAATACCAAACAATCTATTAATTAAATATCCCGGCNCAACTAATCCTTTTATATCTATTATACCACTATTTAAACCAACATCACCTCTAGCAGTAATACCAAGATAATTGTTACTAAGGATAAAATTTTTAATTTCTAAAACATAATCTTCTNTNANANATTCTGANCGCAAATCTTCAAAACTTATTTGTTCTTCAAGTGCTAATTGGTCTTTGATTTTANAGAAAGAATTATCTTCTGATATTTTTTTTACCATTTCACCCTTTGATATTTTATATTTTTTTTTATTATATACCTCTCCTGATATATAAGCATATTTATCTTTAGGTTCAATTTTAGCCTTAATGACCAGATCTCCGTCGATAATATTATCATAAAAATTAAAACCTTTAGTGATCGATGATATATCTGATATTTTACCTGTAATTTTTGTTATTTTTTTTATTGGGTATGGTTTAAAATCAATATTGACTATTTCTTTGTCACCCTTCTTCATTTCAATAAAACTATTAATGCATAATGATTGATTGCAATTTAGATTAACATCAACATCGTTTAATTCTATATTGTTTGCTAATATCAATTTATCTAAAATGATCTCTATATCATTATTTTGAGATTTTCTATTATTATTAGATTTCAAGATTGATTGGAGTTTATTTAGACCAAGTTTTTTGCCTTTTAAGGTTAATTTCTGGGATAATTCTGCATGATCTGAACTATATGAAAGGGCAAAATCAGGATGGGTTAGTTTTATATCTTGAAGATTTTTTTGTTTTAAGTTAAATATAAAAGAGCCTGTTAAAAATTTATCTTTATTTAAGATAAATTTTAAATCTGTAAATTCTAGTAAATTAGAGTTTGATTGGAGATTAAATGATAGGTAGGAATTAATATTCTTTTTCTTAAATATAGATAATGGTTTAAAATTAATATCAGACTCAGTTAGATTAATGCTACTTATAAATGTATCGTCATTAATTTTTTTGCTTAATTTTACCTTTAAGTTGGAGTTTTTACTAACATAATTATTATTAATATTTTTAATTGTCGAATAAATTTGTAAATAAATATTACTTAATTCTATCTTGTCTTTAATTGGAATAAATAGATCAATATAACTATTAGAATATCCATTGATATAATTGCCAATATTTTTTGCAAAATCTGATTGGTAACTTACATGCTTTAAAAGATCTTCAGCTCTTCCAATGATCTGACCTTTAATTTGCAATGGGGTATTTTTCTGTTTAAAATCTGCTATAATTATCTTAGAATTTTTTATTTTACTATTTAAAACATTTGCTTTTTCGACATCTATTTTCATTGATTCTTTATCAAAATAAGCTACACCAGAAGCATCATATATTGTTGGAAAATACCTATCATATAAAATAGTTGCATCTCTAAAATCAAATTTTGCAGCAATGTCAGTTAAGTGATTATCATTAAATTTCATTAATATATTTGAATTATCTATATTAAATGACTTTATGTGCTTTAAAACCCACCTTTTAATACGATCATCTTTGGGTATAATTATAGGCCACAATTTATGAGTATTTTCTCTTGTTAAATTATTTAAAGATAAATTAACCTCTAATTTTGATTTAAAAATATTAGGAATATTAATGTTACCTTTCAATAAGGTGTCATCAATTAATTTAAGAGAAAAATCTTCAATATTGAATGATTTTGTTTGTNGGGTATATTTACCAGAAATTATAAAATCATTAAACAAAACTACGTCTTGAAAGATAGCTTTATTATCAAAAGAACCCTTGTCACTATATAAAATAAAATAAATATTATCTTCTAAATTATTTGATTTAAACGTTAGATTACTAGAAATTTTGGTTTTTATTCCATATTGTTTAGGAAATTGAGCAAAAAATTTGGAAATTATACTGGGATTAATTTCAGAAGATATTACTTTGCAAATAGAATTATTATCTTGAATGTAGCATTGATTATTAAAATTAATATTTTGTCCTTCAAAAATTACTTTAGAAGATATATTGATTTTATTATCTTTGATTTTTAGATTAAGGTTATTGATTTTCAGATCTGTAGATTTATCTCTTTTCAGTAAAATTTTTAAATTTACACTTTTTATATCAGCATTATTTACTTTATAATTAATAATTTTTGGCAGAATATAGTTTAATTTAGTGATTTCTTGGTTATAATCTTTGCTTGGTAAATAAACATGATATTTCGCTATAATATTGTTAATATGAATATTATCTATAGATGGCTGTAATAAAATTAAATCAAATATAGAAAATGACATTCTAATTTCTGGAATTTCTATAAATAAATTTGAGTGGTTTAACTGAACATTATCAATATAAGCAATTATTTTGAAATTATTTTGCTTAACTCGGATATTTCCTATAATAATATTATCTCCAACACCAATATAATTTTTTATTTTTGCTTCTACTTTGTTAGTTAAAAATGGTAAAGATTTTTGTTCCGTGGTGATTAATAAAAGGAAATAGGAAAAGGAAATAGCAAAAAGAAGAAGTAATAAAAAAATAATTTTAATAGAAAATGATATAAATGGCTTCACTACATTATAAAAAAGATTATTTTTAAATTAAAATAATGTAGTGTTAAACGATATATCACACCATTACTCTAAATGTTGGTATGAAAATTAATGCTGAAAATTCACCATTATTAAAAATAATATCAAAATCATAATCTTGCTCTCTTAATTTTTGATCTATTCCCTTTTCTTCTATTGCTTTTGTAATGTCATCATTTTCTATATAATCCCTTATTGTTAAAACAAACACAACTCTATCTAAATGATCATATATAATACTTAAGTCAATATTTGATAAATGAGCTTTTAATAAAATAGATAAAGTTTTTTTAATAGATTCAATAATTAATGTAGAATCTATTTTAACTTTAGGAATTCTAGAAATATTTGTTGAATTAAAGTATATATATTCTTTTAATTTAGGACTCAGATCTGAAGTAATATTATTTAATAACTCTACCGGATCATGTATTGTTGTATTTTGATCTATTGAATTAGTTAAATGCTCCCCTTCTAAATAATTATTAATTAAAGCTGTGAGTTTTAACGAAGCACTATAAATTCTATTAATATCAGTTATATATTTGGTATGTGGGAATGGGCCGTAAGGCTCTGTTTTTAAGATTTCTGCAATATGGTTAATGATTTTAACATTATCAATTATATTATTAGGTAAAATATTAGATATTTGCTCTGTTATATTTTTTACTTTGCCGTCGAACTTACTTTGTATCTTTGCAGCATTTGATATTTTTTCATTAATTTTAGCAATTAAAATATCAAAATCTACTGGTTTGATAATATAATCATTTGCCCCTTTTTTACTACCTTTTATAACATCATCCTTTGTTGATAAAGCAGTTAGTAAAATAAATGGCACATTATTACATGCAGTATTACCATGTCTTACTTTAGATAATAATTCTAATCCACTTAAATTAGGCATCATAATATCAGATAATACCAGATCTATATCTTGATTCTTTTCTATAACTTTAATGGCATCAAATCCATCATTTGCTGACAACACCTCAAAACCTTCATCCCGTAATATCTCCACTATATTTTCTCTAATATCAACCTCATCTTCTACACAAAGAATTTTTGCTTTTTTATTAGTCATTGTTTTTTATAATTTTTGATTTGGGAAAGTTTCTCAATACCTCACCTGATAAAACTGATTCCATGTTATTATTTTGTACAATATTTTTGTTATTATCAACAAGTATTTGCTCAAAATTTGGTATATTAGACATGTAACAAATTCTAATTAAAATCATTTCTGAAGACATCTTATAGTCTAAGGAGTTTTTTAATTCATTCACTCCCTTTAATAACATTTGCCAAATTCTTGCTAGAGTTGCTACAGAAATGTTATCACCAATTTCTTGAATTTTTTTGTACAATTCGTCTGATATATTATCTATTTTATAATTATTTATAGTTTTAACTAAAGTAATATTATGCACCATTTCTAGTAAATCGCTAAACAGGCTGGTAATGTAACTAGATTTTTCATATATGTCGTTAAATATTCTAATAACCTCTTCTATTTTACCTTCTAAAATATTTATAAGTAGCTCAATGATTTGTGCATTATCTACTACACCAATCATTTCCTCAAATTTATCTGATGTTAGTAATTTTTGATAATTATTATATGATAGAGACTGATCTAACAGGGATAGAGAATCTCGCATCGATCCTTCAGATAAGTTTGCTATTAAATTTAAAGCTTTTTCTTCAACTTGAAAGGACTCCTTATCAAGAATATTTTTTAGATGATTAATTATATCTTGATTTGATAGACGCTTTAAATCAAACCTTTGACAACGTGATATAATAGTAATTGGAATTTTTTTAATTTCTGTTGTGGCAAAAATAAATTTTACATGGGATGGCGGCTCTTCTAAAGTTTTTAATAAAGCATTAAAAGCATTGTTACTTAACATATGTACCTCATCAATAATATAAACCTTATAACGCCCGATAGAAGTGGCATAAGATATGTTGTCGATAATTTCCCTTACATCATCAACGCCAGTTTTTGATGCCGCATCCATCTCCAATACATCAGGAAAGGTAGAATTAGCAATAGCAAGACAATTACTACAAATACCACAAGGTTCAGATGCTTTATTTAAATTACCATCCTTACCAATACAGTTCAAAGCTTTAGCAATTATTCTTGCGGCTGTTGTTTTACCGACACCCCTTATACCACTTAAAATAAAAGCGTGAGCTATTTTATCTTGATTAATAGATGACAATAACGTTCTAACTAGAACATCTTGGCCCACTAACTCCCTAAGAGTATTTGGTCTATATTTTCGTGCTAAGACTTTATATGACATTATTTTACTATTGACTTGCAAAAATTAAGCTTTAAACTTGTATAGTTGGGTATATTAATAACTTTGAAATTAATGTTATTATTTATTAATCTAGTATTATAAAATATGTTAGATTTATTAACAATAACTTTATTTTAAAAACTTATAAAAAAATGGAAAATAAGGTAAAAAATTCTAAAAATATTGATTCATATCAAAAATTTGCTAACTTGATGGATAATATTATATTGTTAACAGAAGAAATAAAAAAAGATTTTAACAAAGAATTCTCTCATGAATATAACTTTGAAGGTTCTCTTAAAATTAAACTTCAAAAATAGAATTCAATAATTTAAAAGGTCCAAAAGTTAACAAAATTAGCTTACTTAAAGCATATTAATCATAATATAGAAGCTAATTATCAATGCAAATATATCTCCCAATAGCTGAAATACCAATTAATATATTATTAATAATATCTCTTGGATTTATTACTGGTATATTATCTGGCATGTTTGGAATTGGCGGGGGTTTTATAGCAACCCCCTTATTAATTTTTATGGGCATTCCTCCGTTAGTTGCAGTTGCAACTTCAGCCAATCAAATTACAGCAGCTTCTATTTCGGGTCTTTCATCACATTCCAAGCAAAAAAACGTCGACTTTAAAATGGGTATTGTTCTGATATTTGGTGGCACTATAGGCTCTATAATTGGCATTATTATCTTTCGATTATTACAAAATTTAGGGCAGGCAGATGTATTTATCTCAATAATTTACGTTATTTTCCTTGGTTTTATTGGTTTTACTATGGCAATAGATAATATTAAAACTATTCTTAGGGAAAAATATGAACTGGAAACCGTAAACAAAAGTAGGGAAAATAAATTATTCGTTAAATTAAATAAAATAATCAATAAATTGCCCTTAAGAGTTTATTTCCCTAAATCAGATATAGAGATTAGTATATTTATTCCATTAATCATAGGTATTTTTGTTGGTTCGTTAGTTTCAATGATGGGAATAGGAGGAGGATTTGTAATGATACCTGCAATGATTTATATTTTAAAGATGCCCAATAATGTTATTACGGGCACCTCTTTATTTCAAATTGTATTTATTTCAATTATAGTAACAATTATGCAATCTGTAGTTAATAATACAGTCGATATTGTACTCGCTACTATCATGATTATAGGATCTGTAGTGGGCGTTCAATTTGGTATTAAAAAGGCAAGAAATATGGATAATGATAGTTTAAAATTACTACTTGCTGTTATGATATTGCTAGTTTGTTTTAAGATGTTCTCACAGTTATTTTTAGAACCTAG
>JAHXBT010000031.1 GCA_020054695.1 Rickettsiales bacterium
AATGTTCAGGTTAGAATTTTGCAGGAATCAGCAGGAGATGATGGCAAAAAAGAAAAGCATGAATTATTAAAAATGAGTTTTGTGTTTAATCCTAAGCTTAATTTAACTTATAAAGAGAGAATGATTAATCCTTATGGTTTCCAGATTATACAATATTCATCAATAGAGGAAAAAGTTAATTATTAAATTATTTATTATATTAATGTCTAATTTTAAAATAAATTAATAAATATGTTTTGCATTATTATTTTAAAAGAAATTTTTACAAAAATTTTAAGAGTTTTTTTTTGTATCTTATTATTTACTTTGTTTTTATCTAGCTATAGTTTTTCTGAAGAAGTGCCGGTTACAACTGATTCAAGAATTAAAACCTTAGTTTATAATGTTAATGAAATTCATCAATTAAAATTCCACTATGGATATCAATCATATATTGAATTTGCAGAAAATGAAAAGATAGACACTATATCAATAGGCGAATCATTTGATTGGAGGTTAACTCCTATCAGTCAAAGATTATTTGTAAGACCGTTAGAAATATCTGCACATACCAACATGACTGTTATTACTAATAAAAGAACATATCATTTTGACATAAAACCTGGCGAATATAATGGAAAAATAGATGAAGAGTTGGTGTATGTTGTTAGATTTTACTATCCAGAAGTGATGGAAGAAGTTGTAAGAACTCCAGCAATACCTATAAAAACTGACAAGGAACCAAGAGAGCGAGAAGTTGGTTTAATACCAAAATTTCAAGGCTTACCATCTAAAAAAAACATTTATAGTAGAGTAGATAGGAGGTATGATGAGATAATAAAAGGAGGTACTCAAAGAAATTTTGACTACAAAATTGTTGGTCAATCTTATGATATAATGCCTAAAAAGGTATTTAATGATAAAAATAGAACTTATTTTCAGTTTAAAGATAATAATTTACTTATTCCTTCAATTTTTGCTGTAGATATTTTTGGTAATGAAAGACCTTTAAATTACGTTATTGAAGATGATTTTGTGGTAGTCGAGACTGTAGAGTTGCAATTTAGTTTAAGATTATCAAGTAGTTTGCTATGCATATTTAATGATAAGCTTAAATAGCCTTTTAAAAAAGGTTTAATGTATATGATCTTCTAATTTAGAAATATAGCAAATTATTGAAGATTATTTTGTCATCTTATTTTTATAAAAATCACAAAAATACTTGTGGTATGACTAAATTAGTTGTATTTTATAGATATTTTATTACTATTTGTTGAGGTGAAAGCTGGTAGCTAATAATATTTATCTCATCTACTGTTGTTGATGGTAGGAATTAGTCAATCTTTTTACTATTTTAATAATTGTTCGGATATGTCAAGAAGCATTATAAATATAATGGTTGGTTCTAATTTACTAATCGATTAATGAATTTACAAAATTCCAAAAATATTATTCCCGGGTTTAATATAACATTATCTTTTACTCTAATTTATTTATTTATAATAGTTATATTGCCTCTTTCTGGCTTATTTTTTGTTACAGCAAAGTTAACTTTTTCCGAGTTTGTTGATAATATTACTGATGCGCAAGTAGTAGCAGCTTATAAGGTAAGTTTTTACAGTTCTTTTATTGCTGCCATAATTAGTGGTATTTTTGGTCTTATTATTGCTTGGGTTCTTGCTAAATATAATTTTTATGGAAAAAAAATATTAGATTATCTGGTTGACTTACCATTTGCTATACCAACTGCTGTTTCTGGCATAACTCTTGCAGCTCTTTATTCTAAAAATGGCTGGATAGGCTCAATATTTAATAAATTTGGTATTGAGATAGCTTTTACTCAAACAGGAATTATTATAGCTTTAATTTTTGTTGGATTCCCATTCGTAGTTAGAACTGTTGAGCCAATAATTAAAGATTTAGATGATGAATTAGAAGAAGCATCTGCTAGCTTAGGTTCTAGCAAAATACAAACTTTTTTCAAAGTTATATTGCCAATTATTTTCCCCTCTTTATTGACTGGAATAACAACCTCATTTGCCAGAGCTCTTGGGGAGTATGGTTCTGTAATTTTTATTGCTGGTAATATGCCGATGATGACAGAAATCGTCCCTCTTGTTATTATTACAAAATTAGAGCAATATGATTACGATGGAGCTACTTCTATTGCCTTACTAATGCTTCTTATATCTTTTGTAATGCTTTTAGTAATTAATTACTTACAAAAATTGACACAAAGAAGATGATATTTTTCAAGAAAAATAAACTTATATTGCCATCAGGAAGTCATCCATTAGTAAAGTATGTAATGATATCATTTGCTTTTTTATTTTTAGCATTATTTGTATTACTACCTGTAATAGTAATATTTATGAATGCCTTCGAAGGTGGAGTCAATCTTTATATAGAGTCAATATTGGACGATGAAGCTGCTTCTGCCATTAAACTTACATTACTAGTTTCTGCTATATCTGTTCCTTTAAATACAATATTTGGCATATGTGCTTCTTGGTTAATTGCTAAATATGATTTTTTTGGAAAGAGATTATTATTAAGTTTAATTGATTTACCTTTCTCGGTATCTCCTGTTATTTCTGGCTTAATTTATGTATTACTGTTTGGCTCATATAATGCTTTCGGTGGCTGGTTAATAGAAAATGACCTTGATATTATTTTTGCTGTACCAGGTATTGTTATAGCTACAATTTTTGTTACTTTTCCTTTTATTGCTAAAGAACTGATTCCTTTGATGGAAGAACAAGGATCGTCAGAAGAAGAAGCAGCTATTAGTCTTGGTGCGGGAGGTTTTAAAACATTTTTATTTGTTACTTTGCCAAATATAAAGTGGGCTTTATTATATGGCGTATTATTGTGTAATGCTAGAGCGATGGGTGAATTTGGTGCAGTATCAGTTGTGTCTGGTCATATTAAAGGTTTAACCAATACAGTTCCTCTTCATGTTGAGATATTGTATAATGAGTATAATTTTGTGGCTGCTTTTGCTGTTGCATCAATACTTACTATTATGGCTTTATTTACCTTGTTGTTAAAATCTATAATAGAAGGTAAAATACATAGATAAAATAACTTTGTTTAATAAATTAAATGGCTATTAAAGTTCAAGAAATAAATAAATTCTTTAGTGGTATAAAAATCTTAAAAGATATTAATTTAGATATTAATTCTGGTGAGTTGATTGCACTAATTGGACCATCTGGATCAGGTAAAACAACATTATTAAGGATTATTGCTGGTTTAGAATTTTCAAATTCTGGAGATGTTTTTTTAGGGGAGAAAAATGTTAATAATGTACACATTAAAGATAGAGATGTTGGTTTTGTATTTCAAAATTACGCTTTATTTAAAAATATGACTGTATTTGATAATATTGCATTTGGTCTTAGAGTTGGAAAAAGAAAAAAACTATATAACAAAAAGCAAATAGATAAAGAAGTTACTAATTTATTAAAATTAATTCGTTTAGATCATTTGGCACATAGATATCCTTCAGAATTATCTGGTGGTCAAAGGCAAAGAGTTGCTCTTGCTAGGTCTCTTGCAATTAAACCTAAATATTTATTATTAGACGAACCTTTTGGCGCTTTGGATGCTAAAGTTAGAAAAGAACTTAGGACTTGGCTCAGAAGATTACATAATAAAACTGATATTACTACGATTTTTGTTACTCATGATCAGCAAGAGGCAATGGAAGTAGCAGATAAGATAGTGGTTATGGGTGAAGGTAGGATACAGCAAATTGGAGATTCTGGAGAAATATACCATAAGCCAAATAATATGTTTGTTTATAATTTTCTTGGTGAATATAATGAATTTGTTGGCTTTAGGGATGAAGAGGGTAATATTCATTTATCAACAACTGACAAAGTCAATTTTGGTCAAGAATTTGCAAGAAAAATACACCCAAGAAATTGGTTAAATAAATATGTTTCTGTTAATTCACGTATTTTGGTTAAAAAAATAGGATTAAAATCATCTACAAATAAAGATGATATCAAAAAAGAAATTAGAAAAAAACAGCAAAAAGATAGTAGAATTATTCCTATATTTGCAAGACCTCATGAAATTGAAATTAATAGAAAAAGAGAATTTGAAGAATCTATAGAGTCTGAATTATCTCATATTAACCCTGCGGGTTTTTCGGTAAAACTAGAGTTTCAAGCAAAAAATATTTTTAAATTAATTCAAGTTGAAATTACTCACGAATTAGCTGAAGAATTAAATTTAAAAATAGGTGATATTTTTTATATAAGGCCAAAAAATTTAAGAACTTTTGAATAAAATGCTAAAAATAGATTATATTAGAATGTCAGGGGCTGGCAATATATTCACTATTGTAGATTATAGAAAAACCAAAGATGAATTTTCTAAAAAACAAATTAAGGAAATATCAAATGCGCAAGAGACTAAATGTGATCAATTCATAGTAATTAGACCATCTATTAAAGCAGATTGTGCAATTGATATTTTTAATAAAGATGGATCTAGGGTTGGTGCCTGCGGTAATGCATCTCGTTGTGTTGCTCATTTAATTATTGAAGAATCTGGAAATTATAAAATATCAATAGAAACTGATCATGATATTTTAGAGTGTAAAAAGAAAGATGATAAGATTGAGGTGAATATGGGCATCCCGCGCTTTAACTGGAGACAAATACCCTTAAAAAGAGAGGTGAAATCTAATAAATTCCGTATAAAATATCCAAAAATAGAGAATTGGGAGTTTGGTGTTGTAAATATAGGTAACCCACATTTGATTACTTTTATTGACCATATCATTGAGGATGAATTATTTTTTGAAGTAGGACCTTTTTTAGAAAAACATCCACTATTTCCTGAAAAAATAAATGTTGAATTTGCACATATTATAGCTCCAAATCATATTAAAGTCAGAGTTTGGGAAAGGGGTGTTGGCGAAACTATGGCTTGCGGTAGTGGAGCGTGTGCTGTTGCTGCTATGGCAATGAAAAAGTCACTAATTGATTGTACAAAAAAAATTATAATATCATTTTCTGGTGGAGATATTATTATTCAATCAAATATAACTAGATCTTTGAATATGATTGGTGATTATGAATATATAGGTAATGGCCAACTTACTTTACCAAATGTTTAATATAAATGACACTATTAGCATAATATTTGCTATCGCTCCTATTTTTGTTGTTGTAATTTTTGGATATTATTTAAGAAAAATTGGAAAAGTATCTAAAGAATTCTGGGATAATAGTAATTTTTTAATTTTTTGGGTTTTTCTACCCTCTCTATTGTTTGTTAAAATATCAAATGTAGATATAGAATTAGATTTATTTTTGGATTTTATTCTAATTTTAGCCTTAATATTTATTTTTACCTTATTATATGCAGTTTTTTCTTTAAAAACTTTTAATATTACATCATCTGATTTACTGCCAACTATCCAGAGTTCTTGTCGTATTAATACGGTAATTGTTCTTGCTATTTCTTATTCTTTATACGGAACTCGGGGTCTTGAAATTGCTGTTATTGGATCTGCTGTGATGGTTACTATTATAAATATATTTATGCCTTTTTTTTTATTATTTGCTTTAAGAGGTAATAAAATAAATATTTTTCAAACTTTAAAAAGAGATATTATTTTTAGTCCTATAATTTTAAGCATGTTGCTAGGTTTTGTTTTTAACTACTATAATATTAAAAATATCCCAATTCTTCATCCTTCCTTGTCAATATTATCAGATGCAGCGTTACCAATAATGCTGCTATCTTTAGGTGCAAGCTTAAAAATAAAGGAAATAAAAACACAAGCTACTCCAATTATTATTTCTAGTGTTGGTAAATTAATTTTAACCCCAATTGCAACAATTATTTTATGTTTTGTATTGTCAGTACCAAAAGAGTTGGCAGAAATTTCAATAATTTATGCTGCTGTACCAACTGGTGTAATTGTTTATAGTTTAGTTAAAAGAGCAAAAGGCAATGAAAGTCTGGCATCAGCTATAGTATCAACACAAATTCTATTATCATTTATTACTATGCCAATATTTATAATGTTAATGAACAACATTATTTTGTTTTTACAAGAATATAACGCTATTTCTTAGGCTTTAAAATAACTTTTGTTGCAGGGAGATATAATAACTATTTTAAATTAATGATATTATTTATTGCTGAAAAATCTGTTTTAGATTCATCTATTTGCTATAGTAATGATCTTAATTTATTGCTAGAGCTACTAAAAGAGGTGGGAGAAGTGTATCTATCTAATCCACAAAATACAATTTTGTCTCAAAATCAAGATTACATTTATTCCAAAAAAATTACCATCAAAGATATTGATAAAATTAAAAAAATCAAAAAGGAATCATATTTAAAATCAGCGCTTTTTATGTTATTTTCTCTACCTTTAGCAAATGATTTTAAGAAAAATACAGCGATAAATGATTTTTTAAATCAGGAAGTAATTAAAATTAATAAATCACAAATAGACATTATTATTGACAGAACAGAGCCAATTTCTCGAACTAACGAATATTACAAATCAGTTCTAAATTTAAATTATAAAAAATATTTTGATAATCCAATTTTTAGAAAAGAGGAGGGGGATAAGGAGGTTATTGTCAAAATAGATGACGAACTAAATAGAGTGGGCTGTAGAAATATAGGTTTTAAAACAAAGATACTAGATTTTAATAAAGAAAATAAGGTAATAAGTAATGAAAATCGTCATAAATTATACAAAATATTTAAAAGTTTAGAGGAGGGAGAGGATTTAGAAAAGAAAATTTTAAGTAATTTTAAAAATATTAAGATTGATGAAAAAAATGCTATTATTTCGATAATAAAAAAAATTATCAATTGTCAACTTGAGTTTGATTATTTTTGTATTAAGCCATCAAATTGGTATGGTGGTGTGGCAATTGAGTTAATTGGTGACAGGCAAAAAAAAATAAAGAAAAAATTTTCTAAAATTAACCTTTTTAATTGTATTAATAAAATACATAAAAATATTTTAAATGATGTTCAAAAAAATAGTTCAGATCAAGATTCTATCTTAGAAAGAGCTATTTTAGATGGGGTTATAATTCAAGAACAAGTTTATTATCCTGAATTTGGTGATCTTCGAATCTTTGTCTCTTTTGGTAAAATTCAAGGAATAATTTTGCGCGTTCCAGCTAAAAATAATAATATTGCAAATATGGCAGCTGGTGGTCATGCTGAAATGTTTATTAACCCCATTGAAAAGAATCAAAAGGAATTAGATCTTTTGCATAATGAATTGCAAGAAATTGGGCAATTGGAAATATTTGATGCTGTAATGGATTTAATTAACAATATTAAAAATTCCTTAGAAACTGATATTGGAGAAAAATTAAAAAATTCGGCATTTATTGGTTTTGACGCTCTTTTAGATAAAAATAATGGTAAAAAATATTTTTCTTGCAACGAAATTAACCTCTCTTCTGCTATGGGTCAAAATCAAATTGAGATTGCAAATTTGCTAGAAGATTTATTAAGGAATAATTATGTTTATAGTTTAATATTGGAGTCTTGTATTTTTGATTTTAAAAATAGGCAAGAATCTTTTTCCTCTCCTTTTGTTAAATTTCTAATTTTAAAGGAATTAACTAAAGAATTAAATGATACAAAAAAAATACAAATAATTAATGACATATATTTGCAAATTAATGACATTGATTTTAATATAGTTAGTATAGCGCAACAAACAATCAAACAAATTATTAATGGCTAATTTTTTACTTCCTTTTGCTAAAAAGATCAATCAATCAAAATCTATTTTATACATAAATGCTAGGATTTTTGATCCGGAGTCAGGTTTCGATGAAAATGGTTATCTTTTAACAAAAGGTGATAAAATTGCTGATTTTTATGCGGGGGAAGTTAATTTAGAACAAATTTCTTGTGATGAAGTAATTGATTGTCAAAACCATCTTCTTTGTCCAGCTTTAATTGATATTCAGGTACATTTCCGTGATCCTGGCCAAACTCATAAAGAAGATTTATCTAGTGGTAGTAAATCAGCAGTTGCTGGTGGTATTGCTACCGTTGTCTGTCAGCCAAACACATCTCCGGTTCTTGACTCAGTTAAAATTATCAAGGATCTATTTGCTAGAGCTAAAAAAAATGCCTATTGTAATATCAAAGCTTATGCTGCCATTACTAAGAATATGGCAGGAAAAGAAATGACTGATCTAAAAAAACTTAAAGAGGCTGGTGCTATTGGCTTTACTGATGATGGTTTACCAGTTATGAATTCACATCTAATGCGTTTGGCTATGGAATTTTCTGCTAACGAGAATGTTCCAATTGCACAACATGCTGAAGATCTTAATCTTAGCAATAAGGGATGCATTAATGAGGGGAAAATATCTCAAAAATTAAAAGTTGGAGGAATTCCAAATATTTCTGAATCTGTTATTGTAGCTCGTGATTTACATATTTTAGAAAAAACTGGTGGTCATTACCATTTACTGCATATTTCAACTAAGGAAGCCCTGGAAGAAATTCGTTACGCTAAAAAGAAGGGTCTTAATGTTACTGTCGAAATTTGTCCACATCATTTTACCTTAACTGATGAAGCTATCTTGGAAGAAGGAACTAATGCTAAGATGAATCCACCTCTTCGAAGCGAAGAAGATAGAAAGGAAATGCTAAAAGCTTTAAAAGATGGTACTATTGATGCAATTACTACTGATCATGCACCTCATGACTTAGAATCTAAAAATAAGGATCTTTTGGATGCGGCTTTTGGAATTGTTGGTGTTGAGACCTTATTTCCACTGTCTTTGGAATTATATCATAATAAATTATTGTCTCTTCGTGATTTATTGGCAAAAATGACTTATAAGCCAGCCGATATAATTAATATTAATCGTGGTAGAATTAAAAAAGATGCAATTGCCGATTTAATCTTAATTGACCTTGATCAGGTATGGACTATTGATAAAGAAAAATTTTATAGTAAATCAAAAAACTCTCCTTTTAATGGTAGAAAAGTTAAAGGTAAAGTATTAAAAACAATTGTAAGTGGTCAAATTGTTTATGATTGCCAGTAATAAAAAATTTACCATGTTTTTTTATATTTGTTGATTATTTTGATATTAAAAATATCTTAATAATACTAATAAAATTAAGTTATCCATCCTTTATAATATATAATTCAAATATTGATAAGCATAAATTAAAATTGATACTCATAGCACTCACAAACAATGTTACTATTTTAATTGAGTGGATTACAATGTTCCAGAATTTGCTATTTTAGATCAAGAGATACAAAAAATAAGATTACAATAGTTATTGATATCAGAATTATTTATAATTATACTAAGGAAAATATTGTTAAAAAATTTTTGTAAAGATAGATCTATTATTAAAAGAATTATATGTTAATAAAATTAATTTTACTTTTTCCATTTATTGGAGCGATAATTTCAGGATTATTTTTAAAACAAACTTCAGACAAATCTTCGCAAATAATTAATTCTTCACTGATTGTTTTATCAGCTATTTTTTCTACTATTATATTTTTTCAATATGGGGTAACTGGTATTGAGGATAATATCCATATTATAAATTGGATAAAAATAGGTTTGTTTTCAGCTGATTGGTCTTTAAAGATTGACTCATTAAGTTCTGTTATGCTTGTTGTGGTTACCTACGTTTCTTCTTTGGTGCATATTTACTCTGTTGGATACATGAAGGGTGATAAATCAATTCCAAGATTCATGTCTTATCTATCACTATTTACTTTCTTCATGTTAATTTTAGTAACAGCTGATAATTTTTTACAATTATTTGTTGGCTGGGAAGGTGTTGGTTTGGCTTCCTATCTGCTAATTGGTTTTTATCATAATAAATTATCAGCAAATTTAGCCTCCATGAAGGCTTTTATTGTTAATCGTGTGTCTGATTTTGGTTTGATATTGGCTATTGCCTTAATTTTTATTTCTTTTAATTCTATTGAATTTTCTCAAATATTTGCCACAATGGTTATATTTCCTCCACATAATATTATATTTGGAGATTTAACTTCTATTGATTTAATTGCCATACTGCTTTTTGTGGGTGCCATGGGTAAATCAGCTCAAATTATATTGCATGTTTGGCTTGCTGATGCAATGGAAGGACCAACTCCTGTTTCTGCTCTTATTCATGCTGCTACTATGGTAACGGCAGGGGTTTTTTTGATTGCTCGATGTTCACCAATTTTTGAACAATCTCAAATTGCACTAGATTTTATCACAATAGTTGGCGCTACAACAGCAATTTTTGCTGCCACAATAGCTCTTACTCAAAACGATATTAAAAAAATAATTGCCTATTCTACTTGTAGTCAGTTGGGTTATATGTTTTTTGCTTGCGGCGTTGGTGCTTATAGCGCTGGTATTTTCCATCTATTTACTCACGCTTTTTTCAAGGCCTTGCTTTTTCTTGGTGCAGGAGCGGTTATTCATGCTTTACATCATCAGCAAGATATACGTAAAATGGGGGGTATTGCCAAAAAACTACCAATTGTAACAATAGTAATGTGGATTGGTTCTTTGGCATTGGCTGGCCTACCTCCTTTTGCTGGTTTTTATTCTAAAGATATGATTTTAGAAACAGCTTATATGTCAAATTCTAGCTTTGCACCATATGCTTTTTATATGGGTATTTTAGCAGCTTTTTTAACCGCTTTTTATTCTTGGAGATTGTTATTTGTAGTTTTTTACGGTAAAACTAATCTTTCCAAAAAGGATTTTGATCATATAGAAGGTGTACCAAAAGTTATGTCAATTCCATTAATTTTATTAGCTATTGCCTCAGTAATTGTTGGTTTTGTTGGATATAAATATTGGGGTATGGTTTCTCAGGAGGGTAATTTCTTTGTTAATTCAATATTTTTAACAAAAGAAAATAATATTTTAGAGGATGCGCATCACGCTCCTTTGTTTATTAAGCTGCTTCCTATTATAGTTTCATTATTAGCTATTTTGCTATCTTATATTTTTTATATTAAAAAACCTGAATTACCAAAATTAATTTCTCAAAAAATAAAATTACTATATAATATTTCACTTAATAAATATTATTTTGATGAAATTTATAATGTAATTTTTGTTAAAACAATTCAAAAATTAAGTATAGTGTTTTGGAAATTTTGGGATGTTAAAATTGTGGATGCTATCCCTAATCTATTAGCATATATTTGCAAAAATAAATTGCCAAAAATTGTAACTAGGATTCAAACAGGATATATTTATGATTATTCTTTATTTTTATATATTGGAATAATTATATTTATATTTATATTTATGTTTTCTTTAGGCTTATTATAGCAAAATTATGCCAAATTCTAATAATAATTCTAATAAAATGTGGGGAGGTCGTTTTGAGGAAAGTTCTTCTTGCGTTATGATAGAAATTAACTCCTCAGTTGATTTTGATAAAAAACTTTATAAATACGACATTCTTGGCTCAATTGCCCACTGTAAAATGCTAGCTAAGCAAAATATTATTACTTTTGAAGAATCTAAAAAAATAACTTCTGGTTTAGAAAAAATTAATATTGAAATTTTATCCGGTAAATTCAAATTTAAGCAAGAATTAGAAGATATTCATATGAATATTGAATCTCGCTTATCAGAACTTATTGGTGATGTAGCTGGTAAATTACATACTGCTAGATCAAGAAATGATCAAGTTGCAACTGACTTTAAACTTTATGTTAAGGATTCTTCTAAAGAAATTCATTCATTGTTAAGCAATTTACAGCAAGTTTTAATAGATAAATCAGAGGATAATATCAAAACTATTATGCCTGGCTTTACTCATCTACAAACTGCTCAACCAATTTCCTTTGCCCACCACCTATTAGCTTATTTTGAGATGTTTGAAAGGGATAGGATTAGAATTGAAGATTCTATTGATCGTGCTAATTATTC
This sequence comes from Rickettsiales bacterium, assembly GCA_020054695.1. GTDB lineage: Bacteria > Pseudomonadota > Alphaproteobacteria > Rickettsiales > UBA1997 > CAJQHK01. Next base: position 11,925 of record JAHXBT010000031.1, read on the forward strand.
TCCCTTAGGATCTGCCGCTCTTGCTGGCACCTCCTTTCCCATTGATAGAGAATTTACAGCTCAAGAATTAGGTTTTAATGCTCCTTGTAATAATTCACTTGATGGTGTTTCGGATCGTGATTTTGCCTTAGATTTTGCTTATAATAACTCGGTAATTGCTATGCATTTATCACGATTTGCTGAAGAAATTGTAATTTGGATGAGTAAAGGCTTTAATTTTATAGAAATAGGTGATGATTTTTGTTCTGGCAGTTCAATTATGCCTCAAAAGAAAAATCCTGATGCGGCAGAATTAGTTAGAGCTAAAACAGGTAGAATTTTTTCCTCTTTAAATAATCTTTTAGTAGTTTTAAAAGGATTACCCTTGACTTACTCTAAAGATATGCAGGAAGATAAAGAGCCAATTTTTGACTCTTTTAAATCTACTAGAGTTTGCCTTTTATCTATGATTGGCATATTAACAAATCTAAAGGCCAAAAAGGGAAATATGCTTAGTATGGCAGATGCTGATTTTTCCTTAGCCACTGATTTAGCTGATTTTCTTGTAAAAGATTTAAATATTCCATTTCGTCAATGTCATCATATCACTGGTTCATTAGTAAAAATTGCTGAAAATAAAGGTTGTGATTTATCAGATTTATCTTTGAAGGAAATGCAACAGATTGAACCTAAAATTTCTAAAAGAATTTTTGATATTTTAAAGATAGAAAATTCTGTTTCTTCACGTAAAAGCTATGGAGGAACTGCTTTTGATCAGATAAAAAAACAAATAGAAATAGCAAAGGATAAGTTGCAATAATCTTAAATTAAATCAGATGTTTTCAATTGCAATTATTGGTAGGCCAAATGTTGGTAAATCAACACTTTTTAATAAACTAGTTGGCAAAAAATTTGCCATTACCGACGACACTCCAGGTGTTACACGTGATCGCCGTGAAGCTGAAGGTAGATTAGCTGATATAAAATTTAAATTAATTGATACGGCAGGTTTAGAAAATGAAATTGCTAAAGGTGATTTGTCAGAAAAAATGCTAGAACAGACTGAAATTGCTATTTACGATGCTGATCTTTGTTTTTTTATAGTTGATGGAAGGCAGGGAATAGTAAATGTTGATTTTTATTTTGCCAATTGGTTGCGTAAAAAAAATAAGGATGTAATTTTAATTGCTAATAAGAGGGACGGCAATGAAGGTGAGGTTTTTGAACAGGAATATTATCGTTTAGGTTTTGGTCAAACCATAGCTATTTCGGCTGAACATAAGGAGGGGTTTCACTTTTTATATGAAAAAATGGCGCCTTTTTATGAAAAATACCAAGAAAAATATGGTGCGATTGAAGAAGAGTTGCAAAAAAATGCTGATAAAAAATTACAAATCGCTGTAATTGGTCGTCCTAATGCCGGAAAATCTACTTTTTTAAATAAGATTCTTGGTAAAAATCGTTTAATTACTGGGCCAGAGTCAGGAATTACCCGCGATTCTATCGCTATTGATTATGAATTTGAAGAAAAACAAATTCGTTTCATCGACACAGCTGGAATTAGAAAAAAATCAAATATTACCCAAAAATTAGAAAAATTCTCCCTAGAAGACAGCTTTAGGGCTATTAATTATGCTCAAATTGTAATTTTATTAATTGATGCTAATCAGGCTATCGATCATCAAGATTTAGCCATAGCTAATCTAGTAGTTAAAGAGGGTAGGGGTTTGGTAATTGGTGTTAATAAGATGGATTTAGTTGATGATCCTAATTTATTTATGCGCAAATCTCGTGAGAAATTAGAAATATTAATGCCAGAAATTTCCACCATTCCAATTGTTGGTGTTTCTGCTAAATCTGGATTTAATATTAATAAATTATTAAGGTTTTCTTTTACTGTTTTTGATCAATGGCAAAAATACATTACTACAGCTAAATTAAATGAATTTTTGCAACACGCTAAAGACCATCACCAACCAGTTATGGTTAAAGGTAAAGAGGTGAAAATAAAATATATCACCCAAGCTAAAAAAAACCCACCAACCTTTGCAATATTTACTAACTATCCCAAAGCAATCAAAGGTAGTTATGAAAGATATTTAAAAAACTCTTTGCGTGAATTTTTTGGTTTAGAAATGGTGGTAGTTCGTATGATTATTAAAAAAAATGACAATCCTTATAAAGATATAAAATATAAAAAATTTTCAAAAAAAAATCATGGACAAGTATTTTTGTATAACAGAACAAGAAATAACAAATAATCTTTTATACAAGTTTGTTAATATTAGGTAAATCAAAAATAAATCATAGTCATTGAATTTACGAGATATTAGATGATTATTTAATATTAACCCTAAGTTATAGTAATGAATTTATATAAAATATGGTAACCAACTTTGATAATTTATTAAAGACTTTAGTTGATGATAATAAAAATGAGATAACATTTGTT
>JAHXBT010000011.1 GCA_020054695.1 Rickettsiales bacterium
TTTTTTGATATTTTATCAGAAGGTTGTTTTAGGTTAATTACCTCTATTTTTTGAGGTTTTAATTGTTCCTTCTTTTTGAGTTTAAACTTCCTACTTTTTACATTTATATCAGAAGGTTGTTTTAGGTTAATATCTTTGACTTGCTTTGTTTTGGGTAATGTTTTTTTCTTAGTTTTTATTTTTATATTAGAATCTAATTTATTTGTTATATTTTTTGTTTGTAAGAGATTAACCTTATTTGTTTTTGGTTTAATACTGTTTTGTTTTACAGAAGATTCTTTTTTTGACTTAAACTTAAATATTTTGACTTTAGCAGTAGTTTTTTCTTTGTTTATTAACTTTTGATCTTCTTGTAAGGCATTATCAACTTTTTTTGGATTAACATCTTTATCTTCCACCTTTTTACTTTCAGTTGTTATTACTTTTTTCTTTTTATATAAATTGTCCAAATGTATCATAATTTTATCTAACTCATCCTTAATTTGGACATCTTTATTTCTACTAGCGGTGTAAATAGATTTCTGTAGATTTTGTTTAAATAACTTTATTTTAAGAAAGGAATATTTTAACAAAGATATGTTTTTAAATTTTGTTACTAATTGTAAACATTTACTACTTGTTGCGTAAAATATAGAAGATTCATTATTATTGTTATTTATAAAAATATCTGCCCCTGCATTAATTAATATATTAGCATTTTGTACTTTACAATTTGCAGATGCACGCATTAAAGGAGTCCACCCTTCATTATCTTTAATATCAATTTTGGCATTATTTCCTAGAAGTATCTTAACTATCTCTATATTGTCTTTTCTAGAAGCTAGGTGAAGTGCTGAAGCGCCCCCAATATTTTGTTTATTTATAATGTTTTGCTCTTTAACTGAGAAAAACTTAACTCCGTCAATATCATTATTCATAACTGCATTCATTAAAGAAGTAATGCCAGCAACGTTATTGTGAGATGTAATATCTTGAGAAAAGGTAATATTTGAGTAAATAATAACAATTAATATTATGAATTTATTTAACATAAATTAGTAATTTCATTTTTTATTTCTTCCATTCCAGTATTATATTTACTACTAGAAATTAATATTTTGTGATTAAATGCCGGATATTTAATAGAATCAGCTCTAATCTTATTTATAGTTTCTTGTATTTGCACCTGTTTTAATTGGTCAGATTTTGTCAAAACAATCTGAAAGATAACTGGAATTTTATTTAATATATCTATTATTTCCAGATCTTTTTCTCCCAAACCCCTCCTAATGTCTATTAATAAAAATACCCTCTTTAATTTTTGGCTTTGATCAAAATACCCAAAACTAAGTCTTTTCCAGGAATTAACATCTGCTCTGGATGTTTTGGCATAACCATAGCCAGGCATATCAATGATTGCTAATTTATCTTCTAGTAAGAAAAAGTTTAATTGTTTAGTTCTTCCTGGTGTTTTAGAAGTTAAGGCAATTTTTTTACCCAATATTTTATTAATCAATGTTGATTTACCAACATTAGATCTTCCAATAAAGGCAATTTCTGTGTTTTTTAGCTTTGGAAGTTGCTCTAGATTAGCAACTGACATTAAAAAATTGGGCTCAAGACTAAATATATTCCTTTTCATAAAGAACAATTATAAAAATATAAATATTATCTTTCAATTGTTAATAAATTTAAATTATTTCTATATCAAAAAGTGCTTTACTATCATTAATATCGGCAGGTAAAATATTAATACTATGGTCTTTAGCCATTTGTAAAAAATTATTTATTTTTTCACTATTGTCTATTTCCAAATTAATGGAAGCAACAATAAACTCTACTGGGTAATTAGCCTTCAAATAAGCTGTTTGGTAAGAAATCATAGCATAGGCAGCGGCATGTGATTTATTGAAACCATATCCTGCAAATTTGTTAACTAATTCAAAAATTTCTTCTGATTTTTTTTTGTCAATTTCATTTTTTGCAGCACCTTCAATAAAAATTTTTCTTTGTTTATCCATTTCATCCTTATCTTTTTTACCCATAGCACGACGCAGTAAATCTGCAGCTCCAAGACTATAACCACCAAGAATTTTAGCAATCTCCATTACTTGCTCTTGATAAACAATTACGCCATAGGTTTCTTCCAAAACTTGCTCTAAAAGAGGGTGGGGATATTCAATTTTTTCCAAACCTGTTTTTCTTCTAATGTAGGTCGGAATATTATCCATAGGTCCAGGACGATAAAGGGATATTAAGGCAATAATGTCTTCAATTTTATCTGGTTTCATTTGTTTGAGAACCGATCTCATACCGGAAGATTCAATCTGAAAAACACCAATAGAATCTCCATTTGATAACATATCAAAAGTATCATTATCATCAATAGGAATTTTACTGATATTCAGGTTAGTGCCGCGAGATTTATTAATTAATTTTACTGTATTATCAATAACGGTCAGAGTTTTTAAACCTAAAAAATCAAATTTTACCAAACCTGCTTTTTCAGCATATTTCATAGAATAGCCAATTGCTGGCATAGAATTGATGTCATCAGTATATAGGCAACCTATTTCTTTTAGCTTTTTATCGCCAATAACAATACCAGCAGCATGAGTTGAGGCATGACGATTGACACCTTCAAGCATGAGCGCAATATCGGTTAATTTTTTAATTTCTTCATCCTCTTCAATGGCATTTTGTAAGTCCTTATCCATTTCAATTGCTTTTGCCAAAGTTACAGCTTCAATAGCATTAAAGGGTATTAATTTACAAATACGATCAACTTGATTATAGGGCATTTGCAATACTCTACCAACATCTTTGATAGCAGCTTTTGCTTGTAATTTTCCAAAAGTAATAATTTGGGCCACCATTTCCTTGCCATATTTTTTTTGCACATAATCAATTACTTCATCTCTTCTGGCCTGGCAAAAATCAATATCAAAATCAGGCATAGAAACCCTCTCAGGATTTAAGAATCTTTCAAAAAGCAAGCCAAATCTTAAGGGGTCAAGATCGGTAATTTGTAAAACCCAAGCCACAATAGAGCCAGCCCCAGAACCACGACCAGGACCAACAGGAATATCATTTTCTTTACTCCAAGTGATGAAATCCGATACAATAAGAAAATATCCACTAAAATTCATCCTTTTAATAATTTCTAACTCATATCTNAANCTTTCATTATATATTTTTGTTAATTCTTCTTTATTTAAAACATCTTCTACCTCAAATTTAAGTTTTAACCTACTATTTAAGCCTTTTTTTGATTTTTCTTCTAATTCATCAGACTCGCTCATGCCATCCTTAGTTGGAAAATGCGGTAAAGTTGGCTCTCTTTCAAAGGCCATAATGTGGCATTTTTTGGCAATATTAATGCTATTTTCAATTGCTTCTGGCAAATCAGAAAATAATTCCAACATTTCTGATGTTGACTTAAAATAGTGATCTGGAGTTAATTTTTCGCGATCTTCTTCAATTAAATATCTTTTTTGACCAATGCAATTTAAAACATCTTGCGCCTCAAACATTGATTTATCCAAAAAATAGTTATCATTAATAGCAATTAAAGGAATATTAAATTTATAGGCAATATCAATCAGATTTTGTTCAATCTTTTTTTCATTTTCTAAGCCATGACGGGAAATTTGAATATAAAAATCATCAACAAATATTTTTTGAAATTTTTCAGCTAATTTTTCAGCGGCATTTTTGTTATTTACTAAGATGTTTTTACCTAAAATTCCCTTTTCACCACCACAAATAGCAATTAGACCTTCTGATTTTTGCTCTAAATCTGATAATTTAATATGAGGCTCTAAATTATTAATGCGAGAAAGGTGGATTTCACTAGCTAGATCAGTTAAATTTAAATATCCAGCAGCATTTTTTGCAATAAGTATAGTTCTTTTAAAAGACTCTGATAATTCTAAGTCAGAAATGTTAGATTTGGCAGAATCTTCTGTATCAATTAGAAGATCACAGGCGATAATTGGTTGGATATTATTTTTTTTACAGGCAATTGAGAATTCTAAAGCTCCAAAAAGATTTGAAATATCAGTAATTGCCACAGCAGGCATATTTTCAGATTCTGCTTTTTTTACAATATCATTAATGCGTATGGCTCCCTTACAAAGGGAAAAAATTGTATGGTTGCAAAGGTGGATAAATTTTTGCGATTCCATCAATAATTAAAATCTTACTTTAACCTTTGGTAATTCTTTATTTAATCTTTTAAGTACCTTATCACTAATATCCATATTGTCATTATATAGAATTATTTGTTTACTAGATACTATAATATCAATTTTGTCTTTTTCTTTAATACTTATTAATATTTCTTCAATTTTTTCACCAATTTTAGTCATAATCTCAATCTCTGCTTTTTGCAAAGTTTCATTCCTCCTTTGTAATAATTGATTTAATTCACTAATTTCTTCTGATAATTTCTTCTCTTTTTTTGCTAAAGACTCTTTACTAAATTTTACTCTTTGTTTTTCTAATTTTTCAACTTTTTTCTTCAACTCATTCTCTTCAGAGGATAGTTCTAATTGATATTCTTTCTTTTGTATTAGAATTTTTTCTTTAGCTCTTTTCATGGCTGTTGATTTTTCAATAATTTCGTCAGTTTCAATAACAGCAATGTTTAAGGCGTTAGCTGGAGTAATATTTAAGAGTAATAATATGATTGGTAATAATATTTTTTTCATGATTTTTTAAATTTAATTATATATTTTCAATTCTAATAAAGATAAAATTATTGTCATTAACAAAATTTTCTTTTAAAGATAAAATTTCTTTTTCAGTAATAGGTTTAGTAAAAATGCCATAAGTAATCTTACCACTATCTTCTTTAGCAGTAAAATTTTCAATAATATCTTCCTTAAATTTCTTTTTGATAAAATCAGGATCGTTATTGGTGTTAAATCTCAGATAATATTTACCAACTCTATCATTAAGATTGGAAATGTTTGAAGTTCCTAAGTCAGAATTTTTCGCTCCTAATGCATAAACATGGCGATCATTAGCAATATCAACAGCATCTGCAATAACAGCAGAAGCGGTTGGAAATTCACCAGCACCACGACCAACAGATAGATTCCAATCTGAATTATTACCTTTGACTAAAACTGCATTAAAAGAATCATCAATAGGACCAATATGACTATTTGATGGCACTAATGCTGGATATACATTTTGCATTATTTTCCCATTATTTAAATCTTCAAAAATACCTAATAATTTAATCTTATAACCAAATTCTTTTGCAAAATTTATATCATCAATGGAAATTTTTGTAATACCCTCAATGCTAATATTTTTAAAATCAATTTTATTATTTTGAGCAATTGCTGAAAGAATTACTAATTTATGAGCAGTGTCAATACCTTCAATATCAAAAGTTGGGTCAGCTTCAGCATACCCTAATTCTTGAGCTTCTTTAAGAACTTGATCAAAAGGAATATTTTCCTTTTCCATCTTAGTTAAGATAAAATTGCAAGTACCATTAAGAATTGCTACAAGTTTTTCAATTTTATTAGCAGCCAGACCTTCACGCAAATTTTTAATAACAGGAATACCTCCAGCAACAGCAGCTTCAAAATTTAAATAAACATTATTATTTTCAGCAATATTGGAAAGTTCATTACCATGTTTTGCTATTAAAGCTTTATTTGCTGTAATATAATGTTTTTTTGCCTCTAAGCTTGATTTTGCTAGTTTGTACGATATACCATCGGAACCGCCAATTAATTCAATTATAATGTCAATTTCCTTGTCATTAACTAAATCTAGACAATTATTATAAAATTTAGCATCAGAATCTTGATAAAAATCTGGTTTATTAAGGTTAGAAACGGCAATTAATTTTAGAGGAGTTTTACATCTTTTGTTAATTTGGTTGATTTGATTAACTAGTATTTTATAAACACCTCCACCAATAGTTCCAAGACCTGCAATTGCAATTTTTATTTCCCTAGACATAGATTTAATTTAAATATAGTTATGCAAATTTTAACCTGAAAATAAGTATTTTCCACAAACAAAACTACCTTTATTTTTTTGGCAAGATCAGTTAAATACACAAAAAGTATTTAAATACATAGAGTATATTGCCAATATTTTTTATAATTTTATTTCAAAAATATCCTGATATTATTGTTTTTCAGATTAAAATGCTAATGCTTATAACATTTTTAGCAAAATGATTTCTAAAAACAAGTAATAATTATGATAGCAATGTAAACTAAATTATAAGAATCTCCAAGAAACTAAAAACTGGAGTTTTCAAGATATTTTTTTTGCATATCTTAATAGATAAAAGATGAGTATTACAAATAATTTTTTATTATTTTTGTTATCACTAGGTCTTTAAATTATTAACTTGATATTTTAATTGCTAAAATTTATTATTCACAATTATAAAAAGTTATCCTTGCGCTCTTAGCTCAGCTGGATAGAGCAACAGCCTTCTAAGCTGTGGGTCAAAGGTTCGAATCCTTTAGAGCGCACCAAATATTATTACAAGATGATAGATCCAAAATTTTTAACCAATATTGAAACAGAATTAAAGTACCTTAAGCAAAACGGACTTTATAAATCAGAATATCAAATTACTTCTTCACAAGATGTAACAGTAGATATTATTGATGATAATGGTAATAAAAAACAGGTAATCAATCTTTGTGCTAATAATTACCTTGGTCTTGCTAACAATCAAAATTTTTGTAAAATTGCTAAAAAAGCCATTGATGATTATGGCTTTGGTACTGCATCAGTGCGTTTTATCTGCGGAACGATGGATGTTCATAAAGAATTTGAACAAGAATTAGCTGAATTTTTAGGTTATGAAGATGTAATCACTTTTGCTTCTTGCTTTGGTGCTAATGGCGCAGTTTTTGCGGCACTTTTTGATAAGGAAGATGCTATTATTTCGGCAGATTTAAATCATGCTTCCTTAATCGACGGTATTAGGCTTTGTAAGGCAAAAAGATTTTTCTATAAATTTGATGACATGAATGACCTTGAGGTTAAATTACAAGAAGCCGTTACATCTGGTTCTAAAAATCGTGTTATTGTTACTGATGGTGTTTTTTCAATGGATGGTGATATCGCTCCTTTGGAAAAAATTTGTGATTTGGCTGAAAAATATAACGCCATGGTTTTGGTTGATGATTGTCATGCAACTGGTTTTATTGGTGACAATGGTCGTGGCACTATTGAGGCTACAAAAGTTTTTGATAGGGTTGATATTCTAACAACCACTTTAGGTAAATCAATTGGTGGTTCTGGTGGCGGTATTATCGCTTCTAAAGCTGCAATTATTGATAAATTGCGTAACAAGGCGCGCCCATATTTATTTTCTAACAATATTAGCCCATCAGTTGCTAAGGTTTCTTTAGAAATTATCCGTGAAATTAAACATTCTCAAGATAAAATCCAAAAATTAGCCCAAAATACAAAATATTTCAGGGAAGAGATGGAAAAATCTGGTTTGGAAGTAAGGCCTGGTTATCACCCAATCGTTCCAATCATGTTTTATGATGAAAAATTAAATGCCGCAATTGCTAAGGATTTAATTGAAAAAGAAAATATTTATGTAATACCATTTTCTTTTCCTGTAGTGCCAAAGGGTGAAGCTAGAATTAGAGTGCAATTATCATCTTCTCATAGTAAAGAACATTTAGATAAAGCTATTTCTGCTTTTGCAAAAGTTGCTAAAAAACATGGCGCTTTAAATGTTAATCTTCAGGAAAAAATCCAAGGGTAGGGTGTTTTTATTGACCTTATCTATGATGTTTATAACCACTATGATAAACAAATCAAAGCAACCAAAGATTGCTTTGGTAGGATTAATTATTTTACTACTATTACCAATTAATTCCAATGCCCAAAAAATTAGATTATCAAAATCTCTTATCCTAGAACAAAAAAACTCTCTGAATACAAATTACTCTTATAAAAATCAACATAGCTATTTTAATGCCATAAATAACAATAATATTGATCATGATAGTGAAAATATCTATTTAGAACTTAACTCCTCCCTAAAAATCACTAAAAAATATCAAAAAACTCAGAAAATTGGTCTTTTTGTCAATGCAAAATCAAATTTTAGCAATAAAATTGATAAAAATGACAAATTTTATAGCTATTTGGATAAATCTTATTTTTTTACAGAACAAAAATTCGGAAAATTGGAGTTCGGTAGAAATATCCCCATTAATAAAAAAATGGCTATTTCTACCTATAATTTTGCTCGTGGATCAGGGGGTGTAAGTGGTGGTTATATGCAATATCTTAATTTGCCAATTTTAAGAAATGATAACCTTATTGCTTCTTGCTCTGGTTATGAAAATAATAACAATATCATAATTGAAAATGGTGATTGTTCCAAAATTAAATTGCCAAAATTTATTCTTTTACCAACTTCTCCAATTTCTCATGGTGGAAATGCTGTTGGTCTTTATCATAATATTTTTGATAATAATTATAATAATTCTGATTCTAATTTAATTGGATTTGGTAACAATAATTCCAATAATCGAGTTAATTCTGATAATTCTTTAGGTAATTTACAAAATTCGCTAAAATTAAACTATTATAGTAAAAGAATTAATGCCTTTCAGGCTGGTTTAGGCTATACATTAAATGCCAAAAATGATTCTATTTTAGATCCAAATCATGATATTAAATCACATTTGGGACAAATTTATTCTTGGGGTCTAAATTATTCTAATTATTTTGAAAATATTGGTTTTGGTGCTTCAATTACTGGTGAATATGGAAAAATCGGCAATATTTATAACCAAGATAATCTTAATTCCTATGAAATTGGTTTAATGTTAACTTATTTCGGCTTTACCATTGGTGGTTCTTATGGTAATTGGGGCAACTCCTTAAATCCAAAAATAGGTATTTATTCTTGCAATTACAATCAAAGTTTAACACTTGTCAATCAGGATTGCAGTTTAAGTTCAAATAAATTTTCTGATTCTTATTATTTAAATGCCGGAATTTCTTATGAATTTGGACCATTTGGAATATCTTTTACCTATTTAAAATCAAATTTTCAGGAAAATATTTATCAGGCTAGTGTTTTTAGTCTTGATTATAAATTAAAAAAATCATTAAAATCATATTTAGAATTGGCAAAATTTGATTTTAATTCAAATCATACTAAATTCTTCGATGGTTATAATGTTATTAATCAGGAATCATTGTCATTAGAACAAAGACAAATTGCTGATAATAGCGGTTATATTATTTTAATGGGAATTTTATTTAAATTCTAATGTCAATTGCTGCCTTAAATTCATACTTACTACCCCTTAAGCATTTTTTAGAAAAAGATGGTGTTAATGAGATTTCCATTAATAAACCTAAAGAATTGTGGATAGAATATAAGGGAGATATGATTAAAAAATCATTAGATGCATTTGATTACAACCATCTTAAGGGTTTAGCTCGGCTTGTAGCGCAAGCAACAGAACAAAGAGTTAGCGAAGAGGAGCCATTACTGTCAGCAACATTACCAGGAGGATATAGAATTCAAATTGTTTTCCCTCCGGCGTGTGAGACAGGTAATGTCGTAATGTCTATAAGAAAAAAATCAGCACTTAATTGTCTCTTGATGATTATGAAAAAATGCATGCTTTTGATAATATAAAAATTAAAAAAGAAGAAAATAATAATGACATAATCCTAGCCAAATTACTAAAAGATGGCAAAATGAAAGATTTTTTACAAAGAGCCATATTATATAAAAAAAATATAATAGTAAGTGGTGGAACATCTACAGGAAAAACAACATTTTCAAATGCAATGCTTAAGTCAATTCCTGCTTGTGAGAGATTAATAACAGTTGAAGATGCCAGAGAAATAGACCTAGTAGATCACCCAAATAAAGTTCATTTACTTGCTTCTAAAGGATCTCAAGGAAGAGCAAATGTGACAACTCAAGGTTTAATAGAGGCATGTTTAAGGCTCCGTCCTGATAGAATTATTGTTGGAGAACTAAGGGGAGCAGAAGCTTTTAGTTTTTTAAGAGCAATTAATACTGGACATCCTGGATCAATTTCAACATTACACGCTGACACACCTGCAATGGCATTAGAGCAATTAAAATTAATGGTAATGCAGGCAAATCTTGGTATGTCACCAGATGAAATTTTAAAATATATTAAAAATGTTGTTGATATAGTAATTCAACTAAAAAGAGGGGATAAAGGTGTAAGATATGTTTCGGATATACATTTTAAATATTTAGAAAATCACAAATAACATCATCATTAATAACAAAAATTATTATTTATAAAATGGCAGTAAATTCAAAATTTTTTAAAAAAAAGCAGGAATTTCTAAGTTTAGAACAGATCTTAAAATTAACAGAATCAAAATTAGAAGATGGTAAAGAAAATAATCTTCAAGATAAAATTTATCAGGTTTCAACTTTAGATCAAGCCAATAAGGGTGAAATTTCTTTTATTAATTCAGTTTCCTATTTACCAATTTTACAAGAAAGTAAAGCAAGTTATTGTTTTATCAATCAAAAATATCTTTCTAAAAAGCCAAAAAATATTATAGGATTAATTTGCGAAGATCCTTATTTTGCTTATAGTATTTTAATTTCCAATCTTTATCAAGAAGATGTTTCTTATCAAAAAGAATCTGGAAAAAATGCTAAAATTGGCAAAAATGTTACCATTATGCCCAATGTTTACATTGGTCAAAATGTCACAATTGGCGATAATGTCATAATTGATGCCAATAGCTATATTGGTGATAATGTCACTATTGGCAATAATTGCACTATTAAATCACTTTGTAATATTTCTTTTGCCGAAATTGGTGATAATTGCTTTATTAATACAGGTGTTAAAATTGGTCAAGATGGTTTTGGTTATGTACATAATAAAGGAATTAATCATAAAATATTACAATTAGGAATTGTGAAAATAGGTAATTTTGTTGATATTGGTGCTAATAGTTGCATTGATCGTGGTGCTATTGGTAATACAATTATTAATGATCAATCTAAATTGGATAATTTAGTACAAATTGCTCATAATGTTGAAATTGGCATAGGTACAGTAATTGCAGGTTGTTCCGCCGTAGCAGGTAGTTCAAAAATTGGTAAATTTGTTCAAATTGGAGGTCATGTTTCTGTTTCTGGGCATTTAAAAGTAGGAGATGGAGCAAAAGTTGCAGGTAAGTCAGGGGTTACTAAGGATGTTGCTCCAATGCAGGTAGTTGCAGGAATTCCTTCTGTTCCAATAAAAGATTGGCACAGGGCTAGCATTAAGATTCAACAACTAATAAAAAAATCATCATAAATTAAAATATCCTTTGATCTTTATTAGTTTTTTCTATCTGCGATGCTCACCTACATTAAAGTAGGCTGTGCTTCTTGCTACAAAAGAACTAAGAAATCTCTGTCGATATTTTAATTTATGATG
>JAHXBT010000042.1 GCA_020054695.1 Rickettsiales bacterium
AAACAATAAAAATAGGTAATTTAGAAATGGGTAATAACCTACCGTTTACTCTTATTGCCGGACCTTGTCAAACCGAAAGTCTTGATCATTCTTTAATGCTATGCGAAAAAATCAAAAAAATTACTGATCAATTAAATATTAATTTTATTTATAAATCTTCTTTTGATAAGGCAAATCGCAGCTCAATTTCTGGTAAAAGAGGTTTAGGTCTTGAAAAAACCCTGCCAATTTTTGAAGAAGTTAAAAAAACTTTCAATTGCCCTATCCTAACAGATATTCATAATGAACAACAATGTGATTTAGTTAAGGATTCAGTTGATATTCTGCAAATTCCTGCATTTTTATGTCGTCAAACTGACCTTTTAATTGCCGCAGCTAAAACTGGCAAAATTATTAATGTTAAAAAGGGGCAATTTTTAGCACCTTGGGATATGAACAATGTTGTTAAAAAATTAGAGGAATCTGGTAATAATCAAATTTTATTGACTGAAAGAGGAGCTAGCTTTGGTTACAATACTCTTGTTTCGGATATGAGATCACTTCCTATTATGGCAAAAACTGGCTATCCTGTGATTTATGATGCCACTCACTCAGTACAACAACCTGGTGGATTAGGTGGCGCTTCTGGTGGTCAAAGAGAATTTGTTGAAACCCTGGCAAGAGCTGCTATTGCGGTTGGTGTTGCCGGACTTTTTGTCGAAACTCATCAAGATCCTGATAATGCACCTTCTGATGGACCTTGTATGTTAAAATTAGAAAATTTAGAAGAGTTTTTGACCCTAATTAAAAGATTTGACGAAGTAACAAAACAATAATATTTATTAACATGCTTGATATATTAAAGTTAATAATTTGTTTTATAATACTTGTGGTAATTATTATATATATCTTTCCCATGGCTTTTTAGTAATATAATTTAGGAAAATTAGTTATCTTGAATGAACAAAGAAAATTCAGAGATAAAATTATAAAAAATAAGGTTAAAATGCACATGCTGTTCAAACCTTTCTGTAATTTATAACAAAAAAGGTGATGTATGTATCCTAAATAATTTTACTGCAAGTTTGTTTAACCATCGCCTTTACTTACTACTTCATATATATTTTGAGCCGATAATTCCAAAATGAGTTCTTTTAATCATTATCCCAAAAATCAACTTTTATATATTGCATAATATCAAGATATTAGAAGCTTTTTGCTTATAAAATATTTTTTTAATTTTTTAAAATTATACGCAAACAATAAATATTACGATTTTTAGTGGCAATTTTTTTACCTACTATCTCCATATTTTCCTTATCCCTATTACTAAAGCTACTATTTAACCAAATAATATTGATTATAAGCTATTTTTGATGTATTTTATTAAATTAACTATTGGAAGAATATCCAAAAAAGTAACCTTATTACCAACTACCCTGACTCTACCTTTTTTCCTAGGACATTTTAGGCTCATTACTAATCTTCTATCATAAAAGATCTTCAATTTTGTCAATTATTTTTTGAGAGTTAGGTTTGGTTGGAGATGAAAACCAGGAAGCAAAATTTCCACTTTTATCTATCAGGTATTTGTGGAAGTTCCATTTGGGGGAACCAATAAAACCAGACTCACTATTTGCCCACAAATAAAATGGATGAGCTTCTTTTCCTTTAACTTTTTCAATTTCGGTCAGCAAGAAAGTTACATAAAATTCTTTATCAATAAATTCTTTTACTTGTGATATTTTGCTAAATTCCTGGTTAGCAAAGTCTGAAGATGGAACTCCAATTATAACCAACCCTTTATCTTTATATTTTTCATGTAATTTTTGTAAACCTTCATATTGAGGAGTAAAACCGCATTTTGAAGCTGTATTTACAACTAAAACTACTTTTCCTTTAAAATCAGATAAATTAATTAGCTTACTATCAATTGATGTAAATGAAAATTGATGTGCATTTGAAACTGTCATGTTTGCTGCCAAGCTAAAAGAGTTAAAAATTATTAGAAATAGTAATATTATTTTTATTTTATTAATTTTCATCATTTATTGTAAATTTGATTTAAAAACTTTTGTGAGTCATTTTTAATATTTTTTATCTTCTGTTCATCAAATTTTTCTAAAACTCGATAAATCATTGCCATTCTATGGTTTTTACCTAAAGCTGACTTGTTTTCTAACAAAAAATTCCAATAAAGATAGTTAAATGGACAAGCTTCTTCGCCATTTTTTTCTTTTACTTTATAAGAGCATTTTTTACAATAATTTGACATTTTATTGATGTAAGATCCACTAGCTGCATATGGCTTTGTTGCTAAAATTCCTCCATCAGCAAACAAGACCATTCCTGATACATTTGGTAATTCTACCCATTCGTAGGCATCAGCATATACAATTAAATACCATTCATTAACTTCGTTTGGATCGATACCAGAAATTAAAGCAAAATTCCCCAAAACCATTAATCTTTGAATATGATGAGCATATGAATTTTGCTTAGTATTTCTAACACACTCCTTTATACAATTCATTTTAGTATCACCTCCCCAGTAAAATTCTGGTAATTTATTTTTTGCACCTAAAAAATTTAATTCCTTATATTGTGGCATCTTAAGCCAATAAACCCCTCTAATATACTCCCTCCAACCCAAAATTTGTCTAATAAAACCTTCAGCTGAGTTAATACTTACTTTTCCTTCTTTATATTCTTTTTCTACCAATTTAATTACCTCCAACGGTTCTAAAAGACCATTATTAAGATAAAAACCAATGTGAGAATGAAACATAAAATCTTCATTTTCAATCATTGCATCTTGATAATCTCCAAACTTTTCAAGCCTTTCTTCAATAAATTTTTTAAAAGAAGAGGTAGCCTGATTCGAGTTTACAGCAAAATAAAATGGCTCTATGTCACCAAAGTGACTAGAGAACTTCTTATTTACCAAATCTATTACTGTTTTAGTTATTTGATCTGGACTACTTTGGTAATGAGATGGAATTGTTAAATCCGCTTTGGGTGGCTTTCTATTTTCTAAATCATAATTCCATTTTCCACCTATTGGCTTATCTCCATCCATTAATATACTATATTTTACTCGCATTTTACGATAAAAATACTCCATCAAAAGAGATTTTTTTTCTTTTGCAAAAACTTTAAATTCATCTTGGGAGCACAAAAAACGATCATCTTCAATAATTTGCAAATCAATATTTGATTGTTTTAAATAATTTAAACTTTCTAAAACCCGATATTCTCCCGGGTGAGTTATCTTTACTTTATTAACATCATACTTCATGCAAAATCTCAAAATTTCAGATTTAAAAGAGTGAGTATTGTCTTGATCATCGAGCTTTACATATAAAATATTAAATCCTAATTTTTTTAATTCATCAGCAAAGTGACGCATGCAAGATAATATGAAAGCAATTTTCTTTTTATGATGTTTTGGAGTGTTACACTCCTCAAGAACCTCGCACATTAAAATTATATCTTTCTCTTTGTCGCAATTTTTTAGAGAAGATATATTGAGATTTAATTGATCTCCTAATATAACTATTATTGATTTCATTGATATTTAATGTTTTTTATATATATTATTTAACTTTAACTTATAAAAGTAATTTTTCATTGTTATTATTTATAAAAAAATTTAGTATCATTCATTTTAATAAATGAAAATCATTCAAGGACTAGACTACTTTCCAAACTATTTATCTAAGAATCAAATTGATATATTGAGGCAGGATATTGATTTTGCCCTTATAAACGCCCCACTATTTAGACCAACTATGCCAAAAACTGGCAGAGAGCTTTCTGTTAAAATGAGTAATATGGGAAATTATGGTTGGGTGTCTGATAAAATAGGTGGTTATAGATATCAATCATATCATCCAAATACAAAGCAAAAATGGCCTAGAATTAGTGATAATATTTTAGATATTTGGCACAAAGTAACAAATTTGAAAATATCACCAGATTGTTGCTTAATAAATCATTATGATAGAAAATCTAATATGGGTCTTCATATTGATAATGATGAAAAAGATTTGTCTTATCCAGTATTATCTATTTCCATTGGCAATAGCGCATTGTTTCGTTTTGGCGGCTTAAAAAGATCAGATAAAACTAGATCCATAAAGTTAAATGATGGCGATGTGTTGATAATGAGTGGACAGTCAAGATTAATTTATCATGGAATTGATAAGGTTTATCCTTCAAACCAATTTAATCACAGAATAAATTTAACTTTAAGAAAAATATGAAAAAAGAACAATTAACCAAAATTTTATCATATTCTGGAAGTATTCCTTTTTTATTTTTAACATGTATTGTTTTTTTAAAAGATACTCATTTTTCGGCAATTGACATATCTTTAATCCTTATATCTTATGGGGCAATTATTTTAAGCTTTATTTCAGGAATGCATTTTGCTTACGCCATTTTACAGGATAAACTCAGTAACAATCTTTTGATCTTAAGCAATATAGTAGCTCTTATATCTTGGTTATGTTTGTTAATAAATTTTAAGTTAGCTTTACTGGTTATAATTTTAGGATATATATTTAATTTAGTTATTGATTTTATTTCTTATAAAAATTTAGTATTTGAAAAATGGTTTTATAATTTAAGGTTAAGGGTTAGTATTATTGTTATATCTTGCCTTATTTTGAATTTTTGGCACATTTCTTAGAACAATATTTAACTTCATTCCAATTTTTTGACCATTTTTTACGCCACTTGAATTTAAAATTACAGATAGGACATATCTTTTCTGCAAGGTTTGGTTTTTTATGCGCCATAATTTAGTTAATTTTCCAAAATTATATTCTAGTAGGCTATTTATTAGTTTTATTCCGTTATCACTAACATTTAAATAAGGCAAAAGTAAAAAATTTTCCACCAAGATTTAAAAATAAATCTCTAAATTACTCGCCAATCATACCTAAAGTTTTTATATAATCATGGGTAAATCCTTAGGTGATAACAATTAGATTTTTACTCTTTGCTATTCATTACTTCCTTTAAAAGATCTGATTTGGCAGATCATGATATTATAGCGTCTATTGTAGCTATTTTTTATTTTTGTATTTATTATTAGCTTAAATATTTAGGAACTATTTCTTCATAGGCCTTTAAATTGCCAATAATTTTAACGATATTATCATATTCATTGCTAGCAATATTATCATATTTTAGTAACTCAACTTGGTCAGGAGTTAGAAGATATATTTTAAACAAATTAATTAAATTTGCCTGAAGTTTTGCGATGCGAAATGGCAGGTTAATTAACAATTTTTTTCTTCCTGTTGTTTTAAGTATAAAATGCATTAATTCTTCAAAGCTCGATACGCTTGGACCATAACTTTCAAAAATTTGGTTTTTGTATTTTTCGCCGTCTTCAGTAAGGAAAACTATGCTCCTGGTTAGATCTTCAACATAAACTGGAGAGAATTTAGCTTTACCACCTCCAATAAGTGGCAAAAAAGGAGATATTTTAGCCATTTTAGCAAATAGGTTAAAGAAATTATCATAATCACCAAAAACTATACTTGGTTTTATTATATTATAGTTTTTACAATTTTTGGTAACTGCCTTTTGTCCATCTAATTTTGTTTTGGCATAAATAGAAGTTTTTGAAGATTTTTCTATACCAAGTGCTGAAATGTGAATTAAATGCTGCTTGCTAGAAATAGTACATGATAACAATCTAGGAAATTCATGATGAAACTTGGCAAAATCACCTTTTTTAGCCTCAAACAATTTTCCTATCAAATTTATGATAACATCATAATCTTTTACTAAATTTACAACCTCATTTTCATTAAAAATATCGATAATCTTAATTTCTAACCCCAGAAGGTCAGTGCTAAAGTTACTTATTGCCTTTTCTTTGTTGCTACAAACAACACAGACTTGATATTTCTGTTCAAGCAATTTCTTTGTTAATGATGACCCAATAAAACCAGATCCCCCAAATATTAAGATTTTTTTTCTCATAATTTATAGATTTTAAAAAAATAACTTATTTGTATGATTGATGTAGTATTACCCAATACTATGAGTTTGTAAAAACACAATCACTCTACCCAACAGCATAATTTTAAGAGTTAATTTTATAGCTTAATTTAGTAATAAAGAATTTTACTTAATGAATTAACAGATTAAATTAGGCCAACTGACGTACTTTTATCAATAACAAAATAATAACTTACTAAAGAATATAATACAAATAATAAATAAATTTTTAACTCATGAATCTTGTACTTTATTACCAAAAAAACGATAAAATAATTATCCATACTACGCCTATTATGAGCCAAAAAACAATAATGTAGTTACATTTTTTGTCATAGTGTTTTGATAACTATATTTAATAAAATATTTCAAAAGAGATAATAATTAATTAACCACTCTACTCGAATCAATTGGAAATCTTGCTACTTTAAAAGGACTATCTTTGTAAAGCAAACATTTACCAGGAAGTAAAGAAAATATATAATGAAAATGAATTAACAAACTAAGAAGTGATTTTAATAAATCCAAGATAACAAGCCCAGAACCTCACCTAACTAAGGAAAAAACTCCAGTCAGTAGCACAGAAGATCTTGTTATTTAATAAAATTATAAAATCTAAAACCCATTCAAACCAATAAAACTTTAACAACCTAAAAACCCACCTCATATACCAACTCTTAATTTAAACAACCTAACAAACAGCTACTAACAATATTATGTTAATAAAATCAATTTTAAGTGTGCAAAAAGGGTAAGTGAATAATTTTTAATATGTAATTAGAATTAATTATTCATTGACTTAAATTACCTGTAATTTTAAGATTATCCTTTCATGGCAGACGTAGCTCAGTTGGTAGAGCACCAGGTTGTGGTTCTGGTGGTCGCGGGTTCGAAACCCGTCGTTTGCCCCATATTTAAATATATTCTTAAATGGATCTTATAATTTTAGCTGCTTTAGCAATTTTTATTTTTGTTAAGCTCAATAAAAAATTGGGTGAATTTGATGATGATCAAAAAAGAGACTCAATCAAAAATTTTCTTAAAGAAAAAGTTAACTATCAAGAAAAACAAGATAAAAAATCTAAAAAATACAGTGAAGAAGAAAATTCTAATATTGTTAATCTTCATTCAGATCAAGTTCAGGATAATAACAATATTCCTTCATCAGAAGATTTAGATGTTCTTAATGAAATTGATCAAAATATTATTTTGGATGTAAAATCTGTTTTTGAAAAAGCAAAATTATCTCCTGCTACTTTTATTAATGGGTCTAAAAAGGCTTTTGAAATGATTACTGAAAATTTTGTTAATCAAGATTTATCAAAGGTTAAAAATCTTTTAGCTAGTAAAATTTATACGCAATTTCAGGATAATATTGATAAATTAAAGAATGAAAATCAAAAATTAAATTCTCAAATTATTTCAATTGATGGAGCAAAAATAATTGCTGCAAAAAGCGATTCTCGATATACTTATTTAACTGTAGAATTTACTACTAAGCAAATTGATTATGTAACAAAGGGTGATAAAATTATTAATGGAAGTAAGACTGAAACTGTAAATATAGTTGATAAATGGATTTTTAAGAAAAATATTACTGCTAAAAACCCAGTATGGTTACTTTCTAGAGTATTATAATATAATCAATAACCCTAAGAGCACAAAATAGATACATTAAAAAGTAAACAACTTTTTTATCTTATAGTCAGAATTACAAAGACATTATAATTAGGTACAGTAAATACAGATGAATTTAATTAAAAATTAATGACAAATAATTACACATTACAAATTGAAGTAAATAATAAAAAATATAATTATTTTTCGATTGAAAAGTTAGCTGAAAATCTTGGTAAAGACATATCAAAATTACCTTTTAGCTTGAAAGTTCTTTTAGAAAATATTTTAAGATCAAATATTGATAAAGATAAAAAATTAGTTGATTGTACTAACATTATTGACTCAGTCAAGGATTCTTCCAAAAGGCAAGAAATTTTCTTTTCTCCTTCTAGGGTTTTGATGCAAGATTTTACAGGTGTTCCAGCTGTAGTTGATTTAGCTGCTATGAGAGATGCGGTTGTGGCGAAAGGTGGAGATGCTAAAAAGATTAATCCTTTAATTCCTGTTGATTTAGTTATTGATCATTCAATTCAGGTTGATTTTGCTGGTAGTTCTGAATCTGCCAAGAAAAATGTTGATCTAGAAATGCAAAGAAATAAGGAGAGATATGAATTTTTGAAATGGGCGCAAGAATCTTTCGATAACTTTAGGGTTGTGCCGCCGGGGGCAGGTATTTGTCACCAAGTAAATGTTGAAAATCTAGCTAGAGTAACCTTTTCTAAAGAAATTGAAGGTAAATTATATTGTTACCCAGACACTGTTGTTGGTACTGATAGTCACACTACTATGGTTAATGGTCTTTCTGTACTTGGTTGGGGCGTTGGTGGAATTGAGGCTGAGGCTGCAATGCTTGGCCAATCAATTTCTATGTTAATCCCTGAGGTTATTGGTTTTAAGTTAACTGGTAAATTAAACGAAGGTATAACAGCAACTGATTTGGTTTTAAATATTGTCAATATTTTAAGGGAGAAAAAAGTTGTTGGTAAATTTGTTGAGTTTTATGGCGATGCTCTTGATAATTTATCACTATCAAATAGGGCAACAATTGCTAATATGGCACCAGAATATGGTGCAACTTGCGGTATTTTTGCTATTGATAATGAGGTTTTAAATTATCTTAAACTAACTGGTAGGTCTGACGATCAAATTGAGTTAGTTGAAAAATATTCTAAAGCCGAAAAATTATTTAGAAATAATACAATTGAGCCAGAATTTTCTGAAGTAGTTGAATTGGATATCAGCTCAATTAAAGCAACAATTGCAGGCCCAAAAAGACCTCAAGATAAAATTGAATTACTAAACTCCAAGGCAGAATTTGCTAGATTATCTAAAGATGTTGGTGTCGATCTTAATGATGCAGCTAAAAATTTACCAAACTTAGATACTAATATTAATCATGGTGACATTGTAATTGCTGCTATTACTTCTTGCACTAATACTTCCAACCCTTCTGTTTTAATTGGGGCAGCTTTAGTTGCTAAAAAGGCAGTAGAAAAAGGGTTAAAAATTAGAAAAACTGTTAAAACTTCTTTTGCACCGGGTTCACAAGCTGTTGCTGGCTATTTAAAAGATGCTGGTTTACAAGAATATCTTGATAAAATTGGCTTTAATATCGTTGGCTTTGGATGCACAACTTGTATTGGTAATTCTGGCAATCTTAATCCAGAAATTCATGATACAATTAAAGATAATAACTTACTTGTAACAGCTGTTCTGTCTGGTAATAGAAATTTTGAAGGAAGGGTTCATCCATTGACAAAGGGGAACTATCTAGCTTCTCCACCATTAGTGGTAGCTTATGCTTTAGCTGGTACAATGAATATTAACCTTGAAAAAGATGTAATTGCTAAAACAGATTCTAATGAAGATGTTTATCTTAAGGATTTGTGGCCAACAAATGAAGAAATTAATCAAATTACCACTCAAGTTGTAACTAGAGAAATATTCACTAAAAAATATACTGATTTATTTGCAGGTGATAAAGACTGGCAGGAAATTGATGTTAAAAAATCTGATATTTATTCTTGGGATCAAAACAGTACTTATATTCGTTTGCCAAATTTCTTTAAAACAAAAGTAAAAGATAATAATAACATTAAAAATGCTAAAATTATTGTGCTTTTAGGTGACTCTATAACTACTGACCATATTTCTCCTGCTGGAAATATTGCTAAAAACTCTCCGGCGGCTAAATATCTTGAAGAAAACGGTGTAAATCAGACAGATTTTAATTCTTATGGTTCCAGAAGGGGTAATTATCAGGTGATGACTCGAGGTACTTTTGCTAATATTCGTATTAAGAATGAAATTTTAGATGATGTTGAAGGTGGCTATACCAAAAATAACGCAGGTGATGTTGTTTCTATTTATGATGCTGCAATGGAGTCTAAAAATTCTAATCAACCGCTAGTAGTGATAGCTGGCAAGGAATATGGCACCGGATCTTCTCGTGATTGGGCAGCTAAAGGTACTAATTTACTTGGAATTAAAGCTGTAATTGCCGAGTCTTTTGAAAGAATTCACCGTTCTAATTTAATTGGAATGGGTGTTTTGCCTTTAATGTTTAAAAATGGTCAATCAAGAAAATCTTTGGAACTAACTGGTGAAGAAAATATTTCTATTAATATTGATGATAATATTATTCCAAAAGGCAATATTAAATGCCAAATTACTAGAAAAGACGGGTCAATAGAAGAAATTAACCTTTTATCAAGGATTGATACTGAAAATGAGGTAAAATATTATAAGTCAGGGGGGATTCTTAATTATATGCTGTAATTTTATTTCATCTTTTAATTTGTTATAGATAATTAATTACAATTAATACCTAATCAAATAAAAATTACCTATTTTTAAATTATTATTGGTATAATTTACCCCTAACACTTCTTGTATAAAAAAACTTAGGTTTTTT
>JAHXBT010000004.1 GCA_020054695.1 Rickettsiales bacterium
ATTTAGTATTTCCTGTTAATATTTCTATTTGTAGAACTAAAGTAAAGCAATGTTCTGGTTAATGTTTATTTTTTATAGATATCAACTATTAATTGTGGCTTATGTAAATTTGAATGAATGGTTGAAGACAAGACTCATAGTGATACAGAATCGTTTGATATAGGTTGGAAACTCCAAAAGGAGAAAGTTATATCTCATGATCAGTTAGAAATTGCTAAAAAAGAGAAAGAAAGGTTAAAAAATACTAAAACTATAGGCGCTATATTAGTTTCTATGGGTTTTATTACAGAAAAGGCCTTAGGTGAAGTTTTAAACCAAGCTACTGGTGTAAAAAAATTTGATTTAAAATCTTTCATCATTGATCCTAACTTAATAAAGGTGATACCAAAATCTATTTGTATCAATAATAATCTGATTCCATTATTTCTTGATGATAAAAAAGTTACTATTGTCATGTCAGATATATTTGATATTGTTGGCATGGATAGAGTCAAAAAACTATTCCCTTCTGATCACCGTATAAATCCTGTATATGCTCCAACTTCTGATATTTTAAATACTATTGATCAATATTATGACTATGAAATGTCAATTGATGGTATTTTAAAAGAAATTGAAAGCGGTAAAGTTGCAATAGATGAAGACAGTGCTATGAAAACTGACTATTCTAGTCCAATGGTACGTTTGGTTAATGCTATTTTAACGGATGCTGTACATAAGAGGGCATCCGATATTCACTTTGAGCCTGAAAATTATTTCCTTAGAATTAGATATAGAATTGATGGAAAAATGATGCAGATTAGGTCTGTTCATAAGGATCATTGGCGCGCAATTGCTGTAAGGTTGAAGATTATTTCTGATATGAATATTGCTGAATCAAGGAAGCCTCAAGATGGTCGTATTGAAACAGAGATTTTAGGTAGAAAAATTGATTTCAGGGTATCCTCTCAGCCAACTGTAAATGGTGAAAATATTGTAATGAGGATTTTGGATGAAAGTCAGTCTATTTTGTCTTTAGAAGAAATAGGGATGAATAATCATAATTTAAAGCTTCTTAGTAAGTTAATCAAAAAACCAAATGGCGTTATAATTGTAACCGGTCCTACTGGTTCTGGTAAAACAACAACTCTCTACACTATTTTGAGTGAAATAAATGCCATTGATAAAAATATTATGACTTTGGAAAATCCGGTGGAATATCATATTCCTCTAATTCGTCAGTCAAATATTAAGGAGGATGTTGGAATGAGTTTTGGTAAGGGTATTGAATCCATTATGAGGCAGGATCCAGATATTATTCTAATTGGTGAGATTCGTAATAAAGAAACTGCTATTGCTACTATTCAATCTGCCATGACTGGTCACCAAGTATTTAGTAGTTTACATACCAATGATGCATTATCTGCTATTGCTAGGCTTGAAAATATAGGTGTTCCAACATATTTGCTATCAGGTACGGTAATATGTGTTATAGCTCAAAGATTATCGCGAAAATTATGTGATAATTGTAAAGTTACAAGGCCAATTAATGATATAGAGAAAAAAATTCTAAAAAAATATCCAAAAGTTACTCATGTAGGGCATCCAAAAGGTTGTAATCGTTGTAGCGGTACTGGTTATTATGGTAGAACTCCATTAATGGAAATTTTACCTTTTGATAAAAATGTTGATGAGATGATTTTAAATAGAGCATCAAGAAATGAATTTATTAATTACATCAAGAAAATGGGATTTATTTCTATGGCTGATGACGGTATTTTAAAAATTGCTCAAGGAATAACTACTCTTGAGGAAGTTTCTGAAGCTGTTGATATGACTGATTATATATATGATTAATTTATATAAAATATCTTCCTTTGTAATTTTATTTTTTATTATTTCTTGTTCAGGAAATAGTAACAAAACTCCTAATCAAGAGTTTTTAGAGCAGTATGGTGGCGGCTTAAATAATATTAAAAGAAGAATAAATGATAATAAAGCCAATGCTCAAAAAATAATTTCTGACCAATATAATACTAAAACTTCTTTAGATATCAACAAATTTAGATATGGTAATTATAATCGTAATTCAAAAATTTATTTTCCTAACTACTTAGAATATAATTTTCCAACATCATATCCAGTAAATAAAGTTAGTTTTAACGACATTAATATCCCTAAAATTGATTCTTTTAATATTTTAACTGATATGAAAAAATCATATCCTATAATTAATCATAATGATTTACAAAGAAATATTAGAAAAATAAGTGGTAAAGAATGAATATATTTAATATTTTTAAAGATGAACTCCGTGTTATAATTAATAAATTATCTAATAATCTAGATGTAAAGATAGATGAAAATAAGCTAGATATTTTTACAGTTGAACCATGTAGGGAAGAAAAAAATGGTGATATTGCAACAAATATAGCTATGGTCTTCGCTAAGGATTTTAAAAAATCTCCTAGATTATTAGCTGACATTATTATTTTAGAAGTTAAAAATAATCCAAATATTAAAAAAATTGAAGTTGCTGGCCCTGGATTTATTAATATTTTCTTAAAATTTGATATTTTGCAGCAATTTTTATCAGATATCTTAATATGTGATGAAATACCTCTTCCACAGATTGGTAATGGTCAAAAAATTAATATTGAATATGCTTCACCAAACCCAACAGGACCAATGCATATTGGTCATGCTAGAGGTGCAATTTACGGTGATATATTAGCAAATCTTTTAAATAAAACAGGTTTTGATATCAGTAAAGAATATTATATCAATGATGCCGGATCACAGATTGATAATTTGGTTAAATCGGTTTACTTAAGATATTTAGAATTGTTTGATCATAAAATTGAAATTTCTGAAGGATTATATCCTGGAGAATATTTAATTCCTATTGCTAAAAAAGTTAAAGACAAATATCAAGATTCGTTAATAGATAAAAAAGAAAGTAAATATTTGGATCTAATTAGAGATTTAGTTGTGGATGAGATGATTAAATTAATCACTACAAATTTGTTAGAGATGGGAATCGAGCATGATGTTCTATTTTCTGAAAAGAAAGAATTGCATGATAAAAATAAAATTAGAGAATCTATAGATATCCTTCATAAGAAGGGTTTAATCTATAAAGGTGTAATTGAGCCACAAAAAGGAAAAAAATTAGATAATTTTAAACCAAAAGAGCAACTATTATTTAAATCAACTAATTTTGGTGATGATATGGATCGTGTTTTACAAAAATCTGATGGTTCATACACTTATTTTGCCGCTGATATTGCTTATTGCTTAAATAAATTTGAAAGGGGAGCTAAAAAAATGATTTTACCACTTGGGTTTGATCACGCTGGTTATGTTAAAAGATTAACCGCTGCAGCTAACGCCATTACTGATGGTAAAGCTAAATTAAAGATTATACTTTGTCAGATGGTAAAATTCCTAAAGAATGGAGAATCTCTTAAAATGTCAAAAAGAGAAGGTAATTTTATCACAGTAACAGATGTAATTAATGAGGTAGGAATTGATATTTTGCGATTTATGATGATGAGTCGTAAAAATGATATGGAAATTAATTTTGATTTAGAAGAAGTGGTAAAACAGTCAAAGGATAATCCGGTATTTTATGTACAATATGCACACACCAGATGTCATTCAGTAATGAGGAATTTATTGGAAGTAAATCCAGATTTACTCAATCTTATTAAGAAAGATACTATAGATGTAAATATTTTATCCAATTTAACTCATCCAGCTGAAATTTCACTGATTAAAAAATTAATTCTTTATCCAAGGATAATAGAGATGTCAGTCACTCATTACGAACCTCATAGGATAGCTTTTTATTTACAAGAATTATCTGCTCAAATTCATTTTTTATCGAATGCTGGTATTGAAGACGACAATTTAAGATTTATAATAAAGGGTAATGATTCTTTAACGCAGGCTAGAATATATATGCTAATGGCAAGCGCAAAAATTATTTCTTCTGCGTTAAATATATTTAATATTAAGCCACTAACACAAATGTTATGATGGAAGAGGATTTTTATTATTCTAGGGATAGTACAACAAGATTAATTAAATTTATTGTTAGAAAAGCTATAAATTTTATTTTAATTACAATTTCAGTTGCTTCATTTTTATATATAACAGTTAATGCTTATGATTTTGCTGATAAACAAAAAGAAAAAACTATAAAAATTATTAGATCTCCAGAAGGTAATGTTAAGGTAAGAGGCAGAAAGGATATTAAAATGGTGGAGCATTTAGACAAAATGATTTATGATAATATTGTTGGTAATGATGTAGAAGATATTAAGAGTAAAAAGGTAAAGATAGTTAAAAATATTGATCCAGTATTTTATTCAAGCGTTAAAGAAGACAATAAATCAAAAAAAATAAGCAGAATAAAAAAACCTAAAAAGATAGTTGATTTAAGTAAGGAGAAAAAAAAAGATAATTTAATCAATTATGGTACCAGAGTTCAAGTTGCCGCTATGGGCTCAAAAGAGTCTGCCGAAAGATATTGGCGCTATATCTCTAGTAATAATGGTGATCTAGTAAGAAATTATCAAAAATTTATTACAGTAATTGATTTAGGAAGAAGGGGTATATTCTATCGTTTACAAATAGGTAATTTTTCTACTCAAGATAAGGCCGAAAGATTTTGCCGAGAATTTATTATAAAAAACAATAAGGAGGAATCTGATTGTATAATTTTAGATTAATACCAATTTCCATCTAAAATTCTTAGACCAATTATTATTAAAAAATGAACAATATAGCAACATATTTTTTCTTGTTATTTGTAAAAAATGAGAATAATATACCTATATTTTTCAAGCTCTTATGCTAATAACAAGAAAAAAGATAAAGCTATAATATTTATCTTTCATAAAAGTTTTTTTAATGATAATTGGTATTATATATGACAGAGTTTAAATTTATAAGAAGTTTTGGTAGAGTAAAAAGCAGAAGCTTAAGTACTAATAAAATAGATCTATTTAATAATATTTTACCACAATATCATTTAAATTTAGATAAAATTAGACAATATAATAAAATTAACCTAGAAATTGGCTTTGGTTCTGGTGATTTTATATTCCAAAATGCTAAAAATAACCCAGATCAATTATTTATTGGTAGTGAAGTTTATATTAATTCTATTACTAAATTACTTACAAATTTAAAAAAAGACCCTTTAAATAATATAAGAATATACCAAGATGATGTTAGATTTTTGTTAGAACAATTGCCGAAGGCTTGTTTGGAGCAGATTTTTATCTTATTTCCTGATCCTTGGCCTAAAAAACGTCATCATAATCGTAGAATTATTAACCATAATTTATTACAGATATTAAATCATATTACCAAACCACAAGGTAAGTTACTAATTGCCACTGACCACCCATCTTATCAGGAGTTTTTACTAAATTTTCTGCCAAAAAATCAATTTTTTACCCTAGATGCTAATTTTTATCAAAATCCCCATTTAGAGCCAGACTTTTGGGTTAAAACCAAATATCAAGAAATGGCTATAAAAGAGGGTCGTGATTCAATGTTTTTTAATCTTACTAGAAAGTAATTATTATAGAAAACTCTGAAAAAATAAAATATTATTTACCAAAATTGATCTTTTTAGTTCTCTTTTATCAATAAATCATGATTTTTGAGTAGTGACCATTGACTAAACTAAAAAAATATGATATGATGTAATGATCATGAATGTATTATATCTTAAGTATGGTAAATATAGAAAGTAATATTGATGTTATTGAATTAAATAAAAGTCAGTTAGATGAGTGGGTTGAAAAATTAGTTGTCGATAAAGATTCAATAACATTAGAAGGATTAAAAGAATCCGCTCGTAATCAAGCTCTTATTTTTTCTTTGAAGGTTGGTGCTGGTAATGTTGTATCTAATTATGGGGGAGGTTTTATGGGAGGTTTGGCAGCAGGAGTGGCTATGGGAAGTCCTTTTTGTGGTGTTGGAGCGATAGTAGGTGGTATTGGTGGAGCAATACTAGCTTCTACGCTTGATCATAACTATACAAAACATTATAGTTATCAATATGATTTTATTAATCGATTCCTAAATGATTTTCCTAGTATAGAAGAAGAATTAAATCACAACCCATATTATATTGAGACAATAGATAAAAAAAATAAATTATCTGATGTAAAGGAGTTATTTTATAATATAAATGATAAAAATATAAAAGAAAAATTAAATGAAATAATTAGTAAATCAAATGAATATGCTCATTTACGATTAACAAATGAAGCAGAAACATTAGGTACTACTGCTGGAACTATTGCGCTTTCTGGCATTGTTTCTGTTGCGGTTGGGGCTGGGGTTGGGTACGCACATCTTCTTGGTAATACATTCTTAGAACCTATTGTAAAAAGATCTTTACAAGGAGGTTCATCTAATGCAGCAGCTTCGCTGTTAAAGGGCAGGGGTGGAGAGGTTGTTGCAAATGGTGCAGCCCGTGGTGCATTACTTGGTTCAGTCTTTGGTGCATTCCCTGCTATTTATGAACATGGGGTTAAGCCACTAGGTGAAGCCACCTTTTTTGGTACAAACTTTGATAAAGTCACTGATGCAGTTCATACAGACTCTAGTACTATTTATGAACGTGGGGTTGAACATCTTAAATACTCACTTGGTTCAGTCTTTGGTGCATTCCCTGCTGTACTTGATACAGCCACTAGTGCTATTTATGAACATGGGGTTGAGCCACTAGGTGAAGCCACCTTTGGTACAAACTTTGATAAAGTCACTGATGCAGTTCATACAGACTCTAGTACTATTTATGAACGTGGGGTTGAACATCTTAAATACTCTGGGAGTGAAGATAAATCTGAATGGCGTACAGGATTGGAAGATTTGCAAGAAGCTACAAATTTTCAAAGCGTTGACATAATCTTCAAAAAATTTCAAGATAATCACAATGGTTTTGCCAGCGACTTTATGAAATATTTAAACGAAAATCAGGGGGACTTTATGATCAAATATTTTGCAAAAAATTTTATTATTCAAGGTCAAGATCTTCCCAATGAATATGAGTTTAATCATGAAAATGCGAAAAAGGAAAGCGAGTATGCTAAAGATTTAAGCAAAGCTTTACAAAGTTTTATCTTATTATATAGATCTAAAAGTTCATTTGATAATTGTAATGGTTTGTTGTACCCCTTTATTGACACACCTAGTTCTAATGTAAATATAATAAAACCTACTCATCACTCAATGGGTAAAATAGGTAATAACATCGATTCATCATCTGAACTAAAGTGTGTAAATGAAAAAAGAATATTTAGTGAATCTGCAAATAAAGCTTTGAATAAAGCAGATAGCTATGTTTATGCAAAAGCGGGGGGTTTTATAAAAGGTGTTTTGCAAAAAGAAGTAAATATTGTTAGAAATAAAGATAATATGAACTGTTTATTAATAAATGATTGTCGATTGAAAAATGCATCAATAAAAATAGAGTTTAAAGAAAGTAAAATAGAATTATCTTTTGTAAAGAGAAATAATGCTAAAGAAGGTATTGATAAAAAAGCAATTGAAAGTAATAATTGTAATAATAAAGTAGGTGATATATTAAAATCTATCACAATTAATGTTTTTAATCTAAATAATAATGCTATAAAATTTACAAAAATTGATGAAAGTACAGAATCAACAACAATGGAACCACAAGAAACTGAAAATAGAATAAGATTAATAAAAGAAGTAGTAAAACCTGAACAAGAAATTACATATCAAAGGTAATAATTATAATCCCATTAAGCCCTTAATTTTACTAAGATTATTTTCTGCAATTTTTTCCGCTCTATTTTTCCCATCTATTAAAATATCATTAATATAATCAAGATTATTTTCAAGATTAGCAATATTTTTTTGAATAATTTGCAATTTAGCGATTAAATTTTCAGCCAAATCCTTTTTAAAATCTCCAAAACCGCAATTTTCATATTTTTTGGCAATTTCTTCTGGTTTTTGGCCGCTAGCGAAGGAGAAAATATTCAATAAATTATAAATTTCTGGACGATTTTTATCATAGGAAACACCCATTATAGCATCTGTTTTAGCCTTTTTGATCTTTTTTTCAATTAATTTTGGATCATCATTAATATTAATTCTTGTCAAGTCACTTGGATCAGATTTGCTCATTTTTTTTGTACCATCTTGCAAAGACATAATTTTGGTAAAATTGCCAGTGATTAGAGGCTTGGGAATGGTCAAAAAATCTGTTTTGTAATTTTCATTAAAGGAAATTGCCAAATCACGAGTTAATTCCAGATGTTGTTTTTGATCCTTACCAGTTGGTACAAGGTCAGTTTTATATAGCAAAATATCTGCTGCCATTAAAATAGGGTAAGAAAATAAACCTAAATTATTATTTTTATCTCCTGCTTTATCCTTATATTGTGTCATGCGGGAAAGCCAGCCCATTGGGGCCATGGTGCCTAAAATCCAAGCTAATTCGGCATGGGCCGAAATTTGACTTTGGATAAAAATAATGGCTTTTTTTGGGTCAATCCCAAATGCCAAATAGCTAATTGCCAAATTTTGGATATTTTTTTTCAGTAATTTTGGGTCTTGTTTGATTGTTATAGAATGTAAATCCATAATGCCAAAAATACAATCATGCTGATTTTGTAATTCTAGCCAATTATGGGCTGAACCAAGATAATTACCAAGATGTAAATTGCCTGTTGGCTGAATACCAGAAAAAACTTTTGTCATGTGATTTTGGTTAAATCATTTTTTATTTTCTAAACTGTTTCTAGCGTATATTCAAATCTTTGAATATATCCATCTGCTAATAGTAAATTTAATTGACTATAATTGTTTGAACATCAAAAATTTAGATATCCTTATATTAGAATTTATAAATCATTTTTTAGATTATAAAGAATTACATCTTTACTCATTATTTATAATCAATTAAATTTGTTTTTATGAGAATAATAAAGAAAAACTTATTTACCAAGTATTTTTTAGAATGTGATAAACGTCAGATTAATTTTTTGGTTTTGCATAATATTGCTGCCAAAAATATTAATGAGGCTATTGATTTATTACAATTTTATGAAGTTAGCTCTCATTATATTATTGATGTTAATGGTGATATTTTACAATTAGTTGAGGAAAATAATATTGCTTTTCATGCTGGAATTAGCTATTGGAATTGTGTTGATGGGTTGAATGAAACTGCAATTGGTATTGAGTTTTTTAATCCTGATCCTGATAATATTGATTTTACCAAAGAGCAAATTCAATCTGGAATAAAATTATGTTTGGATATTAAGCAAAGACATAATATTAAAAATCAAAATATTGTTGGTCATTTAGACATTTCTTACTATAGGGAAAAAGAAATTTTTGGTTATTTGGGTCGTAAAAGGGATCCTTCTTTTCGATTTGATTGGCAAAAATTTTATGATCATGATATTGGTCAAAAATTGGATCAAGAAATTTTTGATTTGATAGAAAAATTGGATAATATTAAATTATTGAAAAAAAAATTATCTAAATATGGTTATAAAATTAATAAAATAGATGATAATTTAGATGGACAATTACAAACTGTAATTGATATTATTATATATAAATATAATATAGAGAATAAAAACAAATAAATGAAAGTAGAAATTTTTCAAGATACAAAAAATGCCATGCAATCTGGTAGTGGAAAAAGAAAATATTGGTTTTTAAAAATTATTTCTGACAATAATTTAAAAAAAAGTGATAAATCTTCTTTGCAAGGTTGGAACTTTTCTGATAATATGTTTAGACAGCTTAAAATTAAATTCTATGATAAGGATAAGGCTGTAAAATATGCCTTGGAACAAGGTTATGAATATGTAATAAAAGATCCAAAATATAGTAAAATAAGAAAAAAATCTTATCAAAATAATTTTACTGATCCTATTTTATAGAAATATTATTTATATTTTGCGGTCGTGGCGGAATTGGTAGACGCGCAGCGTTGAGGTCGCTGTGAGATGTTTTTCTCGTGGAAGTTCAAATCTTCTCGACCGTACCAGTTAAATTTAACAATAGATTAATGTTTGGTATATCATTTTTTGAATTTTTACTGATTATTATTATATTCATATTGGCTATAGATCCTAGAGATTTACCCAATATAATAAAAAAGATTATAGAGGGATTTTTTGGTTTTCGTGATTATTTTAACCAAATTTCTCAAGATATTGGTTTTGATGACATTAAGAATGAAGTTGAAAATAATTTAAACAATGAAAAAATGAAAAATATTACCGAAATTACTGATATTTACGGCGTAAAACATAATATTACTGATGAAAATATTATCAAAAAATCGTAAGGCTAGATTTAGCTATGAAATTTTAGAAGAAGTTGAGGCTGGAATAATATTAAAAGGTAGTGAGATCAAGTCTTTAAGAGAAGGAGGGGCTAGTATTGGGGATGCGTATATTAGTGATAAAAAAGATGGTTTATTTTTAACTAATGCTAATATTGCACCATTTTGTGGTGCTAATCAATTTAACCATGATCCACTCAGGGAAAGGTTATTATTATTACATAAAAAACAAATTGCAAAATTACTTGCTAAGGTTAGAATTAAGGGTTTTTCAATGATACCATTATCTATTTATCTAAATCATCGTAATTATGCTAAAGTAAAAGTTGCTTTAGTAAAAGGTAAAAAATTATATGATAAGAGGGAGTCAATTAAAAAGAGGGACGAGGAAAGAAAGCTAAATAGATTAAAATAATGAATATATTGATTGCATCAGATCACGCTGGTTTTGAGTTAAAGTCATATTTGATTGATAATTTTCAATCAAAATGTAATTTTACTGATTTAGGATGTTTTGAAGCATCTAATGTAGATTATCCAGATATTGCAAAATCTCTTTGTAATAAATTTTTAGGATCCTCTGGAGAATATGACTTTGGTATTTTAATATGCGGTACTGGTATTGGCGTGTCAATTGTAGCAAATCGATTTAATGGTATTAAAGCAGCGTTATGTCATGATGCTGTAACATCCAAATTAGCAAGGAATCATAATGATGCTAATATATTATGCCTTGGAGCTAGAGTTATTGATATTGATGTAGCTAAAGATTGTTTTCACAATTTTGTTACTTCCGATTTTTCTGGTGGCAGACATTTATCTAGAATTAGCAAGATTTAATTAATAATTTATGATCGATCAAATTTTTATTTTTGCAGCGGGCGTTGGAACAAGAATGATGCCTTTAACAAAAGATACCCCAAAACCATTATTAAAAATTGGTAATAAGACTATGCTAGATCATATTCTTGACAGGGTTAGGTTTTTGAAAGCACAAAATGTAATAATTAATAGTTTTTATCTTAAGAAGAAAATTAAGGATTTTGCTTATAATCATCAGGATAATTTAATTATTTCAGATGAATTTAGTAAGGTTGATACTGGTGGCGGAGTTAAATATGCTATTAAATCTAGTATTATTAATATGAATAAACCAATTCTATTAATTAATGGTGATTTATTCTGGCAAGAAGATAAAAATTTTTTAGTTGATATGATTAAAAAATTTAATTTAGAAAAACCAGATATTTTATTGTCTTTGGTTAATAAGAGAGATTACTTTGGTTATCATGGTGAAGGTGATTTTGATTTATTGAAAAATGGTAAAATAATTAAAAATGCCTTTAATCCGTATGCCTTTACTGGAATTCAGATTATTAATCCCAAAATATTTAACAAAGCACCAAAAGAGAAAAAGTTCTCAATAGCACATTTTTACAGTAATAAAAATATAAAAATATCTGCTACTGTTTCTAAAAATAGTTTTTTCCATGTAGGCGATATATCTGCTTTAGAAAAAATAAATAAATTATCTTTCTAATTAATTATGTATTTATTTACTAGTGAATCTGTTTCTGCTGGACATCCAGATAAAATTGCTGATCAGATATCAGATTTAATATTAGATTATTTTTTTGAGAAAGATTCTGATGCTAGAGTTGCTGCTGAGAGTTTTGTTACACCATCTAAAATTATTATTGCGGGTGAAATTCGTACTAATTATATTCCTGATTATAAAATTATTGAAAGTAGGATTAGAAATCTAATTAGAGAGATTGGTTATGTTGAAGGGAAATTTAGCTACGATAAAGTTGCTATTGAGTTTTTATTTAATAAACAGTCAGAAGATATTGCTCTTGGAGTAGATAAGGGAGGAAAGGATAGTGAGGGTGCTGGTGACCAAGGAATTATGTTTGGTTATGCTTGCCAAGAAACTACTGAATTCATGCCCGCAAGTTTAATATATTCGCATAAAATTTTAAAAAATATTTATCAGGAACAAAGAGGTGGAAATATTTCAGGTTTTGGTCCAGATGCTAAAAGTCAGGTGACATTATCTTATGATGACGACGGTAATATTGATTATATTGATACAATTTTACTTTCTATTCAGCATCAAGAATCGATGGATATTAATGATATAATTAATCAGGTTAAGCCAATAATTTATAAGATTATACCTAAAAAATTTATTGATAATAGAACAAAATTTTTATTTAACCCAACAGGTAAATTTATTATTGGTGGGCCAGAAGGAGATGTAGGTTTGACAGGTAGAAAAATTATAGTTGATACATATGGTGGTGCAGCTGCCCATGGTGGAGGTGCTTTTTCTGGTAAGGATTATACTAAAGTTGATCGTTCTGGCGCTTATATTGCACGATATTTAGCTAAAAATATTGTATCCGCAAATTTAGCAAAAAAATGCTTAATCCAACTATCTTATGCTATTGGTATTACTAAGCCAATATCTATTTATGTTAATTCTTTTGGTACGTCTAGTGTTCCAGAAAGTGAGATAGTAAAGATGATTAATGAAAATGTTGATTTAACTCCTAGGGGAATTAAAGAATTATTACAATTAAATAGGCCAATTTACCTTCCTACAGCAACTTATGGTCATTTTGGTAGAACATATGACGCTAATCAAGGGTTATTTAGTTGGGAAAGAATTGATGACACTCTTTTCTCTTCTTAACTTATTTAGCCACATCCTAAATAAATATTAGATTATAAAATTATAGTAAAAAAGTTTTGTTAATCTCGTATGACAATAATTTAACCTCTTCAAAATCAATATTTTACTTATTATTTAAGAATCTTGATTAATTTAGATTATATTTGCTATTAATTTTTTGTGCTGATGAAAAATGTCTAAACAAGTTATTTAACTTACCTAAATAGGTATATAATTTGCATTAAATATGTTTACTTTTTGGAATAATTTTTTATAAATTCTCCAGTAATAAGATGTAATAAAATTCTTGAACCCGTCTTTTATTACTCTTCGAAATTCTTTCTCAGTTTTGTAAATCTATAACCAATAACAAATTAACAAACTCTTTTGCACATTTGTCACCTGTAAAGTAAATTTTTTAGTAATTTTTACCTTTATTATAATTATAACCACAATCTTTACACTGACAACAATCTGTTTCTTGTATTTTAAAAATTTCGTCTATCTATTAGTTAAGTTAAAATGTTCTGATTCTAATGATGCATGTTTTCATTGCATATCAAATTTATAAGATTAATATGATATTTTGTAAAATTTATATTGTATAAATTTTAATATATGTTTTTTTCAATTACATTTAATCGGATTTAATTACATAATTTAGTTTGGTGGGAAGATCTTGTATTAAATGAACTAATTTAAATCATTAATTTTGTTAAAAAAAATTAGTCCTTATATTATATCAAACAAGGAATGTTTACCAATAATAGAAGGTGGTAAAGGTATTGGTGTAACCAATGGTGTAACTGCTGGTAATTTTGCCAAATCTGGTGCTGTTGGCACTTTTTCAGGTGTTAATGCTGATTATTATGATGAAAACGGAAATTTAGTACCAGTTATTTATCATGGTAAAACTAGAAAAGAGAGGCATCAAGAATTAATAAATTACGGCATTAATGGTGGTGTTGCTCAGGCTAAAATAGCTAATGATATTTCTGCTGGTAATGGTAGAATTCACATTAATGTTTTGTGGGAAATGGGTGGAGCTGAGGAAATATTACACGGTATTCTTGCTAAGGCTAATAAATTAATTCATGGTATTACTTGTGGTGCTGGTATGCCTTATCGTTTGGCTGAAATTGCTGCTAAATATGATGTTTACTATTACCCCATTGTTTCTTCAATGCGCGCTTTTAGAGCTTTGTGGAAAAGAAGTTATAAGAATGTCTCAAAATTATTAGGAGGTGTTGTTTATGAATGTCCTTGGAAGGCTGGTGGTCATAATGGCTTATCTAACTCTGAAGATCCAAATATTCCTGGTGATTCTTACCCTAGAATTGTTGAGATTCGTAAATTTATGAATTCGGTTGGTTTAAATAATGTTCCGATAGTTGTTGCAGGTGGTGTTTGGAATATTAAAGAATATGAACATTATCTTGATAATCCTGAAATTGGTCCCGTTGTATTTCAATTTGGTACTAGACCTATTTTAACTAAGGAATACCCTGTTTCCACATCATGGAAAAATAAATTACTTACCCTCAAGGATGGTGATGTTTATTTGAATAGATTTAGTCCTACAGGCTTTTATTCTTCTGCCGTAGAAAATGACTTTATTAGAGAATTAAAAGGCATTAAAAATAGACAAGCTCCATTTGCGTCAAAACAAGATGAAGAATTTTCTGAATCTGTAGAGTTCGGACCTAGAAAAAGATTGATTTACCTTAGAAAAGAGGATAAATTAAAATCGATTAAGTGGCAAAATGATGGTTTTGATGAGTTAATGAAAACCCCTGATGATACTGTCATTTTTGTTTCTAAGACAAAATCTGAGCAAATTATTAAGGATCAAATTGATTGTATGGGTTGCTTAAGTCAATGTCGTTTTAGTAATTGGTCTCAAGATTCCGAAGCTAATTTTACTAATGGTAAAAAGGCTGATCCAAGGAGTTTTTGTATTCAAAAAACTTTACAGGATGTTAGGATTGGTAAAGATATTGAAAATCAATTAATGTTTGCAGGGCATAATGCATATAGATTTGCAACTGACCCTTTTTATAGTAACGGAAATATACCAACAATAAAAGAATTGGTTGATAGAATAATGACAGGTAACTAATGCTAAATATTAATTTCATTAAATATCACAAATTAGCAATTGTTTTTTCAGCTTTATTATTGTTGATGTCCTTTTTTAGTCTTTCTACTAAGTTTCTTAACTTAGGTATTGATTTTACGGGTGGTATTTTATTAGAAGTTCGCTTTGATAAGAAAGTAGAAGTTTCAAAATTAAGATCCATCATTTCAAATAAAGGAATTAAGAAATTTAATATTCAATCCTTTGATGAAAAGGATGTCATGATTCGTATCCCAAAGGATGAAAATATCGATCAAGCTAAATTAACTGTAGAAATTAAAAAAATTCTAAATTCTAAATTCCCTAATATCGAATATCGTAAGATTGATTTTGTTGGACCTAAGATTGGTTCAGAATTAATTAAATCAGCAATTTTAGCATTATTATTATCCTGTTTTTTTGTTTTAATTTATATTTGGTATCGTTTTGATTTAGAATTTGGTATTTGGGCGATTATAGCTTTAATTCATGATGTTGTAATTACGATTGGCTTTATTTCTGTTACCTCTTTAGAATTTAATTCTACCTCAATTGCTGCATTATTAACGGTAATTGGCTATTCAATTAATGATTCTGTTGTAATTTTTGATAGGGTTAGGGAAAATCTCCAAAGATATAAAAAAATGCCAATATCTCAGGTAATTAATATTAGCCTTAATTCTACCTTTCGTAGAACTATAATTACTTCTGGTACAACATTGGTAGCTTTATTAGCTTTAATTTTATTTGGTGGTGAAATTTTAAAAACGTTTAGCATTAGCTTATTTTTTGGAATATTAAT
Source organism: Rickettsiales bacterium (assembly GCA_020054695.1). Classification (GTDB taxonomy): domain Bacteria; phylum Pseudomonadota; class Alphaproteobacteria; order Rickettsiales; family UBA1997; genus CAJQHK01. The sequence goes on from JAHXBT010000004.1 coordinate 15,938, forward strand.
AGGTACCTATTCTTCCATTTGCGTATCTTCTTCTTTATTAATTTTTACTGATCCTAGAAAACATCAATAAATTTTAATTATGAAAAAAACATTAACTTTGTCATTTTTTTTATCTGTATCTTTTAATGATTTTGCTAATGATGATGTTCTGGCATAGTAACTAATGCGATAGTGGCAGAAATTAATATAGTCAATAATTAAAAACAAGAAGAAAAAAATAATAAAGGATAAAAGATTGCATGTGAAAGAGGTTAACAAAATATAAGAAGTGAAATAACATAGAAAAAATAGGCAATAATTTAGTAAAAAAATTAGATCTGGTGCAAATTACTATCTTCAAGATAGAGGATAAAATAAAAAAAATATCATTAGGATGGTACAAAAACTAGTCCTAATTTAAAAAAAATAAGAAATAATTAAACCAAGTTTATAGAAAAATCAGTAAAATTTAAGAAAAAATAGCGGGTCTATCACATCTCATTTTATAAAAAATTAAATATAATAAGAAAAGTAAATAAATATGAATCTTTCTGATCAAATAAAATATATAAAATATAAAAAATCTAGTATAATTGAAACTATAGAAAATAGTTGTGAAAATAATACTATTTATATTAAAAAAGATAATATAATTGATTTTTTACTATTTTTAAGAGATGATGAAAATCTAAAATTTAAAATGTTAATTGATTTATTTGGTGCAGATTTACTTGGTATTAGGGATGTTAGATTTGAAGTTATTTATAATTTATTAAGTTTTAAGCATAACACAAGATTAGTAGTAAAAGTTGCTCTCAATGATGGCGAGTCTATTGTCAGCGCATGTGATGTTTTTGAATCTGCTAATTGGGCAGAAAGAGAAGTTTTTGACATGTACGGTATAAAATTCGACAAACATCCTGATCTTAGAAGAATTTTAACTGATTACAATTTTAAGCATTTTCCTTTAAGAAAAGATTTTCCTTTAACTGGCTATGATGAGGTTAGATATGATGAAGATAAAAAATCTGTTGTTTATGAGAAGGTAAAATTAACACAGGAATTTCGTAATTTTGATTTTGAAAGTCCATGGAGCGGTATTCAAAAACAATTGCCGGGTGATGAGAAGGCTAATTTATAATATTTGATAAATTAATCGTTAATTTATGTTTAATTCTAAGAGTAAATCTAATTCTACTAAAAGAAATATCCCCGTAATATTTCAATTTTTTGTAAATAAAGATCATAGCTTTTCAGCTTTATCTTACTTAGCTGTAATATCATACATATTATGTTATTTTGTTATATTTCCTTTAGTATCATATATAAATAACCCAATATTAAAATCTTTATTATCACTTATTGTTATAATATTTTATATTAGACACATTTATTTATTTTATAAATTATATCCTGCAAAGAAGGATAGGCCTAAACATAAAAGGACTATTTCTGATATTATGTTTTTTAAGAATCCTCGCCCTCTTAATAGGGGAGATTTTATTAAAATAATCATAGCTCTTAATTTACTAGTTATAGCAATATTTTTTGAATATTTTCTATGAATGGAATTAATTTCAAAGGTTACAAATTATTAAATAAGATTAATGATCCTAAAGATCTTAGAAAGCTGAAAAAAAGTCAGTTACAAGATTTTTCTAATGAACTTCGTCAAAAAACTATTGAAATTGTTTCTCAAACAGGTGGTCATTTAGGCGCTGGTTTGGGTGTTATAGAACTAACAACTGCCTTACACTATGTTTTCAATACTCCTGATGACAAAATTATTTGGGATGTTGGTCACCAAGCGTATCCTCATAAAATTATTACTGGAAGAAAAGATAAAATGTTGTCAATTAGACAAGAAAATGGCATTAGTGGATTTACTAAAAGATCTGAGAGTGTTTACGACCCTTTTGGTGCCGGCCATAGCTCTACTTCTATATCTGCTGCGCTTGGTTTTTCTTTAGCACGAGATATTAAAAAGGAAAAGAGAGATGTTATTGCAGTAATTGGAGATGGCGCAATTAGTGCTGGTATGGCCTATGAGGCATTAAATAATGCTGGTTCTGCTCATAATCGTTTGATTGTTATTTTAAATGATAATGATATGTCAATTGCTCCCCCAGTTGGCGCCATGTCCAATTACCTTTCTCGTCTTGCTGCGTCAAAATCCTATTTTAAAATCCGCGATGTTTCCAAAAAATTTTTAACGAAGTTGCCAAAAATAATTGCTAAATTTCCAAAAAAATTTGAAAAGGCAGCAAAAGAATGGTGGATGGGAGGTAATATTTTTGAAGAGATGGGTTTTTATTATATTGGTATTGTAGATGGCCATAACATTGATATTTTACTTACTATTTTAGAAAATATTAAAAATAATAATTCCGATACTCCAATTTTAATTCATATTAAAACCGAAAAAGGTAAAGGTTATAATGATATTATGTCTTCTGGAGATTATCTTCATGCTGTAGCTAAATTTGATCCAAAAACAGGTCAAAAAGAAGAAAATAAGAGTGATATACCCTCTTTTAGTCAAGTTTTTGGTGGTTTTTTAACAAAATTAGCCAAAATTAATAAGGAAATTGTGGCAATTACAGCTGCTATGCCAACGGGAACTGGTTTAGATATCTTTCAGAAGGAGTTTATAAATCATAATAATAGGTTTTTTGATGTAGGAATTGCCGAGCAACATGCAGTTACTTTTGCAGCAGGATTATCTTGTGAAGGAATTAAGCCGTTTGTTGCAATTTATTCTACTTTTTTACAAAGAGCTTATGATCAGATAGTTCATGATGTGGCTATACAAAATTTACCAGTTAGATTTGCAATTGATAGGGCAGGTTTTGTTGGTGCTGATGGCCCTACTCACGCCGGAGTTTTTGATATTGCTTACTTAATAAATTTACCAAATTTTATTTTAATGGCACCAAAAGATGGTAATGATTTGGCTCGCGCTATTAAAACTTCTTTAAATATTGATAAACAGCCTTCTGCTTTTAGATTTCCAAGAGGAAGCACTCAAATATCAGATAATTTGAAGAAAATAATAGATTCCAAATTATCTATAAAGGAATTATCACTTAGTCTGGATAAAATTAAAAAACTGGCAATAGGTAAAGGTAAAATTATTAAAAAAGGTCAAAAAATTGCTATATTATCTTTAGGATCCATTATTAATAATGTTTTTGCATCTGATAAAATATTGCAGGAGAAATACAATATAAACATTACAATTGCTGATGCAATTTTTGCCAAACCTTTTGACCAAAAATTAGTTTTAGACTTGGCTGAAAATCATGATCTTTTAATAACAATAGAAGAAGGTTCTATTGGAGGTTTTGGCTCTGTCATTGCAGATTTTCTTTTAAAAAACGATATATTATCCAAAAATAATCTTAAATTTCAGCCACTTTACATTAAAGATAAATTTATAGACCAAAAGTCAATTAATAAGATGCAAGAAGAAGCAGGTATTGGGGTAGAATCAATAGTAAAATTAGTGAAACAATTTTATGTCTAATACTCAAATCATAAAAATATATACCGATGGTGCATGTAGTGGCAATCCTGGGAAGGGAGGTTGGGGAGCTATTTTACTTTATAATGATAGGGAAAAAAGAATTAATGGTTTTGATCCAGAAACTACTAATAATAAAATGGAATTAAAAGCTGTAATTGAGTCTTTAAAAATCATTAAAAAAAATATTAAAATTCATATTTATACAGACTCTAACTATGTTAAGGATGGAATTACTAAATGGATATTTAATTGGAAAAAAAATGGCTGGAAAAACTCTAAAAGACAGGCAGTTAAAAATTCTGACCTTTGGCAGGAGTTAGATGCCTTAGTGCAAAAATATGATGTAGAATTTTTTTGGGTTAAAGGTCACAGTGGAGATAAATATAATGAAATAGCTGATCAGTTAGCTAGGGGAGTGTTATAAGAAATAATTATAAGTCCCGTCCATAATTTTATCATATTTACAGATTAACTTATATGATTAATATTAGTGATCATTAATAATATTATAACTTATAACGCTAAAATAAAATATAATGCCAATTTCTTTTAGTGAAAAATATTAAAGAGTATTGTGTAGGCAGAAATTATAAAAAATAGTGTAATATAACTATATTATCAAAAGTCTTTAAAATTTATAAATCGCAATATAAAGTAAGATTTATTATAAAATTAAACAATATTAAAAATAACAAAGGGTTATAATAAGAATTTGTAAACAAACTAATTTAATTTAAGAATTGCAATTTATATAGACCTTCTAATCATCTATCTTTACTAAATTAGATTGTAAATTGTTGTTAATGGTTATTTTATTACTATTAGTAACATTTTTTAAATCTTCTAAAATACTGTTAAAGTTCATTTTAGTATGAATTGTAAATCCTTTAATTGTAGTTTTCATAGAAATATTCTGTTCAGATTTGTATTTTCTAATTTCAGAAATTACTAAAAGTACTTCTTGTCCAATTTCTATAGCATTTTTATCAAAAAATTGCTCTTCTAATTTGGGCCAAGAATTTCTTTGATGAATTGATTTTTGTTTATTTTCAAATACTCCCTGATAAATTTCTTCACAAATATGAGGTATAAAAGGTGCAAAAAGCTTTAAAACATGCTCTAAAATATGATATAGTGTAAAAATTGCACTTTTTTGTTCTATATTAATTTGTTTTTTTTCTTTTTCAGATAATTCTTGATCCTGATATTTAGTAGCATTTAAACCATAAGCTCTAACCTTGACAATTTCTAGATAATTATCACAAAAATCATTCCAGAAAAAATCTTCAACAATTTCACGAGCTTTAGCGTATTCAAATTTATCAAACTGCTCTTCTGATCCTTCAATAACTTGTTTTAAGCGTGAAATAATCCAGAAATCTGTTACTTGATTAATATTTTTGGAATTAATATCTTCTAAAATAGTCTCTGGCTTCCCCAATTCTTCTAATAAATTAAAGTTCATAGAAGCAAATTTGGCAGCATTGAATAATTTTGTCACTAATTTTTGTCCAATTTTAAAAACATCTTCACTATAAGCTGTGTCAGCGCCAAGGTGTGAAGTTGAGGCCCAATAGCGTACAATATCGGAGCCTTTTTCCTTAATTAAATTAATTGGAGTTACAACATTACCCTTAGATTTACTCATTTTGGTTTTATCTGCTGCTAGACACCAGCCAGAAATCATTAGATTTTTCCAAGGAATTTGATTTTGATGTAAATACGCCTTAGCAATGGTCTAAAAAGCCCAAGTTCTTATAATTTCATGAGCTTGGGGACGCAAATCAGCTGGAAATAACTTGTCATGACGCTCTTTATCGTCAGTCAATTCATTTGAAATTCCACCAGAAGACAATTGTGGAGAAATGGAAGAAGTCATCCAAGTATCCATAATGTCAGTTTCTGGCTCTAAATACCATTCTTTTCCATTTTGATCTCTTACAATTTTGGTATCATTTTCTTGACCAATTTCTATATATCCTTTGGGAATGGATTTGTTCGGATCAATTGGTAAATCCTCTTTTTTAGCAATTTCAATTTTACAATTATCCTTTATTGTTTTTTGTAAATAATCGCTACCAAATCCACTTAACTTTCCATCTTTAAATTGCTTACCTATTAAAGTCCAAACAGGAAAATTGACACCGAAAAATCTTTGGCGAGAAATACACCAATCCCAAGAAAGATTTTCGCACCATTGTAAGGCTCGGATTTTCATATATTGTGGATGCCAATTACATTGATTTATTTTGTCAATTAATTCTTGTTTTTTATCTAAAATTTTAATAAACCATTGATTTTGAACTAAAATTTCTATTGGTACACCACTTCTTTCAGCACATTTTACTGCGTGAGTTATATCTTCTTGGCGATTTAATAGATTATTTGCCTCTAAAAGATCAATAATTTTCTTTTTTGCTTGTTTAATGCCCAATCCTTCGATTTCTTGGCCAAATTTTTGGTCAATTTCTAATTTGTTAGCAGATTTTATACGACCATTAGCTTCTAAAATGATTCTTAGGTCTAAATTGTGTTTTCTCCACCATTTAATATCCATTTCATCTCCAAAGGTACAGCACATTACAATACCAGTACCTTTATCCATCTTTACATCCTCATCCAAAATAATTGGTACTTTTACGCCAAAAAGTGGAGTAATAGATTTTTTATTATGAAATTTAATATATCGATCATCATCAGGATGGATCATAACGGCAACACAGGCTGCTAAAAGCTCCGGTCTTGTAGTCATGATTTCTAATTTTTCATTGCTCTTTTCAATGCCAAAATTAATAAAGTTCATCTGTCCTGACATTTCCTTTTCAACCAAATCAGCTTGAGCAAGAGCAGTTTTGTCAGAAATATCCCAAAAGACTGGTTCGAATTTCTTTTCCACCAGATTCTTATTATATAAATCAATGAATGATAATTGCGCTAATTTTTGAGAATTATCCGAAATTGTTTGATATTTTTGTTCCCAATCAACAGAAAGGGCAATTTGATTAAAAAGATTTTCAAATTCAATTTCTGCTGTTTTTACTACTTTTTGACATTCTTCGATAAATTCCTCTTTTTTCATTTCAACTGCTTTTTTACCAATTGTTTTTTCAACCAATCTTTCAGTTGGCAAGCCATTATCATCAAAACCCATAGGGTAAAAAACATCAAAACCTTGCATTCTCTTGTAACGCGCTACAAAATCAGCTTGACAATAGGAAAAAATATGACCCATATGTAAAACTCCGGAAACTGTAGGAGGTGGTGTGTCAATAACAAAATTTTGTTCTTTTGGTAGATCATTTGACCATTTGTAGGTTTTTTCTTTTGTCCAAAATTCTTGCCATTTTGACTCAATTTCTTGATGTTTATATTTTTTAGGTAAATTATTCATTAATTTCTTGTTATTTTTTCTATATACTTCCTTCTTGGGGAGTAGTATAGAGTATTTTGTAACGAATTCAATCTTCAACTTCCAATATAATATAAGGAAGTCAAATAGTGTAAATTCCTGGTAGGGTTATTTCACTAATCTTATCATGAAAGTCAAGTTAAACTTTCCCAAATTTTACTCCTTATAATTCCTTAGTGGGGTATTATAAGTAGATTTGATAAAATATATAATAATCAACAAAATTAAAATTAAAATATTTTTTTAATTTCTTGGATGGGCATCTTCATAAACCTTAAATAATCGATTTTTATCTACCTTGCTATATCTTCTAGTAGTAGAGAGGCTTTCATGACCTAATAACTCTTGGATTGATCGCAAATCACCCCCAGATTCTAACAGGTGTGTAGCAAAAGAATGACGCAAAGAATGTGGAGTAACATTTGATGGTAAATAAAGATAATTACGAATATTTTGTATTAATTTTTGAAATAAAGTTGCATGATATTTACCACCTCTGGCGCCTCGAAAAATGGCATCATCTTGATTAATTTCAAAAGGACAATGTGTTAAATAATCATTAATTTTTTCTTTTATAATAGGTAAGATTGGGATAATTCTTTCTTTACCACCTTTGCCAATAACATAAAGATTTTCTTGATATAAAATATCTTTTTTAGTAATATTTAAGCCTTCTGATATTCTTAAACCACAACCATAAATCAGGGTTAAAAGTGCTAAATCTCTTTTATTACACCATTCGTATTTGTTAAATTCGACGATTGAAGCAATGATGGAGTCAATATCAATTTTATCAATTGATCTTGGTATGGTTTTTTCGGATTTTAGACTTTTTAGATTTTTAATATTATAATTTTTAATTTGATACCTCCTTTCTAAGAATAAAAAGAAATTTTTAATGCTAGAAGTAGCTCTTATAGTTGAGTTGGTTGAAAATTTTTTCTCTTTACGTAAAATTATCCATTCACGAAATTGATTCAGGGATATATTCTCAAGATCTTTAATGTTAATTTTTTTACCAATAATATTGGAAATCAAAGAAATAAAAGAATTTAAATCATTTTGATAAGAAATTATGGTATTTTCTGTTAATCTTTTTTCAATTTTAAGAAAATTTAAGAATTTCTGGATTATTTTGTATAAATCTTGGTTAATTTTAAGCCTAAATTGACAAATTAAGTTATTTTGCTATCTTTATAATCAATCCTTTATGATATGGTTAAAGCTATGCAACAACCTTGGGAGGGTTATATTATTACAAGTTTCAATATTAAAATTACTATAATATCAATTAATGAAAAATATTCCAAATATTTTAACTATTTTTAGGATTATCCTGATACCAATAATAATTGTATCATTTTATTTTCATGGTTTTTCCTCTAATATTATTGTAGCTTTTCTTTTTGCTTTAGCAAGTATTACTGATTTTTTTGATGGTTATTTGGCCCGTCAATTCAAGGTACAAAGTGCACTTGGCAAGTGTCTTGATCCAATAGCTGATAAATTATTAGTGATTTTGACTATCGTTATGTTGATTAATTTTAGTCATGGTAATTTTATTATTATTATTCCTGGTTTAATTATTATTGCTCGCGAAGTTTTAGTATCAGGCTTTAGAGAATTTTTGGCTAATTATAATATTCAGATGCCAGTTAGTAATTTGGCTAAGATTAAAACAGCAATTCAAATGGGTGCTATTACTTTACTTTTGCTTGGTGAAAGTGGTTCTGGTTATGTTATTGATGAATTTTCATTAATGATTGGTGAAGAAGTTTACGCTTCCACTAAAGATATGATTATTGATTATGTAGTAACTATTGGTGGAATTTTATTTGGTTTGGCTGCTTTTTTAACCATTGTTACTGGTTATATCTATTTAAAATTAGTAGTGCAGCATATTAAAAAGATAGATCCTAAAAGTTAATATATGATATAATTCTTAAGCTTCCTAATGAGGTAGTATTGAGGTTTACCAAAAAATATTAATAGTTTATCTTGTAGGTAAAGTTAATATTTTTTACGAATAGAACTGTATTAACTTATATTTCATNANGNTNTTTTAATNATAATTACTATTAATTCTAAATAAACTAAGATTTAATCCCTTTTATACTATCAGAACTCAATCTTTCCTTCAGGTCGTTAATCATAGTTTTGGTAATTTTTGTCAAATCAAATTCTGCTTGCCACCCCCAATCTTTTTTAGCAATTGAGTCATCAATTGACCTTGGCCAAGAATCTGCAATTTCTTGACGAAAATCTGGTTTATATTCAATCTCAAAATTTGGATAATGTTTTTTAATCTCCTGAGCAACTTCCTTACAAGAAAAGCTAACAGCAGCAAAATTATAATTTGAATAATAGTTTAAATCTTCAAAATTAGCTTCAGCAAGTTCAATGGTGCCTTTAATTGCATCATCCATATACATCATTGGTAACACAGTATTTTCCTTTAAAAAACAAGTATATTTTTTTCTCTCAACCGCCTTATAAAAAATATCAACTGCATAATCAGTAGTGCCGCCACCAGGCAATGTTTTGCTACTTATTAAACCAGGATAGCGAACACCTCTGATATCCATACCAAATTTTTTAACATAATAATCGCAAAGTAATTCACCTGCAACTTTGGTTACGCCGTAAATGGTTTTTGGTAAAAGGATAGTTTCTTGTGGTACATTATCTTTTGGAGTTTCTGGGCCAAAAGCAGCAATAGAGCTTGGCGTAATAATCTGTTTTAATTTGTTAATTCTAGCAATTTCTAGAATATTAGCCAGACCGTTCATATTAATATTCCAACATAATTGTGGATTATTTTCTCCATTAGCAGAAAGAATGGCTGCTAAATGATAAATTTTGGTAATTTGATATTTTTTAACTATATTTTCAATACTTTGATAATTTAAAACATCTAACTTTTCAAAAGGTAAAAATGATTGATCTTCTAAATCTCTAACATCTGAAGCTATTATGTTTTCTTTACCATGTTTTTCTCTTAATTTTAAAACTAATTCTGATCCTATTTGTCCTAGCGAGCCTGTAACTAAAATTTTATCCATTATGATTAACTTAATTCTTCCCCCCCTAACTAATTTTTAGTCAAAATAATCTTTGATTATTTTTGTGAGGTAGTTATATTTATATAAGGGAGAAAATATAAAATATTGAAAAACAAATGACAATTAAAAAAAATCCAAAAATTACAATCATTGGTGCAGGTGCTTGGGGATCTTCAATTGCATCTGTTTTGGCAAATAATGATCATGATGTCTTACTTTATTGTAATGATAGTATTTTTATTGATAATATCAATCAAAACAATACTTCTCCAAGACTTCCCAATGTTAAATTATCAACAAAAATTACTGCCAGTAAGAATTTTAAAGAATCAATTTTTGGTGCAGATTATCTTTTCTTCGTTGTTCCTTCTAATGTAATAAATTTGATTTTGGATGATATTAATAAAATTGATCCAAATTTTTCTAAAAAAATAATTATTTGTACCAAAGGTGTTGATGAAGAAAATTTACAATTATTTAGTGATATTTTTGATCAAAAATTACCTAAATCTTCCTATTGTTTTTTATCAGGACCAAATTTTGCAGTAGAAGTTGTTATAGGTGCTAACACAGTTACTAATATTGCTTCTAATGATCAAAATTTAGCTGAAGAATTTAAAAATTTACTACAAAATGAATATTTTAAAATAACAATTCTAGATGATATTATTATGACTCAAATTGCTGGTTCAATGAAAAATATTCTTGCAATTGGTTGTGGAATAATTTCTGGGCTAGAATTGGGTGAAAATGCCAAGGCTGACTTCATAACTTCTGGTATCTTAGAGATTGCTACTATGATTGAACATTTTGGTGGCAATAGTAAAAATCTTATTTCTGCTGCAGGATTTGGAGATATATTTTTAACTTGCTCTAGTAAAAAATCTCGTAATTTTTCTTTAGGGTTTGAAATTGCTTCTGGCAAAGATCCTAAAATTTTATTATCTGATCCAAATAAAACCTATGAAGGTGCAAAATCAGTTAAAATATTTCATCAATTAGCAAAGGAAAGGGGAGTGAAATTATCTAAATGTCAAAAGATATATGATATTTTATTTTTAGGGTTGGATGTAAATATTATAAAGTAATCTAAATTAATATATTAATTTTAATAATCACAACCTTTACATAAAGAGATAATTTATTATAATAATTAAGTTATACCAAGTATCTTCAATTCTTTTAATGTAAAACCGTTTACTATTCTTGTTTTTTTACATTCTATTAAAAAGATAATAAAATAAAAGTGACTAAAAATAATTTCCAACTCAATATGACATGCAAAACGAGATAAGTATAATTGTCAAAGACCTTGTTAATTATTAAATTATAAAATTACTAGTAGATTTATTATAAATGGTGATAAGAAAATAGTAAAAATGTTATTTGTGAAATAATTTAATTTATTATTGTCATTTTATCATCAATCAGTAATAATTAGGTACTTTTACATGACTCTTTAATAAATAAATTATTATCTTAGTTATGAAGTACCTTAAATATTGTATAAAAACTTAATTTTTTAATGAGTAAAAACTTCTATGTAACAACGCCAATTTATTATGTTAATGACAAGCCGCATATAGGTCACGCATATACTTCGCTGGCAGCTGATATTTTGGCGCGCTTTAAAAGACTGGATAACTATAATGTGTTTTTTCTAACTGGTACTGATGAGCATGGTCAAAAAGTTGAGAAATCTGCCATTAAACAAAATAAGTCGCCCCAAGAATTTTGTAATGAAATTTCAATAAAATTTAAAGAGTTAGCTGATTTTATGGGCTATTCATATGATCATTTTATTAGAACTACCGATGATAATCATAAAAAAACTGCTCAAAAATTTTGGCAGATCCTAGAAGATAGAGGGTTTGTTTATAAAGATATTTATGAAGGATGGTATGCAATTCGTGATGAAGCATTTTATAGTGAAGATGAGATTGTTGACGGCAAAGCTCCAAGCGGTGCTGAGGTTGTGTGGGAAAAGCAAGAAAGTTATTTTTTTAAATTATCATCTTTTGAAAAACCTCTTTTGGATTATATTGAAAAAAATCCCGATTTTATCTCACTAGAATCAAAGAAAAATGAGGTTACTTCCTTTATTAAAACTGGTCTGAAGGATTTGTCAATTTCTCGTACTTCTTTTAATTGGGGTATAAAAGTTCCTAATAATGATAATCATGTGATTTATGTTTGGATTGATGCGCTGACTAATTATCTTTCTGCTCTTGATTTTTGTAGTAATGATCAAAAATATCAGGATTTTTGGCAAAATGGCATAAATTGCCCAATTCATATTGTTGGTAAGGATATTTTACGTTTTCATGCTGTTTATTGGCCAGCTCTTTTGATGGCGGCAGAAATTCCATTACCCAAGAAAATCTATGCTCATGGTTGGTGGACTAATGAAGGTCAAAAAATTTCAAAATCTACTGGTAATATTATAGATCCCTTTGAAGAGGTTGAGTGGTTAAAATCTAAAGAAATCAACGAAAAAACCGCTATTGACTATCTAAGATATTTTTTAATTAAGGAAATTCCTTTTGGTGCTGACGGTAACTATGCCCAAGAGCAGCTTATTAGTAGAGTTAATAGTGAATTGGCCAATAATATTGGTAATTTGACGCAAAGATGCTTAACTATGATTCACAAAAATTGTGATAGTCAGATTAAAAAAGAACCAGATTGTGATGATAATTTTGAGATTTTAGAAAATATTCGTCAAAAAATTGAAAAATTAGAGTTTGACAAGGCTTTGGATGAAATTATTAATTTTGCTAATCAAATTAATAAAGAATTTAATGATTACGCACCTTGGAATCTAAAAAAAGAGGGCAAAATTAATCAAATGCAACAAATTTTAAGCAATACAGCAGAAAATATCCGCAAAATTGCCATTTTATTATTACCTTTTATTGAAAATTCGGTACAAATAATACTAGGTTTTTTAAATGTTAATCAGGATAAACAAAATTTTGATAATTTTGGTAAAAAATTAGAAAAAGGAGCTAAAATTAATGAAATTAAAGTTGTCTTTCCAAGAATTAAGTAATTTCCTATATAATAACAGCTTCTTCTTGTATAATTAATTTCTTTCCTTCAAAATAGTTACAACAAACCAAATAAATTTAAAAAATAATGACGAATAAAATTACAATAGCCTATGGTGATGGTATTGGACCTGAAATTATGACATCATGTCTTAAGATAATAGAAAAAGCTGGTGCAAACTTGTTATATGATGAAATTAAAATTGGGGAAAAACTTTATTTAAATGGCAATACATCTGGAATTTCCAATGATGATTGGCAAAAATTAATGGATAATAAGATTTTCTTTAAAGCTCCAATTACAACTCCCCAAGGTGGAGGATATAAAAGCCTTAATGTAACTATTCGCAAAACTCTGGGTCTTTATTCTAATGTTAGGCCAGTTAGGTCACTATATCCTTACGTTAAGACAAAGCATCCTAAAATGGACTTAGTTATTGTTCGTGAAAATGAAGAAGATTTGTATGGTGGAATTGAGCATCGCCAAACTGAGGAAGTTTATCAATGTTTGAAATTAATCAGCCGACCTGGTACTGAGAAAATTATCCGTTTTGCTTTTGAATATACAAAAAATTCAGGTAGAAAGAGGCTAACTTGCATGAGTAAAGATAATATTATGAAACTAACAGACGGTTTATTTCATAAAATATTTAATGAAGTTGCAAAAGAATATCCAAAAATTGAATCTGATCATTGGATTATTGATATCGGTACAGCAAAATTAGCTGACACTCCTGAAGAGTTTGATGTTATTGTTTTACCAAATTTATATGGAGATATTTTAAGTGATGTTGCAGCTCAAATTGCAGGTTCTGTAGGTCTTGCTGGTTCTGCTAATATTGGTAGCCATTGTGCTATGTTTGAAGCAATTCATGGATCAGCTCCAACAATTAGTGGTCAAAATATTGCAAATCCTAGTGGATTATTAATGGGTGGGGTGCAAATGTTAAATTATATTGGTCAAAATCAAATTGCAGAAAAAATTGAAAATGCATGGTTAAGGACAATAGAAGATGGTATTCATACAGCCGATATTTTTGAAGAAGGCATATCTAAACAAAAAGTTTCAACTTCTGATTTTGCTAATGCGGTTATTGATCATTTAGGATCAAAACCAGAAAAATTTAAAGAAATAAAATATCCTGCTCAAAGAAAAAAAACAGACATTATAATTTCTCGTGAATCAAAGGTTAAGCAAAAAAAATTAGAAGGAGTTGATATTTTCCTACATCATGATGATCTTGATCCCAATAAATTAGGTAAGGCAGTTAAGGATAAAATTCAAAATGATAATCTGGAATTAATCATCATTACTAATCGTGGCGTGAAGGTTTATCCTGATGGTAATCCATTAACTTTTTGTACTGATCATTGGAGATGTAGGTTTATGGTAAAAAATGCAGCTAAAGTTGACTCTGGAGATGTTATAAATTTATTATTATCATTTAAAGATGCGGGTTTTGATGTCATAAAAACAGAAAACCTATATAATTTTGATGGTGAAAAGGGTTATTCACTAGGACAGGGTCAGTAATATTAATCAAATGACAAATTAAAAATTACCATTAAAAATTTAGTTCCGGTCAAGAAAATTAATGATTTTAAAATAAAAAATACACTTAATTTAATTAAAATTGATTGTAATTGAATAATTCTTACAGATATTTTAAAGAAAATTTATAATTTTTGCAGAAAATCTTAAGAAAGCCAAGATTTTTAAATATAAAAAAATAAAATAGGTAATATTATATAAGTCAAAACTAAAAATGAACAATTTGATTTAATAATTTTAAAAAATATCTTTTAGATGAGTCTTAATATAATTAATTCTAGTGATAAATCACAAATTCAAAAATTAATTTCTAATAATATTGAAATTGATGAAGATATTAAAAGAAAAGTACAAGAAATTATTTCTAATGTTAAAAATAAAGGGGATAATTTTTTGATTAAAATTTGTAATCAATTTGACGGTGCTGATTTTCAAAAAGCAGATGATCTACTGGTAACAAAAAAAGAAATTGATTTAGCTTTTGATAAAGCGCCAAAAGATATTAAGGGTGCAATGCAAAATGCTTTTGACCGTATAAAAAATTATCATCAAAAGCAATTACCTGATGATTTTGAATTTACTGATGAACAAGGAAATATCTTAGGTAATAGATGGCAAATTATCCAAAAAATTGCTCTTTATGTACCTTCTGGCACTGCGCCTTATCCCAGCTCAGTTTTAAAGTCAGCTGTTCCAGCAATTGCATCTGGATCAAAAGAAATTGCAATTTTTACCGCTTCTATAAAAGGAAAACTTGATAGCAACACGCTTACCGCTGCTAGCATTTGCGGCATAGATAAAATCTATAAAATTGGTGGTGCTGGTGCAGTTGCTGCTGCTGCTTTTGGTACAAATATTATTAATAAATACGACAAGATTGTTGGCCCTGGTAATAATTATGTAGCAATTGCAAAAAAGGAATTATTTGGCCAAATTGGCATTGATATGATTGCTGGACCAACTGATATTACTATAATTACAGATGGTTTAGATATTAATGAAGAGTGGATAATTGTTGATCTGTTATCGCAATTAGAACATGGAATTGACTCCAAAGCATTTTTAATTACAAATAATATTGATTTTGCCAAGAAAATTAATGATCGAATTGGAAAATTTATAGAAAAATTATCACGAAAAGATATTATTTTACAGTCAATTAAGAATTCTGCCATTATTTTAACTCAAAATATGGAAGAAGCGATAAAAATTTCTAATAAAATTGCACCAGAACACTTAGAAATTATAACCCGAGATTCAAAAGAATTATCACAAAAGATTACTAATGCTGGTGCAATATTTTTAGGAAAATATTCTCCAGAAGCTATTGGAGATTATATTGCCGGTCCAAGTCACTGCTTACCAACATCAGCTAACGCTAGATTTTCTAGCGGTTTGTCTGTTTTTGATTTTTTGAAAAGAATTTCCATCATTAATTGCTCAGAAAATGGTTTTGCAAAAATTGCTGATGATGCCAGCTTGCTTGCAAAAATAGAAGGGTTTGATGCTCATAAATTAAGTTTGAATATTAGAAAGAGTTAATTTGATATATTATTTATTTTTTGGCTAAAAGTAAAAATTATAAGATAAAAAATTTCTTCTATTATACAATTAATATTAAATCTGATTAGTTAGCAGTAACTAATTCTATAAAATTAGATAAAAAGTGATTAACATTTTTCTTTAGTATCTATATCTTTTAAACTTTATCAATAATGCTTAAAAACTAATAGGATTTGGTTTTATACATACATACTAATTATTATTTTTGTTTTAATTTAATTTAAATATCTTATATTATAAAAATATGATTAATATAGATGAGTTAAAAACAATTACAATAAAAGCAGGTAAAATTGCAATGAAATATTATAATATTTCATATAATATTACTACCAAGAATGATAATTCTCCTGTTACTGAAGCTGATTTAGCTGTTAATAAGTTTATAGTTAGTTCTTTAGAGAATCTATACCCCAATATTGCAATTTTGTCAGAAGAAAATAATTTTGAAGATAATCTAAAGGCAATTAAACAAAAGGAAATATTTATTATTGACCCTATTGATGGAACTAAAGCTTTTATTAATAAAAAATCACAATTTACAATTAATATTGGCTACGTCAAGAATGGTAAGTTTATTTTAGGATTTATTTATGCCCCAATTATAGATATTTTATATTTTAGTGATTATAAAAATTCATATAAATTACATAATAATAAACAAACAACTCTACTAAAGAAAGAAAACAATATTGAATTTGGTATTATTCAAACATCTTCTCTAGGTAAAGATGAAAATAATAAAATTAAATCAGAATTTAAAAAATTCAATATTAAGCAAGTAATTAAGATATCCAGCTCATATAAATTTTGTCTTATAGTAGAAGGTAAGGCAGATTTTTATCCTAGAAGAGGTAAGATGATGATATGGGATATAGCAGCTGCTTTTGGAATTTTAAAATTTCTTGATTATCAATTTTTAGATTTAGGAGGTCAAAAAATTACTTTTGATAGGATGATTGATGATTTTTCATTACCTGATTTTAATTTATTTAGATCAATAAAGGTTAAAGATTATATTAAACAATAATTTTATTGAATTATTGTAACTTTTTGTCAAAATTATTTTTTTGTTATATAATAATTAAGATATGTGTGGAATAATTGGAGTAATATCAAATAAAAACTCAGAAGATAAAATATTAAAAGGTCTTAAAAAAATGGAATATAGGGGTTATGATTCCTCTGGAATTTCAGTTATGAGCAATAATATTATCAAAACTCATAAGGAAGAAGGAAAAATTGTAAATTTAGAAAATTCAATTAAAAACGACAATAATTTTAAAGGTAATATTGTTATTGGTCATACAAGATGGGCTACACATGGTATTGCATCTCGTGAAAATTCTCACCCTCATTATACCAAAAGAGTTAGCATCGTTCATAATGGTATTATTGAAAATTATCAGGAAATTAAAAATAATCTGATTAAAAAAGGTTATAAATTTAAAAGCCAAACTGACACAGAAGTTATCACTAATCTTATTGAATCATATTTAGAAAAAAACCTTGATAAAAAAACTATTATTTTAAAAATTTTATCAATTATTGAAGGTAGTTATGCTCTTGCTATTATATTTCATGATGAGGATGATTTGCTAATTGCTGCTAAAAAAGGATCTCCTCTTTTAATTGGGTATGGAGATGGTGAAAATTACATATCTTCTGATTATTTTGCCATTAATGATTATATAAAAAATATTTGTTATTTAGAAGATGGTGATATTGCCTTTCTTACAAGAGATAAAGTTGATATTTTTGATATAAATCAAAATAAAATTATTAGAGAAATTGAAAAAATAGATAAAAATAGTGAAAAAATTAGTAAAAATGGCTTTGATCACTTTATGCTTAAGGAAATTTACGAACAACCAGATGTAATACAAAAAACATTAGCAAAATATTTAGATAAAAAAAGTCATGAAATATCATTACCAAAATTTTCTTTTGATTTAGATAAAATTGAAAAAATTACAATAGTAGCGTGTGGCACTTCTTTTTATGCTGGTATGATTGGTAAATATCTGATTGAATCTTTGGCCAGAATTAATGTAGAAGTTGATATAGCTTCAGAATTTAGATATCGTAATCCACCACAAAGTAAAAATTCTTTAACTATCTTTATTTCTCAATCGGGAGAGACAGCAGATACCATTGCAGCTTTAAAATATATTAAATATTTAAACCAAAAATCACTAGCAATTGTCAATGCACCAAAAAGTACTATGTCCCATTTGGCTGATGATGTAATTTTGACTACTGCTGGTGTAGAAATTGGGGTTGCTTCAACCAAAGCTTATACAGCCCAAGTAGCTATTTTAATTCTACTTGCCCTTAGTTTGGGTCAAAAAAGAGGTTTTTTAAAAGAGGAGAAGGTTAATGAGTTAATTGTATCATTAAATTTAATTCCAAATTTAATGCAAAAAATTCTTTCTAAAGAATATATTGAAAAAATAAAAAAAATAGCTCATCAAATTAAGGATACAAAAAATATTTTATATATTGGTCGTGGTATTTCTTACGCTACTTCAATGGAAGCTGCCTTAAAGCTCAAAGAGCTTTCTTACATTAATTCATCTGCTATTGCAGCAGGAGAGTTAAAGCATGGGACAATTGCTTTAATTGATAAAGATAGCTATGTTATTGCTATTGCTCCAGAAAATGAATTATTTGATAAAATATCTTCTAATATTGCCGAAATTTCTGCTCGAAATGGCAATGTTATCCTTATCTCTAGTAAGGGAGGAGTAGATAATATTAAAAATATTATTTCAAATTCCTTGCATATAGCTAAAAATTCTGATATAATAGCCGAATCACTACTATATGTGATACCAGTTCAGCTTATTGCTTATTATGTTGCTCTTTTTAAAGGAAATGATGTTGATCAGCCAAGAAATTTAGCCAAATCAGTCACAGTAGAATAGCGTTAAGAACTTAATAATTTATTTTTTGTTATAGTAAATATTGATGAAATTATATATAAAAATTATTTTAATTATCTTTATTTTTTATGCTAAAAATATATTAGCTGCTAATTTTACTATTGGTTCTGGAGACAAAACTATCGCAGATTATGATATTTATGTTAATGAAAATACTGATGTAGATACTATTATTTTTGATACCAATGGCTCTTTAACTATCACTGGTAATGGAAATACGCAAAAAATATCATCAATTGAAGCCAATGGAGATAATAATGGTTCAATTAGTTTCAATGGCGATGATACAACATTAAATGTTGAGGGCAATATAGCTGATCAGGATCAAAGACTCTCTCAAATTATTTCAAACACTAATGATTTTATTATTAATGCATCTAATTTATATGCTAATAAATTAGTGATTAATACAAAATCAGAAATATCAGGAACTGCAATTTTAAATTTTAATGATATTATCTTCGATTCAACTGGTAATATTCTTACATTATCAAATAATATTAATATTTCTGGTAATATAGGTACTGATAATAAAGGTGGAATAATTGAAGGATTTATTACTAATTTAACTTTTAACGGTACTAATAGTCAGGAAGT
Organism: Rickettsiales bacterium; assembly: GCA_020054695.1. Lineage (GTDB taxonomy): Bacteria > Pseudomonadota > Alphaproteobacteria > Rickettsiales > UBA1997 > CAJQHK01. The sequence continues at coordinate 35,621 of JAHXBT010000004.1, forward strand.
TTATTCTGTTATTGGTGGCGATCAGGGTAGAATTGGTGATATTAATATTTCTAGCTCTTTATTAAATGAGGTTAATTTTAATAAAGATGTTACTGCTGATAATATCAATTTTAATAATTCTTCAAAAGCAATTTTTGATTTATCTGGAAGTTTAAAAACATTAGATTTATCAGGTAATGTTGAAAATAGCAACTCTAGTGACGCCTCTATTATTAATTCAGCTGGCGATGGATCTTTTTTACTTTCTGGCTCTTCTGATCAAAATATTAATGCTAAAATTGGAACTTCTACTGATAGATTTAATATAGTTAAGATTAGTAATAATGAACAAATTAACTTTTCTCAGGATTCTTACATTAAAACTTTAAATATTAATGGTGCGGCAACTATTAGAAATAGTGCGATAATGGATATTGAAACTGTTAATATTGTTGAAGATGCAATATTTTTAGGATCAGTTGGTAAAATAATAAAAGATTTAAATATATCAACTGGTAAAAAATTAACTTTACAAGATACAATTAATATTACTGGAGATATTCGGGGTCAAAATAACTCTTCAGAAACTATTATAAGTAATTTAGGAAATATTAATTTTACTGGATCTGTCGTACAATCTGTAACTGATGTAATATTAGGTGGTAGTGCGGCTCCTGATAACAGGTTAGCATCTATTACCAATTCAAATTCAAATAATATTACTTTAAATGATAATATTTATGTTAGTAATGTTATTTTAAATTCTGATGGAAATCTTGATTTACAATCTCATGCCATAATCGATATTGAAGGTGATATTACTAGATCTGCTGCTGGCGGTATTATCTCTGGTTCTGGTGATGTTGTATTATCTGGATCTGCTGCTCAAAATATTAATGTTAATATTGGTCAATCTAGTCAAAGAATTAATAAGATAACAATTTCTAATTCTATTGGGGCAATATTAAATAGTGATATTTATGCTACTAGCTTTCAATATAGTGGTAATAATTTAACTATGATGAGTAATAGTAATTTGGATATTACTGGTAATATGGATTTACGTAGCAAGAATGTTAATTTTAGATTATCTTCTGCAAATACAGAGGATAATCCATTTGGTAAAATTGAATTAAATTCTAATAATTTAACACTTAATAATAGTACTATATTTTTTGATTATGCTAGTTTGACGAATAGCGCTCTAAACTTTGATTATAATGGTGGAATTTATAATATTATAAATACAAATAATATTGAAACTCTCGATAATATTTCTGTTTCTGATAATTCTTATTTATTTAATCATACTCTAAATTTAGATGGTAATAATATTCAAACTATTATTTCTAACGATCGGTTAGTTTTTAATGAAAGCAATTTAGGAAATAGTAATTTCCAAATATTATCTAATGCTTTACAGAGTTCAAATATTGCCGCTGATATAACGTCTATTAGTGATCAAAGTGAATTAAAAAATGCAATGGAATCCATTAGGTTACCAAATAATTCCGCCTTGTTAAAACATAATATTGTTTTTAATAATAATATTAATAATTTGATATCGCAAAGGGTTAGAAATATAACATTATTTCCCAAAAGAAACCGTCAAGCCTTTTGGGGAGATTTTTTTGCTTCTAATATAACACAATCTGGAGATATCAATAAAGGATATGATGGGTTTACATCAGCTGGTACAGGTTTTTTAGTAGGTTATGATTATGTTAATGGAGGTAATCTGTTGGGATTTAGCGGTTTTTATTCTGAATCAGAAGTTGCAAATGAAAATGAAGGTGATTTTAAATCTACTATAATATCTAATGGAATTTCTATATATAATAAATTTGGGTCAAGATTAACAAGAGGATTTTATAATTTAAATAGCTTTAATTATGTGGTAAATGACTATCAGAATAAAAGAAAGGTTAAGTTACCTAATATAGAAGAAAATATTAATTCTAATATTTCTGGTTCTTCTATGAATCTTAGATCTGAAATTGGTTATCATTTTCCTTTGATTAAAAGTTCTATATTTTCTCCTAAAATATCTTTAGAATATTTTTCTGATAATAGTGATGCCTATGAAGAAACCGGTTCAGCATTTTCTGCTTTAAAAGTAAGGGATAAAGAGTTTAGTAGTTTAGTTTTTGCTGTTGGTTTTGATGTTGGTGGTAAATTTTATACTGATAAAAAAACTCTATTTTCCCCAATGTTAGATATTTCTTATCGCAAATATATGGGCAACAGTGAACAATCTAATACTTTATCTTTTATTGATAATGATCAATATTTTACTATAAAGTCACATGACTTAGAATCTGATTACATTAATTTTGCCATAAATGTTGAATATTCTAAGTCTATTGAAGCATTACATGTTAATCCTGTTTTTAATTTAAAATATAACACTATGATTGCTTCTGGATTTTTATCCCATTCTTTTGCTGCCGAGGTGAGTTATAATTTTAATTCTAGATTAATAACATCTAGGGATAATTAGCTTTTTTAAGTAAAATTATGTATTACACTAAACACAATATATCGCATATATAAAGATTATAATTGGTATTAGATATCTCTTGATCATATAATGGCTATAGTTAAACTATTTTTAACTTTTATCATTTTTTATGTCTGACAATATTACTCTTCAAATTAATCGATTAAGGCAAGAAATTCACAAACATAATATTGCTTATCATAAAGATGACAATCCTATCATTTTAGATGCTGATTTTGACAAAATACGAAAGAAATTAACCAATTTAGAAGAAAAATATCCAGATTTATTAGAAAAATGTCAAAAATATGATGAAGTTGGCGCAAAGCCGTTAGAAAAATTTAACAAAATAAAACATTCTAAACCAATGTTATCACTTTCTAATGCTTTTTCTAAGGGTGATATAGAGGATTTTATTGCTAAATGTCAGAGGTTTTTAGGAATCTTACCTAAAGGGGAGGTGGATTTGTTAAATTTTGACCAAAAATCTTCTGAATTAGAGCTTTTTTGTGAATTAAAAATTGATGGTTTGTCATTCTCAGCTAGGTTTGAGGATGGAAAATTTATTAGTGCTGCCACGAGGGGAGATGGTGAAATTGGTGAAGATATTACTCAAAATGTTTCTGTAATAAAAGATTTTCCTCTTAATTTAAACATTCAAAATCCACCAAAAATTTTAGAAATTAGGGGTGAGATTTATATGTCAAAAAATGACTTTAAAAATCTTAATAAAAAGCAGGAGAGAAATAATTCTAAAATTTTTGCCAATCCTAGAAATGCTGCTGCAGGATCTTTGAGGCAGTTAGATTCTCAAGTTACAGAATCTCGTAATTTGCAATATTTTGCCTATGGTTTGGGGGAATATTCTGATGATTTTGATTGCAATTCTCAGATTAATTTACATCAAAAATTATCAGAATTTGGTTTTAAAACTGAAAATAATGCTAAATTATTACAAAATATTAATTATATTATAGCAAATTATCAAAGCATATCAGATCAAAAATACCTTTTAGATTACGATATTGATGGTATGGTTTACAAAATTAATGATTTTTCTTTACAGAAACGTCTGGGCTTTATTTCTCGTAGTCCTAGGTGGGCAATTGCTCATAAATTTGAGGCTGAAAAGGCTAAAACTAAAATCAACAAAATAACAATTCAAATTGGTCGCACAGGTTCATTAACACCGGTAGCGGAGTTGGAGCCAGTTAATATTGGCGGGGTTTTGGTTTCTCGTGCTACTTTGCATAATAGTGATGAAATTGAAAGAAAAGATATTAGGCAAGGTGATATTGCTGTAATCCAAAGAGCGGGTGATGTAATTCCACAAATTACTTCTATTGATAAGGATGCTCGTAAATTTGACTATCCAAAATTCGATTTTCCTAAAAATTGTCCATCCTGTTATACAAAAGTTGTGCAGTTGGACGATGATGTGGTTATAAGATGTCCAAACCATTATGGTTGTGATGCTCAAATTAAGGAAAATCTAAAACATTTTATTTCTAAAGATGCTTTTAATATTGATGGTTTTGGTAAAAAACAGATTGATAATTTTTTTGATGAGGGCAGGGTAAAAGATTTTACTGATATATTTACTCTTGAAAAACGCGAAAAAGATAATTTATTTACTGATAAATCTCTTTACAAGAAGGAAAATTGGGGAGAAAAATCAATTAATAATCTTTTTACTGCAATTAATAATCGTCGTCAGATAGATTTACATCGCTTAATTTATGCTATTGGAATTCGTCATATTGGTCAAAAAAATTCCAAATTATTAGCTATTCATTTTATTTCCCTTGATAATTTTATAGAAAAATTAACTCAAATGGTTAATTTAGATAATTTTGAGCAATTACAGCAATATCAAGATTTTGCTAATATTGACGGTATTGGAGAAAAAATTGCTAGATCAATTATCCAATATTTTTCGTTTCAAGAAAATATCGATCTTTTAAAAAAATTATCTGATGAATTAAAAATTATTGATCATAAAATTATAGAGTCTGATTCAAAATATGCTGGTAAAATCATTGTTTTTACTGGCGCAATGGAAAAAATGAGTAGAGCTGAAGCAAAAGACAAAGCTGAAAAATTAGGATTTAGAGTTTCTAATTCTATTTCTAAAAAGACTGATTTTTTAGTTGCCGGTGAAAAATCTGGTTCAAAATTAAAGAAAGCTGAAGATTTAGGGATAAAAATTTTATCTGAAGAAGATTGGGTTAATATTGTTTTTAAAAGTTAAGGAGTAACTTATGACAATAATAATTAATAAAAAAATGTGGTAAGATTATTGTTAATATAGAATAAAAAAATACTATTAATGTCCACTATGATATGGGTGGTTATTAGAAATTGTATAGCTTCTATAAATTTGTTCAATTAACACACATCTTGCCATGAGATGAGGTAGGGTAATTTTACCAAAAGAAATCACGCGATCAGCTCTTTTTTTAATTTTTTTACCAAAACCGCTAGCACCCCCAATTGCAAAACAGATTTTTTTCCCCGAATGTCGATAATTAGTTATAATTTCTGATAAATCTTCGGTTGATATATTTTCTCCTCCCAAATCAAGACAAATTAAAATTTCATACTGATCTATTTGATCTAAAATTAACCTCTCTTCCTTTTCAATAATAATTTTATTGGAAATTTTTTTGCTATTTTCTTTTACTTCTAATTCTTTTATATTAATCTTCCATTTTATTCTTTTTTGATAGATATCAAAAATTTCCTTATATGGGCTATTATTAATTTTACCAATTGCTAAAATTTTGATTAACATTATTTTTCAAAAATTTATCAGATTTATAATATTTTCTGTCTGTTTTTTCACTTTTTCTGTATTTGCTAACAATAAAATTACCTCAATTGCTCTTCTAGAAGCAGGTAAATCAGCTAATATTATAATTTATAGCAAAAAAAAACCAGATTTTAAGAGTTTTTCTATTTCTGGCCCAGAAAGATTAGTAGTTGATTTTAAAAATAGTAAAAATTTTAGCAATTTTAAATTAGGTAAAAGTCATTTTTTTATAAATTTTAGAGAATCAGAATCTGATCTAAGTACAAGATTGGTTTTTGATGCAAAGCAAAAAATTAGAATTTTTCGTACAGTTTCAGAAAAAATTCAACTTTCTGTATCTGATGAATATTATAGGACAACAATTAAAATTATTAATGAAACAGTAAAGAAAAAACCCAAAAAATTAAAACCCGTTATAGTAATTGATGCTGGACATGGAGGTAAGGATCCAGGTGCAGTTAGCCCAAGAAAAACCAAGGAAAAAACAATTACATTAGCTTATGCTTTAGAGTTAAAAAAATATTTGGATTCAAAAAATAAATATAAAGTATATTTAACTAGATATTCTGATAAATTTATCCCCTTGTCAAAAAGAGTTAATATTGCTCGTAGAAAGGATGCTGATTTATTTATTTCACTTCATGCTAATGCGTCGCGCAAAAAGGATATTTATGGTTTTTCAATTTATACATTATCCAACAAGTCATCAGATAAGGAAGCGGAGAAATTAGCGCAAAAAGAAAATAAGGCGGATATTATTGGGGGTGTAAATTTAAATTCGGCATCTGGTGATATTTTAGATATTTTAATTGATTTATCACAAAGAGATACTATGAATCGTTCATCTTTGTTTGCGGGTGAGTTGATTAAAGTTATGAAAAATCGCGGAGTTCATATTTTACAAAATACTCATCGTTTTGCTGGATTTAAAGTTTTAACTGCTCCTGATATGGCTTCCGTTTTAATTGAAATTGGTTATTTGACCAATAGGCCAGAAGAGCAAAGAATGAAAAAGGATTTTTACAAGAAAAAAATATCAAAGGCAATTGTTCAAGGAATTGAATTATATTTTCAAAAATATTTTAAATGAAAAGAAAGAATAAATTAAACTATATTCCATTATTTTTAATAACTATTTTGAGTATTTTGTGGTTTGACAGTGCAAATAAGAAAAAATCATTAGAAAATACCTATAATTTATTAGAAATTAGTGATAATGAGGTAAATAATAATTTTTATGATATCACTGGTTATTTTTTTGCTATTGATGGAGATTCTTTAAGAAAAAAAGATATAGAAATTAGATTGCTAGAAATTGATTCTCCAGAGTATAGGCAAACTTGTTTTGATAAAAATGATAAGGAGTATGATTGTGGTAAAATTTCAACCAATTTTTTGCGTAAATTAGTTAAAGACAGTAAGTTAAATTGTAAGTATCAAAAAAAGGATATGTATGATCGTTACTTAGCAAATTGTTATGACGGTGATAAAAATATCAATCATGAAATGATTAAAAATGGCATGGCAATTATATATAATATAAATCAGGCAAGTCATAGAGCGAAAGAACTTGAAAAACAAGCCAGAGATAATAAAATAGGAATTTGGCAAGGTAAATTTTTGTCACCAAAAGAATTTAGAAAAATGACAAAGAATGAAAGATAAGTTAAAAATAGCAATTATTGGCGCATCGGGCTATACTGGTTTGGAATTAATTAGAATTCTACAAAATCATCAATTTTCTGATATTCAAATCTTAATAGGTCAATCAAATGCTGGTAAGAAAATGTTGGAGATTTATCCACATTTGGATATTATTGATTTACCAAAATTAATTACGTTAGAAGAGGCTGATTTTTCTAATATGGATATAATTTTTTCTTGCTTACCTCACGGTCATAGTCAAAAAATTATTACCAACATTTTTTCTTCCAACCATAAAAAATCTTTAAAAGTTATTGATTTAGCTGCTGATTTTCGTTTAAAAAATTTAGATGATTATCAAAAATGGTATGGTGAGCATCAGGCAATTAATTTGCAAAAGGAAGCAATTTATTCTTTACCAGAAATAAACCGTCAAAAAATTAAAAAAGCGCGATTAATTGCCTGTCCCGGTTGTTATCCAACTTCAATTTTATTACCCCTATTGCCACTTTTAAATAGTTGCTTGATTAAGCCGGATAGTATTATTTCTGATTCAAAATCTGGGGTCACCGGGGCTGGACGATCTTTAAAATTGGGTAATTTATTTTGTGAAGCAAATGAGAATATTTTAGCCTATGGCATTGCTTCTCATCGACATATTGCTGAGGTTGAACAAGAAATCAATTTAATTTCCAAATCAAATGCAAAAATTGACTTTACACCACATTTAATTCCAGTTAATCGTGGCATTTTGTCAACTATTTATATTGATTTGATGGATGGATTCACCGAACAAGATTTAACTAATTGTTTAAAAACAAAATATGAGGATGAATATTTTGTTAAAATATCTGATCATATTCCTGCAATTAAAGAGGTTAATGGTACAAATTTATGTAAAATTTCTGTTAGCAAAGCTAGGTCTTCAAATAAAGCAATTATTGTTTCAGTAATTGATAATCTTATTAAAGGAGCATCAGGACAGGCAGTACAAAATATGAATATTGCATTTGATATTGATGAAAGGGAGGGGTTAGATATTTTGGGTCATTTGACCTAGATAATATATTTACCTGGAATTTTGTTTTATTTGCTTGTTTAAGAATTTCTAATATTAGTAGATGTTTGATAGTTATATCTGACAGAACTTTCTATCAATCAAATATTACTTTAGTTATTGTAAATCATTTTTTACTATTTTAAAAGAAATTTCTTTAAAATTTACTTTTAATTCATAAAATGTCTATATTGTAAAGTGTTAAGAAAATAACTAAAAATGACTCAATATTTAATACAAGGTAAAAAAAATCAATTCGAAGTGACTATTGGTTGTGAAATTCATGCTCAATTAGCAACTCAATCAAAATTATTTTCACGAAGTGCTACCAAATTTGGTAGCCCACAAAATAGCCAAACTTCCTTTATAGATGCGGCAATGCCGGGAATGTTACCAACTATAAATAAAGAAGCAGTTAGATTGGCGATAAAAACAGGTATTGGAATTAATGCAGTTATTAATAAAAAATCTATTTTTGATCGTAAAAATTATTTTTATGCTGATTTACCGCAGGGTTATCAAATTTCTCAATTTTTAGATCCTATTGTATCCGGCGGTCATATTGATATTAATCTAGAAAATGGCAATAAAAAAACTATTAAAATTGAAAGAATTCATCTTGAGCAAGATGCAGGTAAGTCAATACATGATCAAGATCCAAAACTAAGTTTTATTGATCTTAATCGGTCTGGTATACCATTAATGGAAATTGTTTCTGAGCCGGATATGTCCAGCCCTTTTGAAGCCTCTGAATATGTCAAAAAAATTCGTTCTATTGTCCGCTCTCTTGGAACTTCAGATGGCGATATGGAGAAAGGTAATCTAAGATGTGATGCAAATGTATCTGTTAAAATTAAGGGTGAAAATCAACTAGGTACAAGATGTGAGATTAAAAATCTTAATTCTACCAAAAATATCATGTCAGCAATTGAGTTTGAAGCTAATAGACAGGTAAAAATTATTGAAAATGGAGGGATAATTGACCAAGAAACTCGTTTATTTGACGCCATAACTGGTGAAACAAAAACTATGAGATCAAAAGAAGATGCTATGGATTATCGCTATTTTCCTGATCCTGATTTACCTCCTTTAGTTATTTCTAACGAGATGATTGAGGAAATTAAAAAAGAAATGCCTGAATTACCAGATTCTAGAAAAGACCGTTATATTACTGACTTTGGCGTGAATGAATATGATGCTACAATTCTAACCTCTGATTCGGTTATTTCAGAATTTTTTGAGGAGTCAATTAAAGAAAATGATTCAAAAACTGCTATCACATGGATAAATGTTGAGCTTTTAGGTCGCGTTAATAAATTAAACCTAAAATTTTCTGATCTTAAATTTGGTGCAAGAGATCTGGCTGATTTACTTTTTTTAATCAAAAATAATGTTGTTTCTGGAAAAATCGCTAAGGATGTGCTGGATATTATGATTGAAACTGGAGATAAGGCAGAAAAAATTGTTGAAGAAAAAGGGTTAAAGCAAGTAACTGATATTAGTGCAATTAAGGAGCAAATTTCTAAAATTTTAGAAGCAAATCTTGACAAGGTAGAGCAATATAAATCAGGAAAAGATAAATTATTTGGCTTTTTTGTGGGTCAAGTTATGAAAGAAACTAAAGGAAAGGCAAGTCCAAAAATTGTACATCAACTTTTAAAAGAATTACTATCATAATTTAAATGTCTAAATCTAAATATTACCCAGAACCTGATCAAAAATTTAGTTTTGCTCAAATGGAAAAAGATATTTCTAATTTTTGGCAAGAAAATAATATTTTTGAGCAGTCAATTAAAAATAGAGAAGAAAATAAATCATCCGATTTTGTATTTTACGATGGTCCTCCCTTCGCTAATGGTTTGCCTCATTATGGCCATTTATTAACTGGCTTTATAAAAGATACTTTTGCCCGCTATCAAACTATGATTGGAAAAAAAGTTGATCGAAAATTTGGTTGGGATACTCATGGTTTACCTGTTGAAATGCAAACGGAAAAAGAATTGGGTGTTTCTGGTCAAATTGCTATCAAGGAATTTGGAATTGAAAAATTCAATGATGAATGTCAAAAATCTGTGATGAAATATGCAGGTGAATGGAAAGATTATGTTACTAAACAGGGTAGGTGGGTTGATTTTGATAATGGCTACAAAACCATGGATAAAAATTTTATGGAATCTGTTATTTGGGCCTTTAAGGAGCTTTATGATAAGGGTTTAATGTATGAGGATTATCGTGTTATGCCTTATAGTTGGGCTTGCGAAACTCCAGTTTCTAATTTTGAAACTAAAATGGATAATGCTTATCGTAAAAAAACAAGCAAGGCAGCTACCATTTTATTTGAAATAAACTCTTCTTCATTAAGTAATGAATCAAAATTACAAAATGATTTGATCGGTTGTAAGATTGCGGTTTGGACAACAACTCCGTGGACATTACCATCAAATTTAGCTTTAGCAGTTGGTACTGATATTGATTATGATATTTTACAAAAAGATGGTAGAAAAATTATAATTTCATCTTTATTAAAAGAAAAATATAAAGAATTAGCAGATTTTAAAATTTTAAAAACTATAAAAGGTAATAATTTAGTTGGATTAAAATATCAGTCATTATTTGATTATTTTGCCTGTGATAAAAAAGTAAAAAATTCTAAAAATTCTTTTACAATCTTACCAGCTGACTTTGTAACAACCCAAGATGGAACGGGAATTGTCCATATTGCACCAGCTTTTGGTGAAGATGATAATGAATTATGTAAAAAATTTGATGTTCCAACTATTTGTCCAGTTGATCAATCTGGAAAATTTACTGACTTAACTTATGACTTGGAAGGTTTATCTATTAAAAACCGTCAAGTTTTTGAATGTAATGATGAGATTATAAAATACCTTAAATTAACTAATAATTGGCTAAAAACTGAGCAATATATTCATAATTATCCACATTGCTGGAGGACTGATACTCCATTAATTTATAAAGCTGTTTCTTCTTGGTATGTAAAAGTTACCGATATTAAGGACCAGATGATTAAAGCCAATCAGGATATTAACTGGATTCCTGATCATATCAAGGATGGGCAATTTGGTAAATGGCTCCAGGGGGCTCGTGATTGGTCAATTAGTAGAAATCGTTTTTGGGGCTGTCCGGTACCAGTTTGGAAGAGTAAGTCGGGTAAAATTAAGGTTTTTGGTTCAATTGCTGATATAGAAAAGGCCTCTGGTCAAAAGGTAGAAAATCTACATAGACCTTTTATCGACAACATTACAATTGAAGAAGGTGGTGAGATTTATACTAGAGTTAGTGATGTTTTGGATTGTTGGTTTGAGTCAGGCTCCATGCCATTTGCTCAAAAACACTACCCATTTGAAAATAAAGATTGGTTTGAAAATAATTTTCCGGCTGATTTTATTACTGAGTATATTGCGCAAACTCGTGGTTGGTTCTATACTTTAACTGTTATGTCAGTTGCACTTTTCGGAAAAGCACCTTTTAAAAATGTTATTTGTCATGGCACAATTTTAGATGAGAAATCACAAAAATTATCTAAGAGATTACAAAATTATCCTGACCCAATTACAATCTTTGATAAAATTGGTTCTGATGCTATGAGGTTTTATTTGCTTTCAACCCCAGTTATGAAAGGTCAGGAATTAAAGATTTCTAAAGATGGTAAGGAGATCACTGAAACCAGTCGCATTTCTATAAAACCACTTTTAAATGCATACAACTTTTTTTGTCTTTATGCTAATTCAGATGGAATTAAAGCTACAAGAATAGATGAAGATTATAAAATAACTAATATTATGGATATCTATATTCTTAGTAAATTAAAAGAATGTTGTAATAATATGAAAAAATCATATGATAATTATGATTCGGTAATCACCTGTTCTGAATTTAATAAATTTTTTGAGGTTTTGAATAATTGGTATATTAGACGATCTAGAGAAAGATTTTGGAAAAAAGAAATCGATCAAGATAAAAAAGACGCATATAATATTTTATATACTATTATTTTAACAATTTGCGAAATTTCTGCTCCTTTATTACCTTTTACTAGTGAGAAAATTTGGAGAGATTTGAATAATACCAAACAACATTAAAAATTAACAGCATAGAAAAATATTTTTTCTTGTTATTTGTAAAAAATAAAGACAATAATATCCCTATGTTCCTCAAAACATAATACCACTTTTTAATTTGAAGTGATCTTAAGATACTACTTAAACTAGAAAACCGGTAGATTTTTTTTGGAAAGTTTAGATGGATTAATTATTAATTACTCAGATTTTTTTTAAAAGATACTTGATTATTTATAGTGGTAATTGTTAATATATATCTTATCTGGGAGTGAGGCTTAATAAAATAGCTACTTATTGGTGAATATGTCTCTATGTAGGCTTTGCATAGTGGTAGCTCCCGGTGTTAATTTTCCTGCCTTCTTGATTCTAATATAGCCTAACTTAACTCTTTGATAAAAATAATAAAATTGCTTTTTGGATATGAAGTCTATTTTCTGCTTCTTCAAATATAATAGAGTTTTTGCCATCTATAACTGAACTTGTTACCTCCATACCTCGAAAAGCTGGTAAGCAATGGGTAAATATTGCATCCTTATTAGCAATTTTCATAATATTGTCATTAATTTGCATAGGGGCTAATAATTGTTTTTTTCTTTGATCATCATCACATTCTTGACCCATTGAAAACCAACAATCTGTAATTAAAATATCTGAATTTTGTGCAGCATACTCCGCTTTATCAAATATTTTAATATTAGCACCTGAATTTTTAGCTTTAGCAATTTCTTCATTACTAAAATCAAATTCTTTTGGAATTGCTATATTTAATTGATAGTTTAATTTTAGTGCAGCATGAATATATGAATTAAGGACATTATTTGCATCACCAAACCAAGATAATGTCTTGTTAGATATATTGCTATCAAATCTTTCCTCAATTGCCATAATACTAGCTAATATTTGACAAGGATGACTAAAATTTGTTAAAGCATTAATGATTGGCTTAGAAGAATATCTAGACATTTGTGTTAAAATTTCATGCTCGTGACATCGGATCATGATAAAATCAACATAACGCGATAAAACTTGTGCAGTATCAGAAATTTCTTCTCCCTTATCAAGTTGCATATAATTATGATTCATAACAATTGCATTTCCTCCTAATTGGTTAATCGCAACTTCAAATGAAACCCTTGTTCTCGTTGAGTTTTTAGAAAAAATCATGGCAAGATTTTTACCATATAATTTATCTAAATATTTTTTTGGATTGTTTTTAATATCCTTTGCTGAATTTAGAATAAATCTTAATTCATCCTGTGAAAATTGATTTAAGTCAATAAAATGCTTCATCTTTCTATTTGTTGTAATATATTGTCTATTATTTTTGTATAATTATCATCATTAGTGACAATTTTAAAACTTGCTTCTGCATAAAGTTCTTTCCTTTTTTTTTTTAAATCTATAAGAAATTTTCTTTTATTACTACTTTGTTCCAATTTTGGTCTATGAATAGAATTTTTTGTTCGAGATATTATGGTATCTATATCAGCGTCAAGCCAAATTATTATAGATTTTTTATGTAATAATTCTCGGGTTTTTTTACTTATAACAGATCCTCCGCCAAGAGAAATAACCATTCTCTCTTCTCTGTTAATTAGTTTTTTTATTATGTCCTTTTCTATTTTACGAAAATACCCTTCCCCATCTTCAAAAAAAATATCTGCAATTGATTTTTTTGTATAGTCTGATATTTCATTGTCAGAGTCAAAATAATAATAATCTAATTTCTCAGCTAATTTTTTTCCTATAGTGGTTTTTCCTACTCCCATCATTCCAATAAGGCAAATAATTTTTTTATTTTGAAAAATATTGTTATTATTTTCTAAATTCACTTGAAAATATTAAAAATTATATATACCATAGATATTGTATGTTTGTTGATTAAATTAATCAACTTGAATTTAATTCATTTAAAATATGTCTAATATTTATAGAACTCCTTCATTTGCAAAGGTAGATAATGCTAGTTTTGATGCTGGTTTAAGATCTTATATGCAAAGAGTTTATGCCTTCATGTCAATGGCTTTATTTTTAACTGCTGGCGTGGCATTTTTTGCCTCAAGAAGTGAGTCTTTAATGAAGTTAATTTACACTACGCCATTATCTTTTGTAGTGATGATTGCACCTTTGGGTTTTGTTATATTTTTTAGTCTTAAAGTTCAATCAATGTCAGCTGCAAAGGCAAAGAATTGTTTGTGGATCTTTTCAGCTTTAATGGGTTTGAGTCTATCTTCAATATTTTTAGTATATACTGGTATATCTATAACTAGAATCTTTTTAATTACTGCTTGTACTTTTGGTGCTACTAGTTTTTATGGTTATGTTACTAAAAAAGACCTCACTTCTCTAGGATCTTTTTGCATGATGGGTTTGATTGGTATTATAATAGCTTCTTTGGTTAATTTATTTTTACAAAGCTCTGCTTTAGAATTTGTAATTTCTATCATAGGGGTCTTTGTATTTATAGGTCTTACTGCGTATGATACTCAAAAAGGTAAAAATATGTATTATCAAGTTGCATCTTCTAATGCAGAAATTATTCAAAAGACTGCTATCATGTTTGCATTGAGTTTATATATGGATTTTATTAATCTATTTATAATGTTATTAAGACTTTTTGGTGACAGGAGGTAATTCTGGTACAATAAGTTTTTAATTTTGGCTGAGTAGCAAAGTGGTAATGCAGGGGCCTGCAAAGCCTTTATCGTCGGTTCGATTCCGTCCTCGGCCTCCAATTTTATTAAAATGAAAAAATATAGCTCGCTGAAATCAGCAAAAAATAGACATAAAGATTGTAAACTAGTTCGCAGAAGGGGTAAATTATATGTTATTAACAAAAAGAACCCAAGATTTAAAGCTTACCAAGGTTAACACTACTTTATAATTCTCAATGGCCAAATTAAAAGAAATTGTAATTGGCAGTAGATCAAGTAAGTTATCAGTTGTTCAATCTAATATAATCAGGGACTTAATATTAAATTCTAGCTCTGATTATGTTAAAAACTCATCCTTTATACAAATAAGAAGTTTTACTACTAAGGCTGATAGAGTTATTAACCAACCTTTATCTGAAATAGGTGGCAAAGGTTTGTTTACAAGTGAAATTGAATCATCTTTAATTTCTGGGTCTATTGATATTGCGGTTCATTCTATGAAAGATATGGCTACCATTTGCCATGATGATTTAACTATATCTGCTGTATCTGATAGAGAAGATGTTAGAGATGTTTTTATTTCTAATAAATATTCCTCCTTGGAGGAGATGCCTAAAAATTCTGTCATTGGCACTTCGTCTCTAAGGCGTAAATTAATTATTTTACAAAAAAGACCAGATTTAAAAATTATCAATTTTCGTGGTAATGTTTTAACAAGATTGGCAAAATTAGATGATAGTCAAGTTGATGCTACTATTCTTTCTTATGCTGGTTTAAGAAGGTTAAATTTGGAAAGCAGAGTTACTAAGATTTTTTCTATTGATGAATTTTTACCAGCTCCTGCTCAAGGTGTTATTGCAGTTCAAACTAGAAAAAATGATCAAGATATTCATTCATTAATTTCTAAATTCAATAATAATAAGGTAAGAATGGAGGTTGATGCTGAAAGGCTATTTTTAAGAATTTTAGATGGCTCTTGTAAAACTCCAATTGCTTCTTTTTGTCAAATTAATGATAATAAGGTTGATTTTAGGGGGTTTATAGGAACTTTAGATGCTAAGAAAATATTTAAATTAGAATTTTCTAGTAAACTAGATGATTATATTGNTATAATTAGCAAAAAAACTTTGGAAATTAAGGCCAAGTATGACAATTATAATAGGAATTAGTGGTGGAGTTGCTTCCGGCAAAAATTTTGTTTCCAAGTGTTTTATAGAATTTGGTGCTAAAATTTTTGATGCTGATTTAGAAGTATCAAAGATATTTTCTGGTGACAATTATTTCTATGAATCTATTCAAAAAACTTTTCCATATTGTATTTTAGATAATAAAATAGATAAAAGTCTTTTGGCGGAAAGAGTTTTTAAAGATCGTAATAAGTTAAAAATTTTAGAATCCATTATTCATCCAATTGTTAGTTGCAAAGTGGATAAATTTATTAATAATTGTAAAATACAAAATATTCCAATTACTTTATTAAACATTCCTTTATTATTTGAAAAGGAATCTTATAAGAAATGTGATCTTGCAATTTTAGTAATTTGTGATTTAAATTCAAGGAAAGATAGATTTATTAGAAGAGAGAAGGTAAAGAACAAAAAAATATCAGATCAGTCGCTATCTAATAAATTTGATAATATAATTATTAATCAAAAAACTGATGAGGAAAAGAAAAAATTAGCAAATGCAGTAATTTATAATGACTCTGATCAGGAACATGTTATTTTTCAAATAAAATTAATTTTAAAAAATTATGAAGACAATAATTGCTAATTGGAAAATGAATAATTCTTTTGAATATGCCGAATATTGGCTTGAGAAAGTATCAAATCATATTAATAACGAAAAATATAAAATTATTTTAGCCCCACCAACAATTATGATTGATCATATTGATGAAATTTTAATGAATAGTGAGTTGGAAAGGTTAGAAAATGCTTCTAAAAATGTTGGAGAATTAGATGAGAAGGAACTAGAAGAATTAATGTCTGAAATTCGTGATATTTCTATTTCTGGCCAAGATTGTCATCATCAAGAAAAGGGCGCTTTTACTGGCGATGTTAGTGCAAAGATGCTTTCTGAGGCAGGTTGTGAGTATGTAATTATTGGCCATTCTGAAAGAAGGAAATATCATTTTGAACAAGATAAAGTTATTTTAGAAAAAGTAAAATCTTCTTTAAAAGAAAATCTAATACCAATTCTTTGTATAGGTGAAAATTTAGAAGTTAGAAATAATGTAGCTCATATAGAATTTATTAGGTCTCAATTGGAAAATAATATTCCAAAAGATCTAGAAATTAAAGATCTTATAATTGCTTATGAACCAATTTGGTCTATTGGCACAGGTAAAGTTCCTGCTAATGATGAAATTGCTGAAATTGCTGTATATATTAAAAACCATGTATATGACAACTTTCCTAACATTAAAAATTATAAAATTCTTTATGGTGGTTCTGTAAAAGCTGAAAATGCTTCAATTGTTAATATTGCTAATATAGATGGCTTTTTAGTTGGAGGTGCTAGCGTTGATGATAAAAGTTTTATTGATATTTTAAATAAGATATAGCTTATTTATTGAGGTTATATAAATAATAAATTTTACCTTATATCCAATAAATTTGTTTATTATTTAAAAACAATTATTTTACAAAGCAATTTTTTAATTAATATATTTTGGAAAAACAGCAAACTTTAAAAAATTACATTTTAGAAATTGCTTATAAATATAAAGTTTATTTTTTATCTTTATTCATTATTTCCATTTGTGCATCTTTTTTAGAGATCTCTATTCATTATAAAATTAAAGAAATTATTGATATAATTGCTGCTAAAGAAGTTGATTCACTATCTTTTATTATTTTTCTCTTTATTTTATATAAACTCATGCACCATAGCATGTTTTTTATTGTTCGTTTGTTTGATATTAGATATGCTCCTAAGTTAGTTACTCAAATTACTAAGGATATTTATAATAAAACAGTCAAACATTCTTTGCACTGGTTTGACTCTCATATGTCAGGTGAAATTTCTGATAAAATCAATAAATTTCAGGCTAATTTTATTGATATTGTCAGGCATATTTTTAGAAGTTTTGTGATTTTATGGGCTATTATTATTGGAATTTTATTTTTATTTAAGATTCATTATCTAACTGCCTTGGTACAATTAGCTTTTTTGCTTATCTATTCACCAATTATCTATGTTTTATTAAAAAAACAGCTTAAGTTAAATGAATCTTTTGAAGAGTCGAATCAAAAAACAACAGGTATTATTAATGATTCTATCGCTAATATTTTTGGTATTAAAACTATTGGTAATCTAATTAGTGAATTTAAGATTCAATTAACTCCTTCTTTATTAAAAAGGCAAGAATGGGATAAAAAGGTTAGAGAGTTTGACGCTTACTTTGT
This sequence comes from Rickettsiales bacterium, assembly GCA_020054695.1. GTDB lineage: Bacteria > Pseudomonadota > Alphaproteobacteria > Rickettsiales > UBA1997 > CAJQHK01. The sequence continues at coordinate 53,759 of JAHXBT010000004.1, forward strand.
TGACATGATTGATACTATCATGATTGTTACAATGTCATCGGTACAAATTTACCTTTTAGCTTATTTATACCAAAATGACCAAGTTTCTGCTGGAAGCTTTGCCTTCGTTGCTATGTTAATGCTAAAATTACATGGTGAGGTTAATAATATCTTGGATTCAATTTTATTTCATATCAATCCTTCCATTGCTGGTATGAAGGCTTCTTATCAATTTATTAATGAAAAATATGATATAATTGATTGTAATAAGTCTAAAAATATGAAAAATATTCAAGGTAATATAGAATTTAATAAAGTTTCTTTTTCCTATGACAATTCTAGTAAAAAAATATTACATAATTTTAATTTAAATATTAAATTTGGTGAAAAAATTGGCATAGTTGGACGTTCTGGATCTGGCAAAACTACTTTAATTAAATCCTTAATTAGATATTTTGATATCAATTCAGGAGAAATTAAAATTGATGGTAAGAATATCAAAAATTTTACTCAAGATTCTTTACGGTCGAAAATTTCACTAATTCCTCAAGATATTACAATGTTTCACCGCTCTATCATAGATAATTTGAAAATTGCCAAATATAAAGCAAGTAAAAAGGAAATTATTGACGCCTGTAAAAAAGCTCAAATTCATGATGATATTATGGAGATGAAGGATGAATATAGTTCTATTGTTGGCGAAAGGGGTACTAAGGTTAGTGGTGGACAAAGGCAAAGAATTGCTATTGCTAGGGCAATATTAAAGGATGCGCCAATTTTAATTTTAGATGAGGCCACATCCTCTCTTGATTCAAAAACAGAGAAAGCTATTCAAAAAAGTCTAGACTTATTAATAAAAGATAAATCAAAGACTGTAATTGCCATTGCTCATCGATTATCAACTCTTACAAATATGGATAGAATTATTGTTATGAATAAAGGTAGTGTGGTGGAAATTGGTACGCACGAAGAATTATTAAAAAATAATGTTAGTCTTTATAAGAAATTGTGGGAATTGCAGGATGTTTAGGATTGATAATGATCCTGCCTTAAAGAAAACTTCTTATAAACTTTTAAAGATATAAAATACCACAACATAAAGAAATAGTATTTTGTAATTAGTATCATGTAATAAATACTATTTTACAAGCTCTAGAAAATTATATATCTAGTAACAATCTTCTCGGATCTTCAATTAATTCCTTAATTTTAACTAAGAAAGTGACAGCCTCTTTGCCATCAATAATTCTATGATCATAAGAAAGGGCAAGATACATCATAGGCCTAACTTTAATTTCACCATTAAGAACCATTGGTCTTTCTTGAATTTTGTGCATCCCTAAAATACCAGATTGTGGAGGATTAATAATTGGTGTAGACATTAATGAGCCATAAACACCACCGTTGGAGATTGTAAAGGTAGCACCAGTTAAATCATTAACTGCTAATTTACCATCTCTAGCTTTAAGAGCTAAATCTAAAATACCAGATTCAGTACCAGCAATTGATAATTTATCAGCATCTCTAAGAACAGGAACAACTAAACCTTGAGGTGATCCAACAGCAACACCAATATCATAGTAATTTTTATAGATAATGTCAGTACCATCAATTTCAGCATTTACAGCCGGAATATTTTTTAAAGCAGCAATAGCAGCCTTAACAAATAATGACATAAATCCTAATTTAACATCATGCTTTTTTAAGAACTGGTCCTTATATTCATTACGAAGAGCCATAACATTTGTCATGTCAACCTCATTGAAAGTTGTTAAAATTGCTGCAGTATTTTGAGATTCTTTTAATCTAGCAGCAACAATTTGACGAAGTTTTGACATTCTAACTCTTTCAACTGGCTTGTTACCAATTGCAGTTGCAGTATTTTCTTTGTTATTTACTGCATTTTGAGCGTCTTCTTTTGTAATTCTTCCATCTTTACCAGTGCCTTTAATAGAGTTTTGATTAAGATTATTTTCATTAATGATTCTATTTGGGGCAGGAGATAAATGATCAGATTGTTTTTTAGAAGTGGGTGTATTTTGTGTTGGATAGTTATCTTCAGCGGCTTGATTTGTAGCTTCTGCTGATTTTGCAGAGCCAGCTTCACCTTCATTTAAAATAGCTAAAACTTGACCAACTGTAACATTATCTCCTTCAGAAAATTTAATTTCAGAAATAGCGCCGCCAGCAGGAGCGTTAACTTCTAAAGTTACTTTATCAGTTTCTAACTCTACTAAAATTTCATCAGCTTCAATTGTGTCGCCAATATTTTTATAAATTTTTGCAATCGTTGCTTCACTAACTGACTCACCTAAAACAGGAACTTGTATTTCTATAGACATTTTATTTTATAGCTTCATTAATTAAATTTTCTTGCTCCTCCTTATGGTAAGAAGCATAACCAGTGGCAGGGGATGCTGAAGCAACTCTACCTGCATATTTTAATCTGAGATTAATTTTTAATTCTTCTAAAATCTCATCAATATAATCCCTAATAAAGAACCAACTACCCATATTTTTTGGCTCTTCCTGACACCAAATAATATCTTTTAATTTATATTTTTGCAATTCTTTTTTAATCAAGTCAGACGGAAAAGGATAAAGCTCTTCCAATCTAATAATAGTGATATGATCTAATTTTTTATCTTCCATAGCTTCCAGTAAATCATAATAAACTTTACCAGAACATAGAATTACCCTTTTAACCTTTTTAACATTAGAATTTTCAGTTAAAATAGGTTGGAATTTAGTTTTTGGTGCAAATTCTTCTAATTTGGAAACTGCTAATTTATGTCTTAACAATGATTTTGGAGACATTACAATTAAAGGTTTACGATCTTTAGAGTGAATTTGACGACGCAAAGCATGAAAAAAGTTTGCTGGGTTAGTAATGTTGCAAATCCTCATATTATCATCAGCTGACAATTGCAAAAATCTTTCTAAACGAGCAGAAGAATGTTCTGGACCTTGTCCTTCATAACCGTGAGGCAGTAGGCAAACTATGCCAGACTTCCTTAACCACTTAACTTCACTTGATGCAATAAATTGATCAAAAATAATTTGGGCACCATTGGCAAAATCACCAAATTGCGCTTCCCAAATAGTTAAGTTATTTGGAGACGATAAAGAATAACCATATTCAAACCCTAAGACAGCATACTCTGATAAAATAGAGTCATAAACTTCATAACTAGCACCTTTAATATTATTTAAAGTATCAATTCTGTTACCAGTTTCATAATCAGTTAGAACAGAATGACGATGACTAAAGGTGCCTCTAGCTGCATCTTGACCAGTGATTCTAACATTAGAACCTTCCTCAATCAATGAGCCAAAAGCTAAAGATTCAGCAATACCCCAATTTATATTTTCTTTGGAGTTAAAAATTGATATTTTCTGCTCTAATTGTTTGGAAATTTTTGGATTGATAGTAAAATTTTCTGGAATTTTGCTAATTTGAGCAAAAATATCTTTTAATTTATCAGTTGTAACGCCAGTTTCAGGTATTTTGTTATCCCTATTTTTTATATTTTCCCATTCACCTTTTAACCAATCACCTTTTTTAGCTTCATAATTTTTCGATTCTGCAAAAGATTCTTCTAAATGAGAGTTAAATTCATTATTTAATGCCCTAAATTCATCATTAGAAATTACACTATCATTAATTAATTTGTCAGAATAGATTTTTTTTAAAGTAGGATGGTTTTTAATTACCTTATACATCACAGGTTGAGTATATAGAGGTTCATCACCTTCGTTATGACCGTATCTCCTATAACAAACAATATCTAAAATAATATCCTTTTGGAATTTTTGACGAAATTCAACCAATAATTTAGAAATTTTTGCTACAGCCTCTACATCATCACCATTAACGTGGAAAATAGGAGCATCAATGGCTTTTCCAAGGTCAGAAGCGTAAGTAGTGCTACGAGAATCATCTGGATTTGCTGTAAAACCAATTTGGTTATTAGTAATGATATGAATAACACCACCAGTATTATAGCCATCTAAGCCGTTCATCATAAGATTTTCAGCAACTGAACCTTGACCAGCAAAAGCAGCATCACCGTGAATTAAAATTGCTAGGGCAGATTTACGATCCTTATCACCATATAAATCTTGTTTAGCGCGAACTCTACCACAAACAACAGAATTAACAGCTTCTAAATGAGAGGGGTTAAAGGCAAGAGATAAATCAATTTTATTACCAGAAATTTCACGACTATTAGCATAACCCATATGATATTTTACATCACCAGACCTAGTAATGTCTTTTGGAATACCTGGTTTACCTTTAAATTCAGCTATCATTTCAGAGTAGGGCTTACCCATAACGCCAGTTAAAACATTAAGACGACCCCTGTGCGCCATACCAATAATGATTTTTTTAACATAATTTTTAGCAGAATTTTCAATAATTTCTTCCACGGCATTAATTGAACTGTCACCACCCTCGACTGAGAATCTTTTTGCACCCGGAAATCTTTTATGTAAAAATTGTTCGAAATTTTCGGTGCGAATAATATCTTTTAATATACGTCTTTGATCGGTAGTAGATAATTTTTCATTAGTTAATTGTTCAATCCTTTTTTCTAAAAACCTTTTTTGTTCAAAATCTCTTATATATTCAAATTCTGAAGCTATTTTAGAGGTATAAGTTCGATTTAATTTACTGATAATATCGGTAATTTTAGCCTTCTTTAGACCTAGTTTACCTTTTAAGTCAATTTCTTTATTTAGCTCTTCAGGAGAAATATTATGAAATTTTGGGTCAATTTCAATTGGAAAATTACCTTTAACTAATTTTAGAGGGTCTAAATCGGCATTTAAATGACCAAAATTTCTATATGCTGTAATAAGGTTGTTAATCTTAATTTCTAAATCGGCTACTTTACTTGTCTTTTTATCCTTTTTTTCATCAGGCTTAGACATTGAAGAAATATCATAGTTAAAATTTAAAACAGAAATATCTTTTCTTGACCAAGAAGCACCATCCTTATCTTCTAGTAATTTTTCAATATCATCAGAGTTTTCATTAAAAAAATCAGCCCAACTTGGATCAACAGAAGAAGATTTTTCTAAGTATTTTTTATAAATTTCAATAATGAAAGGAAGGTTTGAACTAAAAAGAACTGTTTTATCTAATTGCATTTTTGATTAGTTTTACTCAAATATTATTTCTATAAAGTAACTATACTATATTATTCATTTTTTAATGATAATCAATATAAATAGCATAGTTTATGAAACTATTAACACTGAAAGGGAGATATTATATAATCAATAATAATTTTTTCAACTATTGATTATAAACAATTTTAGCAAAATTAACTTCAAGGACAGTAAATATTATTATTCAAATATTACTATATCATTTTCAAACCTTCCTTTAAGATGTAAATATAGTTTTTTGTTAGCAATTATTGGGCGATGTTGAATTTTTTTATTGAATCTATATTCTTTTAATATTTTTCCATCAAAAGGAGATATTATTAGCATTTCTTTATTAGAATTAGTTAAAATAAGATTATCACCAGCTAAGATAAGACCAAAATAGTGAATTAATTTATTTTTTGAATAATATTTTTTTAATTGTTTAAAATATTTTACGCCACCAGTTTTTATATTTAGACATATCAGTCTATTTTCATTGTCAATGACATAAATAAAGTTCCCTGCAAGCCAAAAATTAGAGATAGAAGATATATTTTTTTGCCATAGTTTAATTTTACTATTTAGATTAATTGCAATCATTAATCCAGAATTACCTACGGCATACATAATATCATCTTTAATAATTGGTGTAGCATCAATATCATCTAAAATAAAATTAGAGCTGGTTGCTCTTGCGGCATTTAATTCATAAAGATCGATAGTTGAACCATTTTTTTGGTTTAAGATATATATTTCTCCAGAGGAGTAAGCTGATATAATATAATTTTTATAAATTATAGGATCAGAAGATCCAAAAATAGTGGTTTTTTTAACTATTCCATTATGAATCCACTGGATGCTACCATTTTTTTTATCTAAGGAGTAGGTTTTATTATCATTACTTATGATATAGATATTATCACTGTTAATTATTGGCCTTGAAATAGCTATGGATTTTAAATTTTTAGACCAAATAATTTTAGCATCACTAGCATTGACTGCTAATATTTTATTAAAACCAGTTGTAATATAGATTATACCCTGATCATAGTTAATTTTTCCTTGTGAAAGATTTTTAATATTGAGCCAGCTAATTATTCTTTTACGATAAATTAATTTATTATTATTTAAATTTCTTGCTAATAAATTACCCCTAGCATCTAAGCTATAAATAATATTATTATTGATGACAGGATTAGAAATTATATCATAAAAATTAGAAGTAACATAACCACTAGATATATTTTTTGACTTTTTAATTATATTATTGATTGCAAAATTTTGAATTTTTTGATTATTTGATATAAAAATACCATTAAAATTATCGTTTTCTATCTGCTTAGGAATATCTATCTTTATTTTTTCTAATTTTAGGTCAATTTTAGGAGATAAATCGGTGGCAAAGGCAGAAATAGCCTTTTTTGATATTTCTTCATTTTTATTGCAACCATTTAGTAGAAAAATAAAAATTATAACATGTAATATTTTTATAATATTCATTATTTACCTGTTGAACCAAATCCACCACGGCCAGTGTCTTCAAGATTTTCTATCATTTCCATTTCAAAAATATCTAGGGATCTAATTAACATTTGAGCAATTTTATCACCCTTGCTAATTTTATAATCTTGGTGACCTAAGTTATGTAAAATAACTCCAATTTCTTTACGATATTTATTGTCAATTGTTCCTGGTGAGTTAGTTATAGTGATACCATATTTAAGAGCTAAGCCAGATCTTGGACGGATATCAGCGACGGCATATCTATTAATGTTTTCTTCTGCGATAAGATCAAAAGACCATTTTTGAGAATTTTTATCAAAAACCGGCAGTTCTAAGGCAACACCTGTTTTAATTAAAATTCTTGAACCTGATTTTAAAATATATTCATTAGATTTAATTTCAGGAATCGTAACATCTTTTAAAAAATTACCACAAAAATCATCAACATATAAATCCCATAAATCACCAGGATTCTCTCTTGTTGGCTGTTTTGCTGTATCTGTTAGTAATTTTATTCTAAATTTCATATTGTTGTCTATCAGTTAATTATTATAAGTTTATGTAATAATTTTTATATATTTAATTTTAATATTTTTTTTAATTAACTCAACCAAAATCAAATCTTTTAGTTACGATCATAATATAAGGTACTTAAAGTTTGGAACAGACCTTGATGGGGGTATTATAATATATTTTAATTATTATCTAAGCAACCTCTTTGGGTAATGAAAAACTAATAGTTTCTTTCTTGCCATCCATTAACTCAATTGTACAATCATTATTTAATATTTCTTGTAATTTTTTTATTACCTTTTCTACTAGAATTTCAGGCGCTGAAGCTCCTGCTGTAATGCCAATATTTTCAACATCTTTTAGCCACTTCTCTTTTATAAAAGTTTCATTATCAATTAGGTAAGATTTAGAGCCGCTTTCAATTGCTAGATCCTTTAATCTGTTAGAATTTGAGCTATTTTTGGAGCCAATAACTAAAATTAAATCTGATTTTTTAGCTAAATCTTTGACAGCATTTTGACGATTTTGCGTAGCGTAACAAATATCTTTTTTATATAATCTTTGCTCAATTTTTGGAAACCTTTTACTTAAAGTATTAATAATTTCTTTAGTATCATCAAGGCTGAGGGTAGTTTGAGTGACAAAGGCAATTTTACTAGGATCTGTAACTTTAATATTTTTAGCATCTTCTTGATCAGAAACTAACAATACTTTTTGTTTAACGCGGCCCTTTGTACCTTCAACTTTAGGGTGGTTTTTGTGGCCAATTAAGATAATTTCATAGTTATTTTCTTCATATTGTTGTGCTGCTTTATGAACTTTACTAACAAGAGGGCAGGTGGCATCAATAATTTGTAAATTATTATCTTTTGCTTCATTTTCAACTTTTTTTGAAACGCCATGAGCTGAAAAAATTACATTAGCATCTTTTGGAATATCAGAGATATTGTCAACAAAAACCGCACCTTTATTTTTTAAATCATTAACAACAAACTTATTATGGACAATTTCATGTTTTACATAAACTGGTGCACCAAATTTATTTAAAGCATTTTCTACAGTAGTTATAGCTCTGGTAACACCAGCACAAAAACCTCTAGGATTGGCTAAAAAAATTTTAACGGACATAAAAACCAGTTAAAATCTGTTGAGTGAAGGCAATTAGCAAAAATAAAGCGATTATTGATAAGTCGATACCATTTATATTTGGTATATAGTTTCTTATTTTTTTTAAAACAGGTTCAAATATTTTAATTAAAAAACCATAAATTTGATTAACAAATTGATTGTGGGGATTAACTATTTTAAACAAAAATAGATAATGCATTACAATATAGCAAATTAAAAAGAATTGATAAATTCCAAGAGCAGAGTTAGCTAGATTGATAAATGCATTAATTAAATTTACCATTATTTTTTATCATTTATTTTTACCTCTTTAGTAGCTTTTTTGTCTATTAGTTTAGTTGTAGTTTTAATATTAACTAGTTCGGCTAAAACAGTTTCACCACCGATCATAGTTTGACCTTCTAAAACTCTAACTTTAGTTTTTTCTGGTAAATAAATATCTGCTCTACTGCCAAAACGTATAATACCATATCTATCTCCAGTTGTTACTTCTTGACTCTGTTTCAAGTCAGAAACTATTCTTCTGGCAATTAAACCTGCAATTTGTACAAAGATAACTTCCTGTCCATTTTTTGTTTTAACCACAGCAGCATTTTGTTCATTTTCAGTACTGGCTTCTTTAAGGTTGGCATTTAAAAATTTACCTGCCTTATACTCAATAGCAGTAATTTTACCAGAAATAGGAACGCGATTAACATGAACATTGAAAACATTTAGGAAAATACTTATTTTTTGCCACTTTTGTTTTTTATCTAAATTTAAATCCTTTGGGGGGTTTTGATTTTTGCTGATTTCAGTAATAATACCATCAGCCGGGCTAATGACTAAATTATCACCAGAGGGCGTGAATCTAATGGGATCCCTAAAAAAATATATACACCAAATTGTTAGAATTAAAGCAATTGATCCTAAAAATGAACTTAGCATTGATAAAATTACCGTTACAAAAGCAAAGGTAAGGATAAATTTAGTACCTTCGGGGTGTATTTTGGGTGTAATTACCTTACAAGTTGAGCAAAGTAAATCTTTTAATATATTTGACATAATTTTGTTTTGTTTTATAAATATTATCTTTAAGGATAGAAATATTTTAATGTAATAATTAATAAAAAGTCAATTGTTAATGGAAAATAAGCAAAGTAAAAAGGGTCAAAGAATTGCCAAAGTAATTGCTAATAGTGGTTATTGTTCAAGAAGAGAGGCGGAAAGATTGATAGAGGATAGTTTGGTAAAAGTTAATGGAAAAATTATTGATAGCCCTGCTATTTTAATTACAGATCAGTCAATTAAAATTAATAATAAATTAATCAATCCCAAACAAAATCCTAAAATTTGGATATTACATAAGCCAAAAAATACTATTGTTTCAAACAGTGATCCACAAAATAGAAAGACTATTTTTGAAATTTTACCAGAAAATTTACCTAGGGTTATAACTATCGGTCGTTTAGATATTAATACTGAGGGCTTATTACTTTTAACTAATAATGGGGATATTGCTAGACATATTGAGCTACCTAAAACTGCTTGGAGTCGCGTTTATCGTGCTAGAGTTTTTGGCAAGGTTAATATGGACGAACTTAGTAAATTGCAAAAAGGAATAAAGATTGATGGCACAAAGTACGGAGCAATCAAAGTTGAGATGGAAAGAGAGGGTGATTTTAATTCTTGGTTAAAAGTGACCTTAAAAGAGGGTAAGAATCGTGAAATTAAAAAGGTTTTAGAACATTTTGGTTTACAAGTAAATCGTTTAATTAGAATTTCATTTGGCCCCTTTCACTTAGGATCGTTATCAGTAGGACAGGTTAAGAAAACTGACGATAAAGTTTTAGAAAATTTCCTAGAAAAAGATTTTATTAATAGTTTATAACCTATTTACAATCATTTACATCTCTTTCTAGGATAAATAATTTAATAGAAATATCCAAACCCCTTTTTTAATAATAAATTAAAATTGTTTTAAAATGTGGTTAACATAAATACTACCACCAATTGCATTTTTATCATCAATTTTATATTCTCCACCTCGTGCAATTGGATATTTAAAGTTTTTTGTAAATATCATAAAGCCAAAATTTTCTTGAAAAGAAAAATTACTATCAAAGATATCGATGTCAATTTTACTATCAGGATATTCATTTTCTATCTGTGATTTTATTTGTAATATTTTTTGAATACTTTCTTTTTCAGATTGAATTATCTCTTCACTTCAAATACTTTGATCATAACTTTCTAAAGTAATTTTTAATATTATGTTAGTATATTTTCCGCTATATTGTTTTATTTTTTCTACATCCTTATTTTCTATAGATTCTTTTAATTTTTCTGGTTGAGATATTTCCAATTTATCTATTAACCTTGTCAAAATACCTGGTATAGAAAAGCTTATGAGGTTATTTTTTAGGTTCAATTGCTTTAAAATATTTAGAATTGTATCTAAAATATAAAAATTACTATCTTTTATTGTAGGGGATATAATTTCAATTCCAGCTTGCGTTAATTGTCTTTCGTAAAATAACTCCCTATTTTCTGATTTTAGGATATCTCCAATATATGATAATTTTAATTGGTCATTTTGATTAGAAAATTTTGTTTTAACAAGCCTGATAATTTGTGGCGTAATGTCATTTCTAATTTTTAAGAATTTTTTAGATAAAATATCCATTGTTTTAAAGGAGTTATCATCAATTTTATCATCAAATTCCAATAAAGGAGTTTTTATTAAGTTGAATTGCTCTTTTTCAAATGAATTTTTAATAATTTGAATAATTTCTTCATTCTTTTTAGCCTCTGAATTAATTAGGTCATAAAATCCAACTGGTAATATATAATCTGTTTTTTTCATTTTTATTTAATTTTGTTTTCCAACTGAATATAATTAATCTTTCCTGTATTTAGCATAGGAATATTTTTTTCATATTCAATATTTCTAGGTATAAAAATTGTACCAATATTTTTTTCTTTAAAAATTTGTGAAATTTGTTTTAAATTAAGATTCTTATCATCGGTAAATAATATCATATCTTCTTTAGAATTGTTGATAAAAGAAATAACAGCATGATTACTTTTTGGAGAGATTTGCCTTAAATATGACTCAACTACATTTAGAGATACCATTTCACCAGCAATTTTAATAAATCTTTTAATTCTACCAGTAATTTTTATATGACTATCATTATCTACTTCAACTATGTCCCCCATATTGTAAAATCCTACTTGTTTTTGGATTTTTTCTGGGTTTTTTGGATCTAAATAACCTTTCATAACATTATCTGATTTTACCATTAAAGCACCGCCTTCATTAATATCTTCAATTTTTTTAATTTTATAATTTATTTTTGGTAAAATTTGTCCAACGGTACCAAATTTATTTGACCTAGGAGTATTTAAACAAACAACTGGAGATGTTTCGGTGGCGCCATAACCTTCTAATATTCTTATTCCAAATTTTTCAAAATATATATTTTTGGTTTCTTTAGTAATTTTTTCAGCACCAGCAAAAATATATCTTACTGAAGAAAAATCTAAATTATCAGCAGATTCACTATATTTTTTTAGAAAATAATTAGTACCAAAAGTGATAGTGGCCCCAAAATTATATATTAGGTTGGGTATCTTCTTATAATGAATTGGAGAAGGATAAAAATAGGTCTTTATGCCCGAAAGAACTGGTAATAATGAGCCGATAATTAAACCAAAGGAGTGAAATATTGGTAAAGCATTAAATGCCTTATCAGATGAATTAAAATTAATGATAGATCTTAATTGACCAATATTACTGTTAATATTTTTATGAGTTAGAGCAACTCCCTTAGGATTTCCCTCAGATCCAGAAGTAAATAAAATTACTGCAATATCATCTGATTTGCTTTTATTAATTTTACTAAGATATTTTTTAATAAATTTGTATCTAAAAACAGCTTTAATTTTGTCTAATCTAGAGATTTGATATTTTATGTCTTCTAAGTAAATTATTTTAATGTTTTTTTCTTCTGCTAATTTAATAAAATCATCTAACCCAGCTTTTTTTATAAATAATTTTGAAGAATAAATATATTTTAAGTTAGAACTTTTTATTGAACTTAACATACTATCATTGCCATTAGAGAAATTAAGAATGGCAGGAATTTTACCAATTAATTGTAAAGCAAAGAATGTAACTATGGAAGCAGATATATTTGGTAATAATATACCAATTCTTTTTTCTGACTCAGTTTCTTGAGATATTTTGTTACCCAATATTATTGATCCAATGATTAATTTATTATAGCTGATATGATTATTATTAAAATCAGTTAATATTATCTTATTTTTTTGTTTATTTTTGGCTGCTATTAGCTGCAAAAATAAAATCTTATCTTTTTCTAATGAATTATAATAACTTTCTGACATTATTTTGAATAACTCCTGTTTGGCTATTTTTCTTTTATTTTGCCAGGTTAAATTATTGTCAAATGATGTTTTCTTCTCAGGTGAAAAATAAATATTAATTTTGGTAAAAATATTCTTCTTTAAATTTTGATCTTTTTTGGCAAAAATGGAATTTCTAGAACCGCTAATAATAAGGGGGATAATTTTTGAATTTGTTTTTTCTGCAATTATTAAACTATCTTCATAAATTTTTGCTATAGAATCATAATAATTAGGTTTTGACTCAGGAAATATTAATATATTATATCCATTTTTTACTTTTTTAATTATCTTAAAAGTGTCATGATATTTATCTCTCTGTACTATAGATATGTCAAATAACTTAAAAAGAAGATTTAAAATGAAATTTTTTTCAGTGGGTTGCGTGATAATAACTGATGTTTTTTTTGGTAAGATAGTAGCATAGATAAAAACATCTAAAAAGGAGGTAAAATTAGAGATAAATATAACTCCCCTCTTACCTTTTTTATAATTTTTAAAATTATGTTTTTTGATTTTAAAAAATAACTGAAGAAAAAATTTCATAGTAGTTTACCTAATAATATAAGAATAGATTATTTTTTTTAAATTCGAACTTTTTTAAACGATTTAAAAAGGTCATTCCAAGTAAAGATATTCTCATATTTGATGACATAATTGATGCAGAAATAATTTTAAATTTAATATCATTAATTATTAAATGATCTAAAACTACAGAAGCACCTTTAGCTTGACCATTAGCAGTGTTATATATTTTATTAAATTTAATTTTATTAATATCAATACCAATTCTTTTTGCATCACCAAGAGTGATGGCTATATCACTTGCACCTGTATCAATCAAAAACCTGATTTTTTGACCATTAATTACGGTATTCAGGTAAAAATGACCATCATTTGATTTATTAAGAATAATTGCTCTATTTGTTCTTTTATGTGTTGAAGATCCTGGAACTAATTCTCTTGCAACTTTTTCTTTTACATTTTTTAATTCATAGCGATAGCTATAACAAATTATGGCAATTAGAGATATAATTATCCATATAGATATATGTTTAATCACGGTAAATATTCCCTCTTTGTTACTACTAATAAAATTTAATATTAAAAAAAATAATATTAATCCCAAATATACCAAATTAGGATAACTTGATAGTGAATTATTCATTATTCTTATCCTCAAGAATATTAACTACCTCCATTTTGGCATTGGAGATTTTTTTACTACAAAAATCTTTTAATACATTTCCTTCTTTGTATAAAGACACCATATCTTCAAGATTTGCTTTACCAGATGAAAGGTCAGAGACTATTTCTTCTAATCTTTTCATAGCAGCTTCAAATGTCATATTTAACAAACTAACTTCTTTTTCTTTATTTTTTGTCATTATTGATATTATTTTATTAAAAAATGATCTAAGGATAATTCACCACCGCCATAGAAAACAAGGGTAAAAAGTAAAAATAATCAATAATAATGCTCCTTATTTTACAATATTAATTCTTTAATGATTATTGTCATTACAATAAAGGTAATATAGATGATTAATATACATTATTTATTGCAAAATTGAACTATTTTATTATAAGCTAGATCAAAACCCTCTAAAGAGTAGCTATCTTTAGCATACCTACCATATTTATTAATGGCATATATTTCAAGAAAATTATTTTTTTTGATTTCTTTAATAATATCCAAATCCTGATTCATATTATAGGCCCAAGCTAAATTTTCAAAAGTAAATATATTAAATTTCTTATTTTTTAGAGATATCTCTACTTCTGAACTTTTTTTATACATAAAGCCAGATGATATTGTTATTTCTGGATTGCTATTTTCAATATTTTTTACTAAAAAATAAGGATTGTTTCTTTCTCTATAATTTCCCTGACTATCTTGTGGCACGGAGTATATATAGCAAATTTTGCTATTTTCTTTCTCATCAACATAAAAATGCCAATTTTTGAAAGATTCACTACTATCATCATCAGCAATTGCTGTTTTGTTAAATGCTAATGACATAATGAATATGATGATAATTAATTTTATAATTTTTATTGTATTGTTCATTTTTCAATGATAATTGCTATTATTTATGAGATGCTGTTTCTATGATTTTTAACAAAGAGTTTATGGTTAATAATTCTGATGTTAATATTCCATTTTTGGCATTCGGACCATATACTATATTAAATGGTATAGCATATCGATTATATTTTACCATAAAATCCAATAATTCTTGATTTGTTTTGGTCATATCTCCTTGCATTGCAATAATTTCTCCTGATTTTATTCTATCTGTAATTTCTTTTTTATTTAAAACGGTAAATTTATTTACTTTACAAGTGATGCACCAATCGGCCGTTATATCTATTAATATAATTTTATCCTGATTAACATATTCGTCTATCATATTTTCATCGAACTTAATCCACAGCTTTTTATAATTATGTTCATGATATTCTATTTCATTATCACTTTTAATGGGTAAAATCAGCGTTATGATACAGGTGGTTAATAATATTAGTAGTCGTTTTAGATAACTGATTTTATTTTTACTTATTTTAAGGAATGCTAATATAGTAATTAGTAATAACATGATTAGCATCGATGAACTAAAGCCAATATTATTTATTATTATATAAATAATCCATATTAATGTTGCTATAAGTAATCCGCACATAATATGCTTTATATTGGCTGTCCACGAACCAGATTTGGGTAATAATTTTATAGAATTTGGAAATAATATAAGCGCAAAATAGGGAAAGGAAAAGCCAATAGATATAGCAAAGAATATAATTATAATATTCGATATATCTTGCGTTAATGCAAAAGATATAGATGTACCAAGGAATGGAGCAGAGCATGGTGTAGCTAGTAATACTGCTAATATACCTGAAAGAAAATTAGCTATAAATATGTTTCTTTCTCTTTCTTGTCTTGTAATTTTTTTATTAAGGCTGGAAGTTAAATTTAGATTGAAATTAATGTCAAAATTACCTGATAAATTGGCTATGAATATGGTTAAAATTATTGATATAGCTATTAGAAAATATGGGTTTTGAAATTGCAAACCCCAGCCGAATGAATTACCAATCTCTCTCAATGATATTGTAAATAAGGCAAGTATTAGAAAAGTAAAAATTATACCTAAAATAGTTGCAAAATATATTTTTCTTACCCTTGATTTTTTTAGGTTTCTATATTTGATAATTGATATTAATTTTACTGATAATACAGGCAATACGCAGGGCATAATATTTAGAATAAGACCCCCTATAAAAGCAAAAATAATAATTTTTAAAAAATGTTTATAGTTGGTTATACCTACAATATCATTGGAAAATTTTTGCATCTTTGATAATGACCTGTGATCGACATCATTCTTTTTGATTACTATTGAAAATCTGTCTTTTGCTGGAATGCACATTTTATTACATATGCCATAGTTAATTTCTAAATTTATTTCAACATCTTTATTTTTCTCTATAACTTTTAATTTGATAGGAATGATAACTTCATTTTCATATATGTTATAATAATGTGCATCATCACCAAATTGTTCAGAATTCTTTTTTGATTTTGGCCATAACACATTATAATCGTAAATATTAATGTTATCTGATCCTGTAAAATTAAATTTAGGTTCTGGATAGAAATTATTTTTGTCCGGGGAATATATATACCAATCCTTGTTTATTTTAAAATGAATGCCCAAGATTATGTTGTTATCTTGGTCAAAAGTTGATAGAATAGATATTTTAGCTGACTGGGTACTATTGGGATAAAACTTTGTACTGGCTGCTTTTAAGTTAAGTGATAATAATAGTAAGATGGTAAAAATTATTTTTCTTACTTGCATAAATTTTATTTTATTGCTTAAATATTTTATAAGAATATTTTTTATTATTTAGATCTAAAATTACTATTAGATATCTAATAATTTATAATCTTAATAATAAAATAATAAGGAAAAATTATATATCAAATCATTTAATAGTTAGAAATAATTTTATAATAATATGTCACAGGCTTCTGTAATTAACTATTCAAATAAAGTTTCTTGTAACGGTGATGATTTATCATCAAAACATCCATTAATATATTTAGATATTAAAAATAAGAATCAGGTAAAATGTCCTTATTGTGGAAAAATATTTGTAAATAAAAAAGTAAAATAATGAGTAATATTGCTATTATTGGTCTTCAGTGGGGAGACGAAGGTAAAGGAAAGTTAGTTGATTTTCTTTCAAATTCTTTTGATGCTGTAGTTAGGTTTCAAGGTGGTCACAACGCCGGACATACTATTAAAAATGAGGGTAAAACCTACAAATTAAGTATATTACCTTCTGGCTTAATCCAAAATAAATATTCTGTAATTGGATCTGGAGTGGTGGTAGATCCTTTCACTTTATTGGATGAAATCAAGAATTTAAAAGGAGCGGGTATTGATATTAATTCTGATAATTTAAATATAGCGGATAATTGTTCTCTCATTTTCTCTTTTCATAAGGATCTAGATGCAATATTAGAGAGTAGTAAGGGAAAGAATAAAATTGGAACAACTGGTAGAGGAATAGGGCCATCTTATGAAGATAGAGTTGGTAGAAGATCTATTAGAATTTGTGATTTAATGAATGAAGACGTTTTATCTGAAAGGTTGGTTAATATTTTGTCTTATCACAATGTTTTAAGAAAGGGTTTGGGTTTGGATGAAGTTAATTTTAAATTAATTTTAAAAGAAATATTATCTATTAGGGATGATATTATACCTTATTGTCATGATTCTTTTGAGATTACTAGGAAGTTAAAATTAAAAAACAATATTATGTTTGAAGGCGCCCAGGGTGCGCTTTTAGATGTTGCTAATGGTACATATCCTTTTGTCACTTCTTCACACACTCTTCCGGGTGCTGTTTCTATGGGTGGTTGTGTTGGGTTTTTGGATGTTGATAAAACTATAGGAATTTTAAAAGCTTATACAACAAGAGTTGGATCTGGTCCATTTCCTACTGAATTACACGGTAAAATAGGTGAGTTTCTTAAATTAGAAGGTGATGAGGTTGGTACAGTAACAGGTAGAGATAGGAGGTGTGGCTGGTTTGATGCTGCGCTTATTAAGAAAGCGATAGTTTTATCAAATATCAAATCTGTTGTTTTAACTAAGTTGGATGTTTTAGATAAGATGGAGAAAATTAAAATTTGCACTTCTTATGATATTGACGGTAAGATATATGATTATTTACCAAATAGAATTGATTTACAAAGTAAAGTAAAACCAATATATGAAGAGATGGACGGTTGGAAATCTTCTGTAAGAAACATAGATGATATTGCAGATTTACCAGAAAACGCAATAAAGTATATTAAGAGGATTGAAGAGGTATGCGGTGTCAATATTGATATAATCTCTACTGGTCCCGATAGAAAAGAGACCATTATAGTCAACCCTGATGTCATAAAATAATTTAATGAGTATATCAGATAAAAAGATAACTATAGCTCAGATTTTACCATCTATTGAAAGTGGTGGCGTTGAAAGAGGAGTGTTTGATTTATCAAAATTCTCTTTATCATGTGGTGATATTAAAATTATTGTTATATCTGCAGGTGGGCCCATGATAAAAAAATTTCAACAGCATAAAATACACCACATAAAGCTACCAGTAAATAGTAAAAACCCTATCACTATAATTCTAAACATCTTTCGTTTAACTAAGATTATTAAGAAGTATAATATTAATATTTGTCATGCTAGGTCTAGGGCGCCAGCTTGGAGTACATATTTTGCTTGCAAAAGGACTAAGTGTAAATTTATAACTACTTTTCATGGTGTATATTCATCAAAAGGATTTTTTTCTAAAAATTCTTTTTTGAAAAGAAGATATAATTCTATAATGGTTAAGCCAAATTTAATAATTGCAGTATCAAATTTTATAAAAAAACATATTATCGCGGAATATCCAATATCTGAATCTAGAATTAAAGTAATTCATAGAGGTTCAGATATAGAATATTTTAATAAATCCAATATTCATAAGGAAAGAATTGTTAAAATTATAGAAAAGTTACAATTAAATGACGATAAAAATATTATTTTACTTCCAGGACGATTTACATCGTGGAAAGGTCATGATTTACTATTAGATGCATTAAATAAAATTAAATCTGAGAATTTTATTTGTCTAATGGTGGGTAAGTCTAATATAAGATATACTAACAATTTAGAGAAGAAAATAGTAGATTTAAAATTAGAAGGAAAGATAAAGATTTTGGATCATATTTCTGATATGCCAGCACTTTATATGATTTCTAGTATTGTATTATCTACTAGCACTAGGCCAGAAGCCTTTGGTAGAATTGCAACTGAGGCTGCTGCAATGGAAAAAATAATAATTGCTACAAATTTAGGTGGTGCAAAGGAAACTATTATTGATGGTAAAACTGGTTTTTTATTTAACCATCAAGATGCGCTTGAATTATCTCAGAAAATATTGCATGTGTTGTCTTTGAATTTAGATAAAAGGGAGGAAATGGGTAAAACTGCAAGGAAGAGGGTAGAAGAAGATTTTTCTAGTCAAAAAATGCTATCCGATACTATAAAAATCTATCAAAATCTTTGTTGAATGTATATCAAAAATTATGTTGGATTTAGTTTATATTCTGATATAAAGTTATCTTCACTTCTTCTAAAAAAACATTGTAGAATTCATGCCTAAAGTTTGGTTTAGATATTAAGTTAAATGCCTTTTTAACTGTTAAGTGTCTTTCGAATAATTCTTTGCCAAGATTCTCATAACATTCTAATAATAATTCACCCTTTTGTGATAAATCATAATCATTATTGCTTAAATCATCAATATGAAAATCCTCATAGTTTGTTAGGATGTTTTCTATATCTCCTGCTACGTAATGTCTGATTTCATTTATTAATTTAGGGTAGGATTTTTTGAATAAAGTATAAAATAATTTAAAAGGAGTATATTTAATAGATTTCTTAAGGAAATTATTAATACCAATTTCAATTTCTCTAGTTACTTCCAATGAAAAATCTTTAANTNTNANTTTATATNGTAAGTTATGATATAGAATTAAATTTTAATATAAATTTTTACATTAAACCCTAGCATAATGATAAGATGTTTTGTAAATTTATATTCTTACAGTGTATCTAGGTTTAATAACAATTATAATTAAAAATAAATTGCCAAAAGGGAAGGTAATTTAGTAAAATATTTTTTTAATGCTAATTGGTATAATAATATTTTAAAAATACTAGACAAAATGTCAAATTTAAAGCTAGAAAGATCTATTAAATATGTATTTACTAATCTATGTAGATATCGACTCAATAAATGCCTTTTCTAGACTATCTGTTTTATATAATTTTTTTAAAACATTACTATCTCCAGTAAAAATTATTTTACCATTATGTAAAATTGCAATTCTATCGCAAATTTCATCAATATCAGATAAAATATGAGAGCTAAAAAATATAGAGTTACCCCTACTTTTGTAGTCTAATAATTGTTTTTTGAGGGTAATTCTTGCTTTTGGGTCTAAACCACTCATTGGTTCATCTAATATTATAAGCTTATTATTTGTTAAAAAACTTGCCATAAGACCAATTTTTTGGGTCATTCCTTTAGAATATCTTGAAATTTTTTGTGGTAGAAATTTTGGATCTAGATCCAGCTTTTTTGCTAAATTATTTGCATCTTCTAAGTTAAAATTAGATTGATGAAATCCAAGATTTAGTTTAATAAAATCAATTCCTGTTAAATAATTTGAAGGATAAAATTTTTCTGGTAAATAACAAATATTTTTTCTTGAATTAGGATATTTATAATTTTGATCAAATAACTTAATTTGTCCAGAATCTGGATCTAACAAATCAATGATTATTTTTATCAATGTTGTTTTTCCAGCTCCATTGAGGCCTATAAATCCAAATATTTCATTGTCATTAACAGACAGAGATATATTATTTAATGTCTTTTGTTCCCCAAAGGATTTATATATATTTTGTACTATTAAGGGATTAACTTTCATATATAATTTAACTTCTCAGTTCTAGCATTTTAGAAGTTGTCTTATCCAACATTATTGCAATTTCCTTGTGGATCTTGATCCTATCTTCTTGGGTTAATTCACTACCTTTGTTTTGATTATCTATTATAAATTCTGCTAATTTCAAAGCTCCTATTGAAGAACAGGAACCTTTGAGTGAATGTAGTGCCGAATGCCAAGCATTGCTATCAGAGTCTTTAGAATCTGCAACTTTTTTTATCTCTAATAGCTGGTCTCCTGCGCTTGATATAAATAGCTCTATTAGTTCATCTGTAAATTCTCGATCTCCTTCAGTTATGTTATTAAAAAAATGATTATCAAATATAGGCTTTTCAGTGGTTGACATGGTTTTTAAAATTTGAGTTGATTAATAAAATTATGTTTAATAAAAAATATCTTTTGTCAATATTAAATATTAATAAGTCACGCAACATATTATCTATTTGATCTTGTACTAAAAATATTTTTCTTATATTAAAATTAGTATTTTTTAATAAACCCTCCTCCTCAAGGATAAAGTTTATATTTTTAAAAGATAAAATTTTTGTTATTCTTGTATACAAGAAATATACAATTTTTACTATGATGTTAAAAATTGTTTCAGAGGAAGACATTATCTTACTAAAATTTATAATTTCAAGCTCATTTGATGAAATAAGTAATAAAATTAATCTTCTATAGATATCCAGCCAGTTATTATCTTTTAATATAATTGCTTCATTAATTGAGTTTGGTGAGATTAAATATAAATTTTTTAAATCTTTTTCTGATATATTGTTACATTCTTTTTTAATTATTAATGACCAATTTTCAAAATTAAAATTTTTTATTTTTATTATGTTGCATCTAGATTTTATAGTAGATGATATATTTCCAATATTATGATTAATCAGAAAAATAAAGATATTATCATTTGGTTCTTCAATAGTCTTTAATAATGCATTATAGGAATTTTTATTCATATTATCAATAGCATCAATTATGATAACTTTATTTTGAGATATCCCGCTAGATAAGTTAGTAAATTTTTTTATATTTCTTATATCGTCGATTAGTATTTTTTCTTGTCCGTTTTTTTTATTTGATTTTGCAGTTATTATTAATATATCTGGATGATTATTGGTATTTTTTTCTTGTTTTTGATTATAAGATATAATTCTTTTAGCTAGTTTTTTAACAAATATTGATTTGCCATTACCCTTTGTACCACTTATTAAATGACAGTGATGTAGGTTGTTATTGATAAAATTCCCCCATAGGTTATTTTCTATTTTTTCATACCCTATAATGTTTTTAAAATTATTGTCCATAAATTTAGTAATTGAGTAATAATAAATAATGATATACCATTTTCGTTAAAATAAAAATTATTTTCAAGATCGTAAATGATGTAACATAATTTAAATTAAAATTCTATTATTCATTTTCAAAATTATAAATCTATGTTAGTTAATATGTAAAAAGTTCTAATTGCAACTGGTAATAAAGGTAAATTACTTGAGATTTCTAAGTTATTAAATGAAATTAATATCAAGGCTTTTGACATTAATGATTCAAATTTAGAGGACCCAGAAGAAAATGGTCTTACTTTTGAAGATAATTCTGTAATTAAGGCTAAATATTATGGTGACCATGCGGGAGAAATTTCTCTTGCTGATGATTCGGGATTGGTTATTCCAGTAATTGATAATCAGCCTGGTATTTACTCTGCTCGCTGGGCACCAAATAAAGATTTTAATATTGCTTTTAAAACTATTGAAGGCAAATTACAGCAATTAGACCTTAATCCACGAAAAGATAAAATAGCTGCTTATTTTATTTGTAATTTATCACTTTATAATCCCAAAAATGGTCAAATCAATTCTTTTGAGGGTAGGGTGGATGGTTTTTTGCAATTTCCTCCCAAGGGTGATAAGGGTTTTGGTTATGATCCAATTTTTATTAGAGATGGTGATGATCAAACTTTTTCCCAGATTGACCCTAAAGAGAAGGAAGAAATTAGCCACCGGGCGGATGCTTTTAGAAAATTGGTAAAGTTTTTAAAAAATGAGTAGCTTAAGTAAGACAGAAAAAATAGCAATTTTTTTTATTCTTCTGTCATCAATGTTATTTAGTTTTAGGACAATTTTGGTTAAGTTTGCCTATGGATATGGTATTTCCACAACCGATCTTCTATATTATCGTTTTCTTTTTACTTTACCCTTAATATGGTCTTTTGCTTTATTTTATAAAAAAAAAGAGTTTTTTACCAGAATTTGCAATTGGAAAATAGCCATTAATACATTTTTAGCAGGTTTTTTTGGTTATTATTTGGCTACTTTATTTGATTTTTATTCCTTGGAAAAAATGAATGTTAATGTAAATAGGGTAATTTTATATACATTTCCAATTTATGTTATTTTTTGGAATGCAATATTGTCAAAATCATATCCAAAAAGAGAAGATATTATTAATTTTGTGTTAATTGAAATATGTCTTTTATTTGCTATTGATATTTTTAGTGAGGATTTTTTGCAAACCAGTAAAACAGGTATATTTTTTGCTTTTTTAGCTGCAATTAGCTACTCATTTTATTATGTTTTTAATCGTCAAATTGGTCAAAAAATTGGCTCGATATTATTTACAACTTATTCTTTAAGCTTTTCCTTCTTTTTTGTAAATATCCATTTTTTTGCTATTTACGATCATCAAATCAATTTATCTATTCTTTCAAATGAAGCTTTAGTAATCATTATTTCTATGGCCTTTTTTTGCACTTTTTTACCTTTATTGTTAATATCCGAAGCAATTAGTCTTATTGGTTCCAACCGTTCTGCTATTATTAATAGCTTTGGTCCTGTTATTTCTATAATCTTGTCTTTTATAATATTAGGCGAAATTATGAATTTTACTCAAATTTTAGGGGTAGGTACTGTTTTATTACTATTATATAGGATCGAAACTAATAAAAGAAATAGTATAAACTAAGTGAAATGACATAATTTTACTTAATATTAATTCTTAAAATTTATTTCATTATGTAAATATAATTTTATGGATTTTATAATTTGTATTTTATAGTTTTATTGCACTATAATACTTAAGACATAATCATGACCAAAATAAATATTACTTTTCCAGATGGAAATATTAAAGAATTTGATCAAAATGCCACTGGTTTTGACATTGCTAATTCTATTTCAAAATCATTAGCCAAAGCATCTTTAGCTATTAAAATTAATGGCGATTTATGGGATTTGTCACGCCAAATACATTTTGATGCTAAGATTGAATTAATTACAGCAAAATCTAATGAAGCTCTTGAAATTATTCGTCATGATGCTGCCCATATAATGGCGCAGAGTGTTCAGGAATTATTTGAAGATGTTCAAGTGACCATTGGTCCAGCAACTAAGAATGGTTTTTATTACGATTTCAGAGCTAAAGAGTCTTTTACTACTGATGATTTGGTTAAGATTGAAAAACAAATGCAAAAAATCATTAAAAGAAATGAAAAATTGCAAAGAGAAGTTTGGGATCGTAATGAAGCAATTAAATTTTTTCTAAATAAGGGAGAGAAATATAAGGCTGAAATTATTGAAGATTTACCAGAAAGTGAAGAAATAACCCTTTATCGTCAAGGTAATTTTATTGATCTGTGCCGTGGACCACATTTA
Organism: Rickettsiales bacterium; assembly: GCA_020054695.1. GTDB lineage: Bacteria > Pseudomonadota > Alphaproteobacteria > Rickettsiales > UBA1997 > CAJQHK01. The sequence continues at coordinate 78,179 of JAHXBT010000004.1, forward strand.
CCTTCTACTTCTTATGTTAAGCATTTTAAATTGCTAAAAGTTGCTGGTGCTTATTGGCGAGGTAATTCAGATAATGAAATGTTACAAAGAATTTATGGTACTGCCTTTTTAACTGACGAAGATCTTAAGCAATATTTACTTCTACAAGCAGAAGCAGAGAAAAGAGATCATCGAAAATTAGGAAAGGAATTAGATCTTTTTCATATTCAAGAGGAGGCAACTGGATCAGTTTTTTGGCATGAAAAAGGCTATGAATTATATCGTGTAATTGAAGAATATATTAGAAAAAAAATCAAAAGAAATGGTTATGTTGAGGTTAAAACTCCGCAATTAATCGATCGTGTTTTATGGGAAAAGTCGGGTCATTGGTCAAAATTTAAGGAAAATATGTTTATTGCCGAAAGTGAAGATAGAACTTTAGCTATAAAACCAATGAGCTGCCCGGCTCATGTGCATATTTTTAATCAAAACGTATCTTCTTATCGCGCCTTACCAGTAAAAATAGCTGAATTTGGCTGCTGTCATCGTAATGAATCTTCAGGATCTTTACATGGTATTATGCGAGTTAGAGCTTTTACCCAAGATGATGGGCATATTTTCTGTGCAGAAAATCAAGTTAATGAGGAAACTATTTCTTTTTGTAATTTACTGTTAGAAATTTACCGTGATTTTGGTTTTAATGATGTTAAGGTAAAATTCTCTACTAGACCAGAAGTTAGATCAGGAACTGATGAAACTTGGAATAAGGCTGAGGAATCCTTAAGAGAAGCGGTACAAAAAACTGGTTTAAAATATGAAATTAGTGAAGGTGAGGGTGCTTTTTATGGGCCAAAATTGGAATTTACCTTAATTGATGCCTTGGGACGAGAATGGCAATGTGGTACTTTACAAGTTGATTTTATTATGCCAGAAAGGCTTGGTGCAACTTATATTGATAAAGATGGTTCTAAAAAACATCCAGTTTTATTACATAGAGCAATTATAGGTACTTTTGAAAGATTTATTGGTATTTTGATTGAAAATACAGCTGGCGCCTTTCCTCTGTGGCTAGCACCTGTGCAAATAGTTGTTACAACTATTAGTAATAAATTTGATAATTATGCTAAGGATGTTTTAGCAAAATTACAGCAAAATGATTTTAGAGCTAAAAGTGATCTAAGGTCAGAGAAAATTAATTATAAAATCAGGGAACATTCTTTGCAAAAAATTCCTTATATTTTAATTATTGGCGAAAAAGAAGTTAATGAAAATAAAGTTAGTATAAGAGAATTTGGTAGTAAAAAAGAAGAAAGTTTAAGTCTGGAAGAATTTATTAAAAAAATATCTAATTAGTGACAAAAGATGACATTCCATATCATAAAATTGCTCAGTCATTTTATATGAAGTTGGATATTATCAATCTCAGCCTATGGCAAAGATAAAGCTACTAGAAATATCCGAAGAAGGAAGTTATGACAAGTTACTAAAAAATAAAAACAGTTTATACAAAAAAATATAGTGCCACCTATCTCTCAGAAGATGAGTGGATAAAAGATCTAATCAATATGTATGATAATGATGAAATGCGAAATAATATTGCAAAATTACATATAAAAATTGCATCGCAGTTACTAGCAAAAGGACTTAATATTGTAATGGATGGCGGATATTACAGCAAAGAAGAGCGAGATAATTTAAAAAATATAGCCAAAAACTCCAATGCAAATTTTGAATTACATTATTTGAAGGCAGATTTTTTCACCCTGAATGCAAGAAGAATTGAAAGAAACAAAAATCTTGAACCAGAATTTCACACAACCGAAGAAAATCTAAAAAAAGCAAAAAGCTTATTTCAAGAACCAACTGATAGTGAAGAATACATATTACACAAGCAATCATGAAAAATATAATCCTACAAACAGAAAGGCTTAATATATCTATTCCAACTTTGGATAGCTTAATAATTGGTATAAATTACAACCTGATTCAGAGGTCATGGTATATATAGGAATGGGTTTGGAAGATAAAGAAGAGTCTAAAGCAATCTTGTAAAAATCTATAAAACATTACAAAT
>JAHXBT010000008.1 GCA_020054695.1 Rickettsiales bacterium
TTTGATTCTCCAGGTCTATTTTGGCTAATAATTACGATTAATTTAATAGTTACTATAATTGCTTTTAACGAATTTTGCCATGGTAAAAAAATTCCTAAAGCAACCTCTGATAATTTTATTGCTACACCAAAACAAACCTCAGCACTCTTAAATATGGATCCAAGATCAGAAGAATAACTGAACAGCATTAGATAATAGCTCCCTAAAAGAATTGGTTAGATTTTAAATTACATTTTCTGACCACCACCCCTTTCGCAACTGGTAGCTTTTGCTGACTCAACAACTCTTCCAGGATCTTTGTCGTAATCATTGAAATGTGAAAATCCAGTTGCAGAAGCTAAAAACCCTTCTTCTAAGTTGCCAGATTGTAAACTTTTAATAAGATTATCTCCATCCCTTGGGTGAAAACTAAAACAAGTAAAATCGCCATGAAATTTATGATGTACACCATCTGAAAAAGATAAGATAGAAACACTATTTTGTTCAAATTCATGATGTTGGCAAGAGTCTTGGTTTTCATCTAACTTATCATTCTTACCACAAACAGCAGTTGTAACAGATGCAGTATCATTAGTTGTAAAAATTAATAGCACCCTATCACCAGGATGATGATGAAATGGGCTTGTTAAATCATCATCACCATGTTGAGATTCAAATATCATAGAAGTAACGCTATATGGCCCACCAGGAGCTGGTCCTAATACCGGCTTTGTCTTTTCTTCAAAAAAAATTTCCATATCATCGCTACTAGTTACGCTTTTAGCTAATGCATCACTTAGTTTTTTAATTACTTCTGGGTCCAATCCTACAACATGACATAATTTTACTTGTTCTAATCTTTCTTCTACTTTTAAAACAGGTTTTATATCAGAAAGATGGCAAATTGCAACTTTTTCTTCATCATTGCTGTCAATATAAAAAGCAGTATCATACGGAAATTTAACAAAGCCAGAACCTGGTTCTATTTTTATAGATTTAGTGCATATTTCTGCTGGATCTTGACCTTTTTTGTTAGGCAAAACTCCTCTTTCAGCATACTTTATCTCAACTTGTTTATCACTGTTATTTACAAATTGTAGATAGCCATGCGCCTCATCTTTTTGTTCTATATCCCCAGATCTTAAATAAAATGCTTTTTTATTATCTACAATTCTTTTATCAAAAATACCTTTTAATTGCCTAAAGTCATGCTCACTAAATTTAACATCTTGAAAATAGATTACATTAGGATTGTCTCTAGAAGTAATTTGTGAAACAATTTCTTTTGTATTAATTACAGGTGATACAAAAGATTTTTTATCATCAGTTGTGCCAAAATATTTTTCAACTTCCAAAAAAAAAGAAAAATCTCTTTTTTGACAATGAAGGTGGTAACTGGAAAATCTCTTTATAATTTCATTTTTTAAATTAGCTGATGAAGATCTAGTTACCCTGTACATATTTTTTTATAAATTGTAAAAAATTCTCTATTTTATTTTGGTTATAAAAAGATTTTTTAAATAAAATTTTATAACTCATTCTTGGGAAATATTCTTTTAATGGCAATGATATAAGATCATTATCATTATTATTAGATAAGCAAATATTTGAAATAATAGCAATGCCAAGATCTGCTTTAACAAATTGTTTTAATATTTCCCAATCAGAATTCTCAAACTCTATAGAGCTTTTTAAGTTATGTGAATTAACTATTTCTTCAAAAGCTGGTACTGTAATAAACTTACTATCAATTCGAAGTAAATTATATTTTTTAATCTCACATATTTTTGGCTTCTTTGTTCGAGCTAAAGGATGGCATTTATTAACTAAAAGAATTGGCTCATATTGAGCAATATTAATAGAATCAAACTCAGATGGTACCTTATCTAAAGGAAAAAGAAAGAGGTCTATTTCTCCATCTAATAACCTTTCCAACCCTTCATCCTTGTCTAAATTGCTAATTTTTAATAATATGTCAGGATTTTCTTTTTGAAAAGATTTAATTATTTCTGGCAAAATGTAAGAGATAGAAACATGGTTTGCTCCTATATTTAATGTTTTGTTTTTAATATAGTTAGATTTGGTAGAAAAATCATTAAGTATATTATCTATCTGATGTATTAATTTTATTGATATATTATATAAAATTTCTCCATCTTTTGTTAAGGAAAAATTATTTTTTGATCTGTGAAATAATTTTATATTAAATTCTCTTTCTAATGATTTTAACTGTTGGTGTATGGCTGCCTGACTAAGTCCCATCTTGCTAGCAGCCAAAGAAGGACAACCCAAATTAGCGGTATAATAAAAACCCCGCAATGGTTGAATTAAATTATTTTTATAATAAAGTTTCTTAAATTTTTCTGTGGTCACTATGGTTATAGTTTACTTTAAAAAACAATGTTTACAATATAGACAAAAGAAATAAAAAACAATGCAAAACCAATATAACAAACTAATTTAATAAAATTACCATGTTTATATTTATCATCAATTAAATCAGAAAAAATTAATTTATAATTAAAATAAGCAATAAATGGAGAAAAAGAAAAAGCAATTATAGTAACGGTATCAATTAAAGCTTTAAAATTATTTACAAAACAAAATATAACTATAATTACCATAGAAAAAATTATTAATTTAAAAATAAATTGTAGTAATCTTATATTTCCCTTATCAATTATTATCAAACACTGGTCAATCATTTTAGGGTAGATATCAGTAAAAGCTAAAGTTGTAGAGAAGATAGCTGATAATATAGCGATTGAAACAAATATTTGAGACCAATTACCAATATTAGAAATGTAACTATTAATAAGTTGAGAAGTAAACTGAGTGCTATTACTAGATAGTTCCTGATTAGATGTATTCAACGTTAATGCACCCATAGATAAAAATAAAATAGCTGTAAAAATGGTTATAAAATAACCAAAATTAAAATCAAATTTTGCCTCATTAAATGTTATTTTTTGCAATGTTTTGTCTCTTTCTTCAGTCCATAAGGAATGCCAAACTGACATTTCTAACGGTCCAGGCATCCAACCCATTAATGCAATTATAAATGGTATATATTGATAGTTCCAAGGAGAGTCTTGATAAAATAAATTACCACTAGGCTCTATTTTTACAAAGGCAATAATAACAACTGTAATAGTTGTTATTACAAGAAGTGTTAATAATATTTTAACTATATTATTTAATAAATTATATTTATTAATAGTTACTATATATATGCATAAAAATAGTAATAATATCGATATAATTTCTATATCTAGATGAAGTTTGAACAGCATTTTAATTATGCCAGAACATATATAACATAAGGCTGATATACCACCTATAGCACTAATTACAGTTATAAATAAAAACAAGTAGATAAAATATTTATTTAACCTATTATAGCCAAAGAGAATATTTTCTTTTTTTAAAATTGTATATCTAAACCCAGCTTCAATAAAGGGATACTTAACAAGATGAACAAATAGAATAACCCATATTAAATCAAAACCAAAATAAGCTCCAGCTCTTGTAGCCTGTATAAAATGTGAAGTACCAATAGCGCAGCAAGCAGTGATTAAACCAGGACCAAGAATTGATAATTTTCTAGAAAAATCTATCATATATTGATGTATAATAATGTGATAAAAATAAACAACAAAAGTTTATCTTAAAACACTTCTTAAAACCTCATGTGATAGAAATTACTCTTTTTAAAACAACCGAACAAATTAAGTTATTTTAGATTAATTTATCACAAGCTTTTTTAATTCTATCGCAGGCGTCAATTAAAGAATCCATAGACGCAGCATATGAGATTCTAAAATGAGGTGATAAACCAAAGGCTTCACCTGGTACAACAGCAACCCCCTCCTTTTTTAAAAGATATTGCGATAATTCGTTATCATTTTCAATAATTTTACCTTCAGCGGTTTTTTTACCAATTAGGCCAGAGCAATTTGGATAAACATAAAAAGCACCATCTGGAGTAAGGCAATTAATACCATCAATATCATTAAGAAAATCTACAACCTTATTACGCCTCTTTTCAAACTCATCTCGCATTTCAAACACCTTATCTTGAGGGCCAGAAATAGCCTCAATAGCAGCATACTGACTAATTGAACAAGCGCTACTAGTTGACTGAGATTGCACCTTATTCATGGCTTTAATTAAATCCTTATCACCAGCAGCGTAACCAATTCTCCAGCCAGTCATGGCGTAGGCTTTAGAAACGCCATTAATAGTTAAAACTCTATTAAATAGTTTTGGCTCAATAGCGGCGATATTATGAAATTTTTTATTATCAAATACTAAATGTTCATACATATCATCAGTCATAACCCAAACATTGGGGTATTTTAAAAGAATTTTTGAAATCTCTGCCAATTCATCCTTTGTATAAAGCATTCCAGTTGGATTAGAAGGAGAGTTTAAGATTAACCATTTAGTTTTATCAGTAATTGCTTTTTCAAGATCAGCAGGGTTAATCTTAAAATTACTTTTGTCATCACAAGGAACAATCACTGGAGTACCACCAGCAAGAGCAACCATATCAGGGTAAGAAACCCAAAAAGGTGAAGGGATAATAACCTCATCACCCTCCTCTATCGAGGCCATTAAAGCATTATAAATAGATTGTTTAGCACCGGTTGAAACCAAAATTTGATCCATTTGGTAATCTAAACCATTATCTTTTTCTAATTTTTCAATAATTGCTTTTCTAAGCGGAACAATTCCAGCAACTGCTGTATAAGTTGTATGACCATCTTTAATTGCCTTAAAGGCAGCCTCCTTGATATTATCTGGAGTATCAAAATCAGGTTCACCCATACCAAGGGAAATAACATCTTTACCCTCCTCCTTCATAGAGGCCGCCAAGGTTGAAATTGCAATGGTTGCCGAAGGTTTTATTTTGTTTAATCTTGATTTTGCTACTATAGTCATCATTAATAATTTTAGTTCTTAAAAAAATATTATTACTATTGCTTTGATAAAGTTCAATAATTTTGTTTATTTTTTAAGTATAAATACTTTAAAATAGATTTTTACTTAATTCAAAATAAAAAACCAAAGTGAGTAATAAAATACAAAATGTAAGAGGTACAAACGATATTTTTGGAGACGAATTACAATTATTCAATAAAATTACCAAAATTGCAAAAAAAGATCCATTCAACATAATTTCCAAGAAATTTCTACTCCAATTTTTGAATTTTCAGAAATTTTTGAAAGAAATTTAGGCAATTCATCAGATATAATTTCTAAGGAAGTTTATAAATTTCAAGATCGTTCAGAGAATTTCTTGACTTTGAGGCCAGAATTTACCGCCTCTGTCATTCGTGCTTTTTCTAACAATTCAAATTTTCATAGCAACTTACCAACAAAATTATTCTCTTATGGCCCTGTTTTTCGCTATGATCGTCCACAAAAAGGCCGTCGAAGACAATTTCATCAAATAAATTTTGAAATTATCGGCTCAAAACATTATTTAACTGATTCTGAAAGCCTAATTTTAGCTTATAATATTTTAAATGATCTAGGAANTGCTAAANANTNTNTTTTAAATATAAACTCCCTAGGAAATAAAGAAGTTAGAGCTAAATATGAAGTAAAATTAGCAGAATATTTAAAAGATTTTAAGGAAGAATTATCGCAAGATAGTCAAAATCGTTTTGAAAAAAATCCTCTTAGAATTCTTGATTCTAAAGATAAAAAAGATCAGGAAATTTTGCTTAATGCACCAAAAATTAACGATTTTTATGATCAGGAAGCTAAAGAAAATTTAAAAAACATTACAAATATTTTAGAAGAACAAAAGATTCCTTATAAAATTAATTCAAACTTGGTTCGTGGCTTAGATTATTATAATGGTTTGGTTTTTGAATTTATTACTGATGAAATTGGTGCCCAAAATACTATCCTAGCTGGTGGTCGCTATGATAAGTTAATTTCTCAAATGTCTGGTCCTGATTTACCAGCAATTGGTTTTGCTGCCGGCATGGAGAGATTATCATTACTAATGCAGAAAGATGAGCAACAAAAACGCCCTATTTCATTAATTTATATTGGTGATGAACAAGAAAATTATGCATTTAATATTGTTAATAAATTAAGAAATTTAGATATAAATATTGAAATTATCTACGGCAAAAATATGAAAAAACAAATGCAAAGAGCTAATGCTATAAATTCCAATTTTGCCATTATTGTTGGCCCCAAAGAAAGAGAAAAACAAATTCTTAATTTAAAAAATCTTGACTCTGGTCAACAAAAGATGCTAAAATTTTCTGACTTAATATCTGAAATATCATGAAAAAATTACTTATAATTTTATTTTTATTATTTTCTAGCAATATATTTGCTGATAATATTACCGAATCTCGTCAATTTATTAATTCAATTGGTAATGCAATTGTAACATTTGATGATAAAAAAAAATTAATTGACCTAATGGAAGAGTCAATTGACTTTCAATGGATTTCACGCTATGTTTTAGGTAAGCAATATCATAATTTTACCAAGCAACAAAAATCAGATTTTACCAAATTATATAAAGTATTTTTAATTAATACCTACGGTCCCAAATTTGATAATTACAGCGCAAAATCATTTAAGATTGATGCAATTGAGGAGAAAAAAAAATATAATTTTGTAAAATCTACCTTAGAAATCAGTGATGGCACCAGAGTATCTTTTGCCTTTAGAATTAAGAGAGATAAAATTGATAATAAATTTAAAATTATTGATGTTATAGTTGAAAAAGTTAGTCTTATTATTACCCAAAAATCAGAATTTTCATCTGCAATTGCACAAAGTGGTATTAGTAATTTTTTAAAAAAAATGCAGGAAAAAGTTAAAAATCAAAGAATAAAAAACAATGATTAAGAGTAATATTTTACCCATTCATAGGAGATTAGATATTACTTTTGACAGAGGCGAAGGAGTATATCTGTATGACGTGAATAACAAGAAATATCTTGATTTTGGATCTGGTATTGCTGTCAATATTTTTGGTCATTGTTATCCACCCTTGGTTAAAATTGTTAAAGAACAAATTGACAAATTATGGCATGTATCAAATCTTTATCAAATTGCTGAATTAGAAGAATTTGCCAAAAATATTACCAAAAAAAGCTTTGCAGATTATATTTTTCTATGCAACTCAGGGTCTGAAGCAATAGAATCTGGTATTAAAATGGTTCGTAAATATTTTTACGCCAAAAATAAGCCAGAAAAAAACCGCATCATTACTTTTAAGGGTGCTTTTCATGGGCGCACTATGGCAGCTATTTCGGCTGCTCAAAATCCCAATTATCTAGAAGGTTTTTTGCCGCAATTAGGGGGATTTGATCAAGCAGAATTTAATGATATCAACTCAGTTGCTAAATTAATTACAAATAAAACTGCTGCTATCTTAATTGAACCAATTCAAGGTGAGCAAGGTATTAGAGAAGCTGATAAAAAATTTATTTCCAATTTAAGAAGATTGGCTGATCAAAATGAATTATTATTATTTTTTGATGAGGTGCAATGTGGTGTCGCAAGGACTGGTCACCTTTATGCCTATGATTATTATGGTATAAAGCCAGATATAATTGCTTCTGCCAAAGGAATTGGTGCTGGATTTCCAGTTGGAGCCTGCCTTGCTACCAAGGAAGCTGCCTCAGGCATGCAAATTGGATCTCACGGCACAACTTATGGTGGCAATCCCATTGCTACTAAAATTGCTGATTTTGTTATTAATAAAGCGTCAAATAAGGAGTTTTTACAAGAAGTTCAACAAAAAGGCAGCTTAATTAAAGAAAACTTAACTTTATTACAGAAAGAATTTCCAAAAATAATTGATGAAATTAGAGGGATTGGCTTAATGATTGGTGTAAAGATTAATAAAAAATATTCTAATCTAAAAATTGTCAGGGATTTATCTGAATCAGGATTATTAACTATTCCAGCCGGTGAAAATGTGATAAGGCTTCTACCACCATTAATTATAGAAGATAAACATATTGAAGAAGCTAATCAAATATTAAGAAAAATATTAAATAATTTATAATATTTATTAATATAATATTTAATTAATAAATGTTATCGAGATTCATATATTTTATATCTTGTTTTATCTGCTTCTTTAGCTCTTCAATATTATTAAATTTTTTTTCCTCACGAATAAAATCTAAAAATCTAACTCTAACCCTCTTACCATAGATATCTTTATTAAAATTTAGAATATGAATTTCAAAAATAGCCTTATTTTCATCAGTTATAGTTGGCTTAATACCAAAATTTAATATTGCAGATAAAAAATCATCACCCTCTATGGCAATTTCTACCTTATAAACGCCATATTTGGGATAAATTTGATATTTTTTAGGTATAATATTAGCAGTTGGGTAGCCAATTTGACGAGCAATTTTCTTACCTTGAATGACAGTACCAGAAATTGAGAATTTTCTGGCTAGAATATTATTAATTTCTTTAATTTTACCCACTGTAATTAATTTTCTAATCAAACTAGAAGAATAGGTTTTATTGTCAAATTTTTGTTCTGGAATTTGACTATATTCAAAATTTAATGACTGTGTTTTTTTGTTTAAAAAATTAACATTTCCTTCTCTATTTTTACCAAAACAAAAATCATATCCTATAAGCAAATATTTCATATTAATATTTTTTAATAAAATATTTTTTAGAAAAATATCAGCTGAAATATTAATAAGATCCTTATTAAAATGAATAATAAAAAGATAATCTATTAAATTATCTATTTTAAGTATTCTTACTTTTTCTGAAAGATTATAAATTCTGTTTTGGGAGTCTTTGCCAAAAATTTTAGCAGGATGAGGTTCAAAAGTTAAGAGAGCTGTTTTCAAACCTCTTTTTTTTGCCTCTAAATTTAATTTTATTAAAATTTTCTTATGACCAAGATGAATACCATCAAAATTACCAATTGTTAAGGCAATATTTGGTAATTTTTGTTGATTTTTATCAATATTTCTGATGATTTTCATCTATGATTCTTGGAGTATTTTTAAGTAATTTAAACATACT
>JAHXBT010000019.1 GCA_020054695.1 Rickettsiales bacterium
GCACATCTTCAGGCGCATAAAGATGCAAAAGTAAAGATTACAGTTGATATACAAGCAGATTCAGATTCTGGTTTTAATGATGATTTAGTTAGAACTATTTCTGAGAACAGCAATTCATTAAATATAAATCAACATGGCTTTGAAGATGAGTAAAGCAGTAAAATAAATATTAAATAACATATTTAAAGTCCGATAAATTACCGTTAAATCGGATATGATAATTTCTGATAATATATATTATGTCTCATAATTATAATATCTAGATATGACGACCATTTGACTTTTTACTCTTCCTTTTACTCTTACGCTCAGAATTTAACTTAAAAGAAAAACCTAGATAAACGGTATAATAATCAACGTTTAGCTTATCTATAATATAATTATTAGTATACTGTATTGGTCCATCGCTAGGATTAGTTTGATTATAAACGATATCAGGTTTTTTTAAACCAGTTACCATGTTATACCGAACACCGAAATCAACACCAATTTTTTGATCCTCTTTGAAAAATAAATTTGAACCAATATCTAAAGTAAAAACGGGCTCAATATTAGAATGTATTGTATCCTGAAAATAATTGTCATTATCATCGCACCAATTGTCTTGAAATAATATTGACAAAAGAATATCTCCACCAGAACAATCGCTATAATTTGACCAAGAACTATTTCCATAATCCCAGCGGGTTTTCTCGCTAAAAAAGGCAAAACCGACTGAAGCTCCTATATACGGTTTTAATAAACCATTTGTTAGAATTCTTTGATCAGAAGTTAATCGAATACCAGCACTAAACAAAAAAGCTTGCTCTCTGTTTCTAACATCTAAAGTTGGACCGTAATTACCGCTTTGGAGCAATAATTGATCTTGTGAATACCTTGTTCCAAAATGAATGTACTGACCGCTTAATTGATATTTTAAGGTACTATTTTTTTTAAATGAATTTGAGTAAGAAACCTTAAATGAAAATCCGTTACTAGCATATCTGTCTCCAAATTCACCTGTAGGTCTGTTTGTACCAAACGATATTTCTATGAGCTCTGAGTTATCTGATGTTTGTGAGATTGAAAAAAATATTAATAAACTTAATATATATTTCATTAAGCGTCGTTAAGACCTGTTTTTTTAAGAAGAGCATCTACCTTAGGTTCCCTACCTCTGAATCCTACATAAAGATTCATTGGATGTTCAGTATTTCCTTTTGATAAAATATTATTCTTAAACTCATCAGCAGTCTGTTTATTGAAAATACCTGTTTCTTTAAACTTATCAAATGCATCAGCTTCCAGTAGTTCCGCCCATTTGTATGAATAATAACCAGCTGAATAGCCTCCACTAAAAATATGAGAGAATGAGTGAGAAATGGAGTTACCCTTTACTTGCGGTAAAATTTTATAATCAGAAAGTATTTTATTTTCAAAACCTTCTACATTTTCTACTTCCGTATACCCATCGTGCCAAGCCATGTCAATTTTACATAACTGCAATTGTCTTAAAGACATTGAACCGGACATGTAAGTTCTCAATTCATTGATTTTTGATATATATTCAGAGGGAATAACCTCACCAGTTTCATAATGGAACGCAAACATATTCAAAACTTCAGGTTCAAGTAACCAATTTTCAAATATTTGAGATGGTAATTCTACAAAATCCCAATATACACTCATACCTCCAAGTGATTTATATTTAACGTTAGTTAATAATCCATGCAAGCAATGTCCAAATTCGTGGAAAATTGTTCTAACTTCACTAAAGCTAAGTAAAGCAGGTTTATCAGCGGTTGATTTTGTTAAATTACAATTAAATGTAACATGAGGTTGCTGTATTGAATCACCATGCAAACCTTGAGCTTTTAATTGATTCATCCATGCGCCACCTCTTTTTGTAGAACGAGGGTGTATATCCTGATAAAGCAAGCCAATATATTTATTGTCCATATCAGTAACTTCGTATACACATACTTCTTCGTGAAACTTATCAACATTATCTAGTAATTTAAAATTTAAACCATATAGTTTATTAGCAACGTCAAAGACGCCATTTATTACGTTTTCAGATTTAAAATAAGGTCTTAAAGATTCATCATCAAACTTATAAAACTCCTTCTTATATTTATTACTATAATATGGTAAATCCCATGGAGTCAAAGAATCTAATTCATCTGTTTTTTTTGCAAAATCAACCAGAGTATTATATTCATCCTGAGCAGTTTTATGAGATGGCTTAATTAAGTCATCAATTAATTTATATACATTTTCTTTAGACTTAGCCATTCTTCTATCTAATACAAAATCAGCATGAGTTTCATAGCCTAAAAGCTTAGCTTTTTTATCTCTAAACTTTGAAATCATTTTTAAATTTTCTGAATTATCAAACTCACCACCATTGCACTTTGAGCCAAATTTTCTATATACATCTTCTCTTATTTTTCTACTGCTGCAATTGTTTAACAATATTCCGACATTAGTATCCAAAGTAAAACACCACTTGTCAGGCTCGTTATTTTTTACTGCATTTGATTTAGCCAGGTCAATTGCATTTTGGGGTATACCAACCAAATCACTAGAAGAGTCAATCCAATAGTTATTGATTTTATTGGTTGCACTAAGAACGTTATTTGAATATTTAGGACTTAGCTTGCTGAGTTCCTCACTAATTTTTCTATAAATATTTTTATCATCATTAGATAAATCAGCACCACTTCTAACGAAACCATTGAAAGTCTCTTCAACTAAACGAAGATCATGCTTATCTAAATTATAATCAAATCTTTTTGTATAAACCTTCTTTATTTTCTCAAATAACACATCATTTAGATATATATCATTACTAAACTTTGAAGTTAATTGACTAATATTCGAAACCAGTGACCTGATTTCATCATCAGCAATTGATGCAAAATAATGATAGTAAACGGTAGTAACATAATCCAATAAATTTGATGAGTTTTCAAATGCTAATATAGTGTTATCAAAAGATGGTGAATCGTTATTATTGCAAATGGAATCAATATTGGTTTTAGATTCTTCAATGGCAAACTCTAAAGCAGGCATAAAATGTTTTGCTTTAATTTTAGAAAAAGGAACCGAATTGTACTTATCTAAATTATCTTTTATTAAAGGATTGTCCATATAATTAATATACTACAAAATTTATTATTTTTCCTGGTATATATATTTCTTTTTTAATTTCTTTGTCTTTCAAATACTTCTCAATATTTTGATTTTTTTTAGCTTCTAATAATGCATCTTCTTTACTTATTGTGTCATTTAATTCTAAAACTGTTCTAACCTTCCCATTAATTTGAACAGCAATTTTAAATATAGATTTCTTTAATTTTGATTGAACAACTTGAGGCCACTTTTCATTAAAAACACTTTTGTTTTTCTTTAAAATTACGGACCACATTTCCTCACCTAAATGGGGTGCAAAAGGAGAAAGAATTTGTACAAAAACATTTTTATATTCTTCAGTTATACCCTTATCGTAAAAGTGATTAACAAACTCCATTAATTTACTAATACATGTATTAAACTTCATGTCATACATATTCTTTGTAATATAATCAACAGTATGATTACAAACATACTCATCTTCTGGAGACATACTACTATTTGATTTTTGTATTAATCTATACGATCTATTTAAAAATCTATTAATTCCTTTTATACCTTTGTCATTCCAATCACCACCTTCTTCAAAAGGTCCCATAAACATTAAATAGCATCTAAATGTATCAGAACCATAATCTTCTATAAATGAATCTGGTGATACAGTGTTACCCTTGGATTTTGACATTTTATTACCATCTTTTGTAATAGTTCCCTGATGGAATAAATTTATAAAGGGTTCATCAAATGAAACATAACCCAAATCTCTTAAGCACTTAGTTATAAATCGTGCATATAAAAGATGCATGGTTGCATGCTCAGAACCTCCTATATAATAATCAACAGGAAGCCAATTACTGGAGTTTTTAGAAAAGGGTTCATCAATATTTTTTGAATCAGGATATCTTAAATAATACCAAGAAGAGCAAACGAATGTATCCATCGTGTCAATCTCAGGCCTCCACCCTTTTCCAAATATTTTTTCAGTTCTTTCAATTAATTCTTTAGAAGAACCAAGAGGTGATGTTCCTTTTGGTTTATATTCGACATCATCAGGTAAAGTCCATGGCAAATATTTCTCTGGAATTGGATGGGCATTACCATCAGGATCGTAAACTATAGGAATAGGAGCACCCCAGTATCTTTGTCTAGAAATAAGCCAGTCTTTTAATTTATAATTGATAGATTTGAAACCAGAATTACTATTTTCCAAAAATCTAATAATTTTTAATTTTGAATCCTTTGTAGACAAACCGTTAATTAAATCAGAATTTATTGATTGTCCAGTTCCTGAAAATAATTCATCATCATTACAACTCTTATCATCTACAGGTTTGACAACTGTTAATATATCAATTTCATATTTTTTAGCAAAATCATAGTCTCTTTTATCATGACCTGGAACAGCCATAATAGCTCCAGTTCCATAACCTGTTAATACATAATCAGCAATCCAAACAGGTATTTTGGTGTTGTTAATAGGATTTAAAGCGAAAATACCACTAAAAATAGCACTTTTAGTTTTTTTAGTATCCATTCTCTCGATTTCGCTTTTAAGTTCAGCAGACTTGCAATAATCATTAACTGATTCTTTATAACTGCTTGGAACAAGATTTTTGACATATTCATGTTCAGGAGATAACACTAAGAATGTAACGCCATAAATAGTATCAGCTCTTGTAGTGAAAACTTTAATTTTCTTATCATAACCACATAAATTAAAATCTATTAACGCACCTTCACTTCTCCCTATCCAATTTTTTTGCATTAATTTTGTTTTATTTGGCCAGCTTAATGAATCGAAGTTTAAAAGTTCTTCTGCATATTTAGTGATTTTAAAAAACCATTGTTTTAAGGGTTTTTGAATTACTGAGGCGCCTGATCTTTCAGATGTGCCATTTGACAATACTTGTTCATTTGCTAAAACTGTCTGATCAATTGGGTCCCAGTTAACCATTGCTTCTTTTTGATAAGCTAGACCATTATTATAAAGTTGAAGAAAGAGCCATTGCGTCCATTTGTAATAATCTTCATTACATGTAATAACTTCCGAATCCCAATCAAACATAGCTCCTATTTTTTGAAGCTGTTTTTTCATCACAGATATATTTTTATTAGTACTTTTTTTAGGATGCACTCCATGCTTAATTGCAAAATTTTCTGCAGGAAGACCAAATGCATCGAATCCCTGTGGTTGAAATATATTATATCCATTCATTTTTAAAAATCGAGCAAAGGTATCAACAGGACCATAATTATACCAATGACCAATATGAAGCTTGTCACCTGATGGATAGCTAAACATAGTTAACACATATTTTTTATTATCTGATTTTTTTAAATCTACTTTTAGAGAAAGATCGTCTGACCATTTCTTTTGCCATTTTTCTTCTAAATCTTTAAAAATTACATCATCACTCATAATTTTTAAGAAAATCTATTAATGAATCAATTTCTTCTTTTGTTCTTTTTTCTGTAAATGCAAACAAAAGCTTATTATCATTTTTATCAGTTTTAGGCTTGTCAATTAAAATTTTATTTTCAGCTGCTTCTCTTTGAATCAATGAAGCAGAACCAGTAGTTTTTACAACAAATTCTTTTATAAAAGACCTATTATTTTTATAAATAGAAAATCCTTTTAATTCTTCAATTTTATCGGCTGCATACTGAGAATTATTATAACATATTTTAGCTACTTCAGCCAGAGAATTGCCTAACAAAGCTAAATATATCGTAGATCGTAATGCTAACAAACCTTGATTTGTACAAATATTTGAAGTTGCTTTATCTCTTCTAATATGTTGCTCTCTTGTTTGAAGAACCATACTATAGGCTTCTTTACCATCAACATCCTCCGTCCTTCCTATAATTCTACCAGGCATTTTCCTGATATACTTTTTCTTTGATGCTAAAAGACCAATATTAGGACCTCCAAAAGACATATAATTTCCTAATGACTGCGCTTCACCAACATAAATATCACAACCACAATCTCCTGGTGATTTTAATAAAGAAGCAGAAACTGGATCAGAAATAACAATAAACATAGACTTACCTTTTACACGATTAAAAGCCTCTAAATCTTCAACTAAACCATAATAGTTAGGTGACTGAATGACAATACATGCAAAATCATTCTCTATTTCATCACTACAATTAGTTGTTCCATTTTCTGATAAGTCAAAATATTCAATTTCAANACCAATTGGGTCTAAATATGTTTTCAGAACTTTTACGTATGAAGGATGAACTGACTTTGACAAAAGAATTTTTTTATTTTTAGTAATTGATATAGACATTGAACATGCTTCAGCTAGCGATGATGCGCCATCGTATAACGAAGCATTTGATACCTCCATGCCAGACAATTGACATACCATTGTTTGAAATTCATACAAATACTGCAATGTTCCTTGTGCGACTTCAGCTTGGTATGGCGTATAAGCAGTATAAAATTCCGATCTACTTGATAAAGTATCAACTACTTTTGGTACATAATGGTCGTAACTTCCTCCACCCATAAAAAAAAGAGAATTAGAAGAGTTCAAATTTTTATCACCAAGAATATTGAAATAATTAGTTAATTCCTGTTCTGAAAGAGCATCTTTAATAGACAGCGAATTGATATCAAACTTAAAAGATTCTGGTATAATTTTAAAAAGATCTTCAATGCTATCTAGAGATAGTTTTTTAAGAACTTCATCAAGCTGGTTTTTGGTTATAGATATATTAGACATTAATTAAAACATTGTATTTGTTGTGATCAAGTAAAGTATCAATTTCAGATTTGTCAGTTATTTTAATTTTAATAATCCATCCATCATCTAGAGGGTTTGAATTAATCATCTCAGGGTTATCTTCAATTATATTATTAATTGATATTATTTCACCAGAAACAGGCATAAATAAATCAGCAACTGTTTTAACAGCTTCTATTGTTCCAAAAACATCATCTTTATTGAAAGAATCACCAATTTCAGGTAATTCTACAAATATAATATCACCAAGTTCTCCTTGCGCAAAGTCAGTTATCCCTACCTGAGCTTCGTCACCATCAATATCTAACCATTCATGTTCTTTTGTAAATAATAAATTAGATTTATCACTCATTTTCAATCTCCTTATACTTAAATGTATTTAAAAAATTAGTACTATAATCTCCAGAAATAAAAGTACTATCGGCAAGTATTTGTTTTTGAAACGGTATAGTCGTATTTATCCCTTCGATAACTGATTCATCAAGCACACCAAGCATTTTATGTATAGCTTCAGATCTTGAGGAAGCATGAACTATAATTTTAGCAATCATTGAGTCGTAATTTGAAGGTATTTTGTACCCAGCATATATATGTGTGTCAACCCTTACACCGTTTCCACCAGGCATGTGCAAGCTTGTGATTTCACCTGGAGATGGCATGAAGTTTTTAGCTGGATTTTCTGCATTAATCCTACATTCGATAGAATGTCCCCTAGGTTTTAAATTTGACAGCCATTGTGGTAAAACTAAACCTGCATGACATAAAATTTGATTTTTAACAATATCAAAATTTGTAATCATTTCTGTTACTGGATGTTCTACTTGAACTCTTGTGTTCATTTCCATAAAATAAAATTTATTACTTTCAGAATCAAATAAGTATTCAATTGTACCTACACCTATGTATCCTACTTCTTTTGCTATCATAACTGAGATATCAGACATTTTTTTTCTAGTTTCATTATCTATGGATGACGATGGAGCTTCTTCAAGTACTTTTTGGTGACGTCTCTGAACAGAACATTCTCTATCTAACAAAGAATAAACATTACCGTGAGTATCTGAGACTATCTGAATCTCAATGTGCTTAGGAGAAGTAAAGTATTTTTCAACGTAAACGTTTGTATCATTAAAAGATATTTTTGCTTCAGACTGCGCTGTTTCAAAAGCATTTTTAAAATCATCTGGATTATTTACTATTCTCATACCTCTACCTCCTCCACCAGATGAAGCTTTGATAATGACAGGAAATCCTAGTTCATGTGCAATATCTAGTCCTTCACTAGCAGAATTTACAATTCCTAATGATCCAGGAATTATAGGGACATTAAGTTTTCTCATAGTATCTCTTGCGGTAGCTTTATCGCCCATTGTTGATATTATCTCAGAATCGGGCCCGATAAATGTTAAACTATTATCTTTGCAAACCGTAGAGAAATCAGCATTTTCAGATAAAAAACCATAACCAGGATGTATAGCATCAGCATTAGTCAATTCAGCAGCAGATATGATAGCAGGAATACTCAAATAACTTCTTGATGAATCAGCTGGACCTATACAAATAGCTTCATCAGCAAATTTTGTATGTAAAGATAATTTATCAACATCAGAATATACAGCAACAGTATCAATGCCTAATTCTTTACAAGCACGAATGATTCTTAATGCAATTTCACCTCTATTTGCTACTAATACTTTTTTAAACATTATTTTTTTATAAATTTAAATAAGGGTTGGCCAAATTCTACAGGTTCACCATCTTTAACTAAAATTTCAACAATTTCACCAGAAAAATCCGATTCTATAGTATTAAAAATTTTCATTGCTTCAATAATACACAGAGATTGTCCTAAATCAATTTTATCACCAACATTAATAAATGGAGGCTCACCAGGTTTTTGAGATTCATAAAAAGTTCCAACTAATGGAGCAGTTATCACATCAAGTGAGTCTGTTGCTAAGCTCTGAGTATTTTCTTGATTTTTTTCAATATCCTGAACCAATGGCTGATTATCATCGATTGTTATAGTTTGACTATCATTGGCTTC
>JAHXBT010000015.1 GCA_020054695.1 Rickettsiales bacterium
ATTCTTTTGAAAAAGAAAGTAGATTATTAGATTATGTCTTTATTGTTGTAAAAGATTTTGAGATACAAAATTGGCAAAAATATCCAGTTAATCTTTTTGCAAATTGGCAAAAAGAAGAATAAAAAAACACAATTAAAATTACGCTCCCAAAAAATGAGTCTAGTATAACTATATTGTCTGGGTTTTACAATTTATAACCCAAAAGATAAAGTAATATTTTTTATATCCTTAACTGTTGTCAAAGATGTGAAGTGACGCTATTAGTAACTTATAACTAATTCGAATTAAAACATTTACTATACAAAGATTACCTTGAAGCAATATAGTATAATTGTAAGAAAAGGTTATTTAAAGGATTTTTAGTAAATAAAGATTAATGATAATCTTTATTTATTTTTATCCATTCTCTTTCTCTGGTTACTATCAAGATATAGTTTTCTGAGCCTCAGTGATGTTGGAGTAACCTCTACCAACTCATCATCATTGATGTAGGTAATCATATCTTCCAAAGTTAGTTTTTTTGGCGGAGTAAGTCTAATTGCCTCATCCGTACCGCTAGCTCTAACATTAGTTAATTGCTTACCTTTAATAACATTAACTTCTAGATCATTATTTTTAGCATTTTGGCCAATAATCATACCAGTATAAACCTTCTCGCCAGCTCCAATAAACATGACACCACGATCTTGTAAATTATACAAAGCATATCCAGTTGCAGAACCAGAATCATTGGAAATTAATGAGCCATTTCTCTTAAATGCCAACTCACCCTTATAAGGACGATAAGAATCAAAAAGACGATTAATAACGCCAGTCCCTTTAGTATCGGTTAAAAACTCTCCCTGATAACCAATTAAACCACGAGATGGGACCTTAAAAGTAATACGAGTCTTGCCTCCACCAGAAGGCTTCATATCTACCATTTCACCCTTTCTGGCAGCTACTTTTTCAACTACAGAACCAGAAAATTCATCGTCAACATCAACTACCAACTCCTCAATTGGTTCTAATTTATTGCCATTCTCATCTTCTTTAAATAAAACTCTTGGTCTGGAAACAGCCAATTCAAAACCTTCTCTACGCATATTCTCAATAAGAACACCTAATTGTAACTCGCCACGACCACCAACTTCAAAACCATCGTTTGAAGGGCTTTCCTTGACAGTAATTGCCACATTAGATGCAGCCTCAACAAATAAACGATCACTAATCATGCGAGAAGTAACTTTTTCACCCTCCATACCCGCTAAAGGTGAAGAGTTAACTAAGATTGAAATAGCCATTGTTGGTGGATCAATCTTTGTTGATTCGATTGGACGCTCAACAGAAGGTTCGCAAAAAGTATCCGAAACTGAAGCCTTATCAAGACCAGAAATTTTAATAATATCACCTGCCTTTGCCTCTTCAACCACAACTGGCTCTACGCCTCTAAAAATTTGTAATTTAGTAATTCTACCCTGATCAACAATTTTACCATCAAGATTAATTGCTTTAATATTTGAACCAGTTTTAGCAATACCACTGTAAATTCTACCAGTTAAAGTACGACCAAAAAATGGATTTGATTCAATTAAAGTTGCAAGCATTGAAAATGGTGCAGATTCATCAAATTTTGGCGGCTTAACATGATCTAAAATTAAATCAAAAAGTGGATTTAAGCTATCTCTTGGATCGTTATCTAAATCTTTAACGCACCAACCATCACGACAAGCAGCATATAAAATAGGAAAATCTAGCTGCTGCTCATTAGCATCTAATGATACAAATAAATCAAAAATCTCATCCAAAACTTCATCCGGACGAGCATCAGAACGATCAATTTTATTGATAATAACCATTGGTTTTAAACCAAGATTTAAAGCCTTTGAAAGTACAAATTTTGTTTGTGGCATCGGCCCCTCAGCTGCATCAACTAAAAGCACAGCGGAATCAGCCATATTTAAAATTCTTTCGACTTCACCACCAAAATCGGCGTGACCTGGAGTATCAATAATATTAATTTTATCATTTTTCCAATTAATTGCCGTACACTTTGCTAAAATAGTAATTCCTCTTTCTTTTTCTAGATCATTACTATCCATAACCCTTTCTTCTATCTTTTTATTTTCATGAAAGGTACCACTTTGAGAAAGCATCTCGTCAATTAAGGTAGTTTTGCCATGATCTACATGGGCAATAATTGCAATATTTCTAAACATTAGTAAAAATTAATTAAGTTAAGCAGAAAATATACTGGTTTGATTTAATATTTCAAAGAATTTTATAGTAATTTTTTAAATATCACTTATTTTTAATTTAGATCCAATAATAAATATGATGAAAATAACCGCTAAATCCTTTGCAAAAATTAATCTTTTTCTAGAAATTATTAGCAAAAATGCTAATAATTATCACATAATTGATAGTTTAATGGCTTTTATTGATATTTACGATGTAATTGAGGTAAAAAAATCTTCCCAGCAAAAATTAAAAATTGATCTAGAAATTGTAGGAGAACAAGATTTACAATTTTTAGGAAAAAAAAATGATAATATTTTGATTAAAACCACTAACTTAATGGCCAAAAAATTTAATTTTGTGCCAAATATTGAAATTAAGTTAAAAAAAAATATTCCAATTGCAGCTGGTCTTGGCGGCGGATCTTCTAATGCTGCAACTTTGATAGAAATTTTAATAAAATTATATAATTTAAAAATTTCAAAACAAGAGTTACAAGAAGTTGCCATAGAAATTGGCTCAGATGTTCCGTTCTGTCTACATAAAAAAATTGCTAAAATTGGCGGAATTGGTGAAAAAATCACTAATATTGAAATTAATCAACCACAATTGCATTTATTAATTATTAACCCTAAAATTCCTGTTGATACCGGTAAAATTTTCCAAAATTATCAATTGCCAGAAAATAATAAACAAAATAATCAAGAAAATAATCAAGAAAATGATTTAATTTCAATAATTCAAGGTAGAAAAAACCATTTACAACTTGTTGCAGAGGAATTCTGTCCTCAAATTAGAAAAATTTTAGAAAATCTTCGATTGCAAAGAAATATTATTAGTGCAAAACTATCTGGTAGTGGCGCAACTTGTTTTGGAGTTTTTGATAAAAAAAATGATTTAGAAGCAGCTTTTTATAACTTAAAAGCAATTTTTCCTGAATTTTATATCAAAAAAAGCTATTTATTGTATAAAATATAGTATTTCTTGAAGAATGATCCGTATCATCAATAAAATTTTAATGACAGAATTTTCTAAATTATTAATTTTAATATTTTTAATATTTTTATCATTAGAAATTTCTGCACGCCCTATTATTTCTGGCATCTCATCTAATAAAATTAAAATTGACACTAAGTTTACTGGTCAAGATATTCTACTATTTGGCAGTAAAGATATTTTTGGTGATATCTTTATAGTTGTTCGTGGTCCAAAGAAAAATTACATGGTAAATAAAAAAGGGCAAATTTTAGGTGTGTGGATCAATGAAGACAGATTAAAATTTAAAGATATGTATAGTTATTATGCAACATTTGGTGATTATAGAGTTTTGCGTGATTCTCGTCTTTTTTCAGCCCTTGAAATGTCTAAAGAAAATATAAAATTTAATGTTCCCAATTATAAAAACTTATCACAAAAGGAAGAGTTTAAAATAGAATTTACTAGGAATTTAACAGAAGGTGGTCTTTATAACGCAAAATCAGGTAGCATTGATTTTTTAGATGATAATCTATTTAAAGTAATGCTTAAATTTCCTAAAAATATTTCTGAAGGAGTGTATAATGTTGAAATATATTTGATGGAAGAAGGTAATTTAGGAGCTTTTCAATCTATTCCAATTTATGTGGATAAGTTTGGTTTTAGTGCTAAAATTAGTAATATGGCATCAGAAAAACCTCTTTTATATGGCTTATTAGCTGTTTTAATTGCTGTTTGTTCTAGTTTAGTTGTAAATTTAATTATGTCGACTTATTCTAGCGGAAAAGTTAATGAATAACTTTCTCAATCCACCCACCTCCTAACACTCGATTTGCATCATAAAAAACACATGCCTGCCCTTTAGTAATTGCCCTATCGCCATCTTTAAGAATAATTTTTGCTTTTAAAGTATTATTTTCGGTAAAAAAATTAATTTTTGCTTCTTTTTCTAGTGCAGAAGATCTTAATCTAACTTTTAAGTTAATTTCTTTATTTAAGTCGTTATCATTACCAAGCCAATTAATTTCTTTAATTAAAAATTCTTTATTAAATAGATATACTTCTTCGCCAACGATTATTTTATTTTTCTTCGCTTCAATTTTTATAACAAAAAGTGGATTTTGTGAACTAATACCAAGACCTTTTCTTTGGCCAATAGTATAATTAATAATTCCCTCATGCTCCCCTAATTTTTGGCCATTAATATGATAAATATCACCCTTTTTAAAAGCTTTTGGGCGATATTTTTCAACAATCTTAGCGTAATTACCGTTGGGAACAAAGCAAATATCTTGACTATCTGGTTTATTGGAAATTTCTAATTCTAACTCTTCTGCTAATTTACGAGTTTGAGACTTATCTAACCCACCGAAAGGAAATCTTAAAAAGGATAATTGTTTTTTGGTAGTTGCAAATAAAAAATAACTCTGATCCTTGCTTAAATCACAGGCTTTTAGAAGAAAATTTTCATTACCATTAAAGCCTCTTTGCACATAATGACCAGTTGCTAAACAATTGGCACCCAAATCCTTGGCAACCTTTAAAAGATCAGAGAATTTTACTGTTTGATTACATCTAATACAAGGAATTGGTGTTTCGCCATTAACATAACTTTCGGCAAAATTTTCAATTACTGAATCTTTAAAAAGACTTTCATAATTTAGAACATAATGTGGAAAATTAAATTTCTCTGCCACTTTTTTAGCATCATAAATATCAGCACCAGCACAGCAAGCACCTTTTTTCTTTAGGATTTCACCGTGATCGTAAAGTTGTAAAGTAATACCAATTACATTATAACCAGACTTTTTTAGATAAGCAGCAACGACTGAAGAATCAACTCCTCCAGACATAGCAACCACTATTTTCTTTTCATTTTCTTTAAAAATTTGACTTAAATCTATCACTTGATATTATTTAAAAAACATATAATTTTGCTATGCACACAGATCTTAACAACATAATTTTACTTTTTACAGCTTTTTTAATTACTGCTATTTTGTTAGCAATAGTGGTTAGATTAGCTCTATTGATGTCACTAAGAATATTTA
This sequence comes from Rickettsiales bacterium, assembly GCA_020054695.1. Taxonomy (GTDB): domain Bacteria; phylum Pseudomonadota; class Alphaproteobacteria; order Rickettsiales; family UBA1997; genus CAJQHK01. Next base: position 5,244 of record JAHXBT010000015.1, read on the forward strand.
CCAACAAACATATTGAATCTGATAAAATATCTGCAGCCATTGAAAAGAAAAGACAAGAAAAATTAGATGAAGATCTATATCGAGATAAAGAAAAAGAAAGATCTAGCAAAATTTCTAAATCAGATGAAATAGAAAATAAAATTGACGAGGTAGAAATTGTTGACATTGTTAAACCGGTTGGATTTTGGACATCGATGATTTTAGGTCAAAAATTGACTTATTTAGTTAGTTCTGCAAAATTAATGAACCAAAATCGTAAAAAAGGCTTCTGGGCTAGTATGGTTGAAGCTCAAGGAAGAGCTCAAGGACGTGAAAAAGGTAGAGGTAGATAATAATTATAATTTATTGTTAAGTGGTGCAATTTGTATATCTATATAATAAAAGAAAGATCCAAAATATAATGATAATGTTAAATTTTGTCCAAAACTAAATTTATAAATAATACTAAAAAATCAATATTATGTTATAAAGATGGTTAAATTATTGGTGATGATAAATAATAGAAAATTATTTGATATGGAACTCGTTTATAATATCAAGATTCGTATAACTAATATTTTCTCAAAATGTTATTAAGGCAACTTAAATTAAAATAATTAAGCAAACATAGTTAATAAATATTAATGTCAAAAAAAACAACTTATTCATGTGAAGCCTGCGGTACAATCCATACTAAATGGGCTGGAAAATGTCCTGATTGCGGCGCATGGAACTCTTTCATTGAAGAATATGAGGTTGGTGGTTATGGTACCGACTCTGGCTTGACAACCAATAACCAAAAATTAAAACCAGAGGAGGGTCAAATGATAAAAATGTTTGATCTTGATCATAAAATTGATGATATTAACCGTATTAAAATAAATATTGAAGAATTTGATCGCGTGCTAGGTGGTGGAATTGTTAGAGGTTCAGTCATTTTAATTGCCGGTGACCCTGGAATTGGCAAATCAACCCTTTTACTGCAAACTGCAGCAGCAATTTCTCGTATTAATAAAAAGGTTTTGTATATTTCTGGTGAAGAATCAATTGATCAAGTTCTTATGCGTGCCAAAAGGCTACAATTAGATAAAGATAAGGTAAAATTAGCCTCTAATACTAATGTAACTAACATTTTAAAGACTTTAAATGATAAAAATTCCCCAGATATTGTAGTTGTAGATTCAATTCAAACCATGTTTATCGATAATATGTCTTCTACTCCTGGGACAATTTCACAAATTCGTGCTTGCACTTCGGAGCTAACAATGATAGCTAAAAGAAAAAATATCACCATAATTATAGTTAGTCATGTAACTAAAGATGGTCAGATTGCAGGCCCAAAATTACTAGAACACATGGTTGATACAGTGCTTTATTTTGAAGGTGATCGTAATCAACAATTTAGACTTCTTCGTTCTATAAAAAATCGTTATGGTCCAGCTGGAGAAATTGGTGTCTTTGAAATGAATGAACTCGGTTTAGAACAAGTTAGTAATCCCAGCCAATTATTTTTATCTAACCGTTCTAATAATATTTCTGGCACAGCAGTCTTTGCTGGTATTGAGGGTAGTAGGCCAATTTTATCTGAAATTCAAGCTTTGATAACACCTTCTTTCATGCCCACTCCTCGACGTGCAGCCGTTGGTTTGGATCTTAATCGCCTTTCAATGATTATTGCAGTTTTAGGGTCAAGGTTTGGTTTAAATCTCTCACAGAAGGAAGTTTATCTTAATGTTGTTGGTGGTTTAAAAATTTCTGAACCTGCCGTTGATTTATCAATGTGTTTAGCTTTAATTTCATCCGCAAAAGATTGTCCCCTGCCGGATTCCACCATTGCTATTGGTGAAGTTTCCTTGACTGGTGAAGTTAGAATGTCTTCTCACATTGATTTAAGAGTTAGGGAGGCAGCAAAGTTAGGCTTTAAAAATTGTATCCTTTCCAAACATGTATTAAAATTAAAAATTTGGAAAAATATTGTAAAATCAATTTCTGATATGAAAATACATTATGTAGAACATATACGAGATGTGGCAATTTTATTTAAGAAGTAATGAAAAAAATATTTTATATAATACTATTTTTATTATTGTCATCTTTCGACAAACAACCTATAATTGACAGCACACATTATAGTTGGACCTTATATGAGTATGAATCTCAATCTGGAGGTAAAAAATGTTATATTACATCCATTCCAGTAAAATCAGATAGCGATCATAATCATAAAAGATCGCCATATATTATGGTAACTAAATATCAAAATAATCAAAATGAAGAATTAAGTATTTTTTCTGATTTTGAATATAAATTAAATAGTGAAGTAAAAATATTAATAGATGACTTTTCCTATAAACTATTCACAAAAAAAGATATGGCATGGATTAGAACCAATGAAGAAGATAAAAATGTAATCAAACAAATGCTAGATTCTAAAAGTTTTAAAGTTAGAAGTAACTCAATTTATGCAACTTATGCAATAGATCAATATTCTATGAAGGGATTTGTTAGAGCTTATAACCGTATGAAAGAAATTTGTAATATTTATTAATACTATTTCTATAACTAAAAAATTAAGAAAAATTATGTTATAAATTTTAACCTAATGAATTAATACTATATTAAGACAAGAAAGGGAGTTTTTTTATCAAATAGGGTTAAATAATATGGGAAGATAAGATTCAATATCTAAAAGTACAGGAATAGTTAGATAAATAAGCAGCATAGTACTATTATAATATTAAGCTTTAAATTTTATGACATTACAGCTACATGGCAACATCTAAAATAATAATGTAGTACAGTATTTATAAATTGCCTTGCTATGTGTCTATAATCCATTATAAAATCGATAAACATTGTAAAAAAATACCTTTGTATAGCCACTTTATCCCTTTCTAATTTTCTTTCAAAATTTTTTTTGAATATAATTCTTAGAAAAAATTGTATTTTTTGATATTTTTGACAATTTATTGGCAAAAATATCTATTATTTCGGTGTCTTTATGGTATTTTGCTTTATTTCTTGTGGTTTGGGTGTAATTACCCTAACTTCAATTCTTTTAGTGGTATTAATTCTTTAATTTTATTTACTGCTTTTAGGAGATTTAGGCAGATATCTTTTAATGTAAATTGAGCATTAACTTTCTTTGTAGAAAAGTAAGAGGCTTTATTGAATTTGGATTTTCTTTTTAAGATCCCAAATGTCTGCTCGACTCTGAATCTTCTTTTTGATACAGCTATGTTGAATCTTTTTTAGCCAGATGGTCATTGGTTTGTTTCTGGTTCTTATTCCTTGTGCTCGAACGGATCTCCTGTTTTCTTTAGAGTTATATCCTCTATCTCCTTCAAATTCTTTGCTATTGGTAGTTATCATGTCCTTCAATTGGTTAATCTCAGATTGATTGTCTGGAATGGTTTTTGTTTTAATGGCCTGTTGTAAATCAAATTCAAACAATCCTCTAATTTTCTAGCATTTCCACTTGCCTAAAAGCAGTATTAAGCTAGTATTTACCTGGCTTTATGCTACTTAATTTGATTTGTTTTTAGTTAAATATTAAGAATTCCGATATGTCCTCTCAGGTAGAAATAGTTTCATTAGAAGAGTTAGTCCCA
>JAHXBT010000029.1 GCA_020054695.1 Rickettsiales bacterium
TGGTACTACAGGATCAACTGATGGCCAAGGTTTATCGCAAACAAAATTTAATAAACCAGGTGGTATAACAGTTGATAGTAATGGTAATTTATATGTTTCAGATAACGAAAATAATTCTATTAGAAAATTATCTTGGTAGATTACACTATATTACATAATAATTTTATTGAGTTATTTAATCACTAATGTTCTTATTATTTTTTAAATATTTTGGAGTAAGAATTATACCATTTCTTATCTAAGAATGGATAATGTAGTAAGATATTTTTAAATTTTTTGTAGATTTTTAAATTATAATGATATAATTTTTTAAATGTTGCTATATATATCATTTAATAAAGGTTATGATTTTAAATGATAGTTATATAGTGTAATTAAATCTAAGTATATTATGGAAATTCCTAATCCTTCTTGTGAAGTATCTCATGTTGATCAGCTAACAGGTCATCAAGAGCAGTTATCTCAATAATTTTTTAAATTCTTCCTGTAATATTTGGTCAAATTCACACTGTTTGGTTTTATTACCTAATTTTTCCATTGAAGTTACACCAAATTCTTTGATGCCACATGGAATAATATCATTAAAAAATTTAAGATCTGGGTTAATATTAACAGCAATGCCATGATATGTCACCCATTTTTTCAATTTAATACCAATGGCACCAATTTTTTTTTCTGTATTATCTGTTTTAACCCAAATACCAACACGATCTTTTCTAATTTCACCTTTAATATTTATTCTATCTAGGCTATTAATAATCCAATTTTCAAGAAAATTAACAAATTTAGAAATATCTGGTCTGTTGGGTGAAAAAAATTCTTTTAAGTCTAACATAACATAAATAATCCTCATTCCAGGACCGTGATAGGTGTATTTTCCTCCACGATTAGTTTGAAAAACGGGAATTGTAGGGTTAAGAAGGTCACTATCTTTAGAGCTGATTCCAGCTGTATAAAGTGAAGGATGGGAAGTAAGCCAAATTAGGTTAGAATTAGTGCCATCAATGATTTCTCTATTTCTTTTTTCCATGAATTGGACTGCTTTTTTGTAATCTATTTCATTTTCATCTATTTGCCAGTCGATTTTCATTGTTTTTTCTTGATAATAAAATTGTTTCAGTTTATCATAGCCAATTCTTAAAATGTGAATTGGAATTGTTTCATTTATCAGTTAAAAATGGCATATACCAATTAAATTTAACAAATATTAATGAGTGTAAAATTAAGATTAGCTAGGGCTGGTAGAAAAGGAAAGCCTTTTTATAAAATTGTTGCTGCAAATATTACAGCACCAAGAGATGGTAAATTTTTAGAAAAAATTGGCTATTTTAACCCCCTTTTAGGTACTGATAATGAAAAAAAATTGGTTATCAATAAGGAAAGAGCTGAATATTGGTTAAAAGTTGGCGCTATTCCTTCGGATAGGGTTGCAAATTTATTAATTTCCTTAGGTGTTGCTGGAGCTGATAAATATAAGCCAGAATTTATTAAAAGAGAAAAGGGTTATCGTGCTAAGGCGAAGGCTTTAGAAAAAATAGAAAAGGAGAAGGAAAAATTAGCCGAAGAAAAAGCTGCAAAAGCTGCCGAAACTAAGGTAGAAACTGCTGCTGAATAATTATCACTTATTAAATTTTGAAATTTTTACTACCCAATTTTAGGGGGAGTGTAACCTAGAGTTAGCATCATAATTTATGTTGTTTCTATATCAATTACTATCAATAATTTTAACTCTAGTGATTGATGTTTATTTTCTATTTCGTTTAATTAGAGGTAAAGAACATAAAAAAAGATTTCTGGAAAGATATGGTTTTCCCTCTCAAAAAAAAATCAAAAAAAAGTTGATTTGGATTCACGCAGCTTCAGTTGGTGAGTCAAATTCTGCTCTAAAATTTATCATTAAATTACAAAATTACTATCCTAATCACCAGATTTTGTTCACTTCTGGCACTATTACATCTGCTCAAGATTTACAAGAAAAATTGCCTAAAAATATTATTCATCAATTTATTCCTCTAGATAAATTTTTTACCGCAAGAAGGTTTATAAAATANTGGAGTCCTGATATTGTAGTTTTCTTTGAATCAGAAATTTGGATTAATTTACTAAATTTTGCTAAAAAATATGGTGCTAAATTAACCCTAATTAATGCCCGAATTTCAGATAAATCATTTTCAAAATGGCAAAAATATCAATCAATGCACAAACTATTTACTAGGTTTGATTTAATAATTTCTCAAAGTAAAAAAGATCAAGAAAAATTTACAACATTATCTAAAAAAGAAGTTTTTTATTTTGGAAACTTAAAAGAAGATACGGAACCGAAAGAAATTAATCAGAAATTATTTAATAAGTTTCAAAAACAATTTTCTAATAGAAAAATTATGTTTGCAGCTAGTACTCATCAAGGTGAGGAAGAAATTATCATTAATTTACATCAAAAATTAAAGGAAGATGTTGATAATTTATTGACTATGATTGCCATTAGACATCCCAATAGGAGGGAGGAGGTACAAAAATTATTGCCAAAGAATATAAAATTTTTAAGTGACAACGAAGAATTTCAAAAAAATGATGAGTTTTTTATTATTGATCAGATAGGTTATATGGATTTATTTTATCAACTGACTGATTTGTCAATTATTTGTGGTTCATTTTTTGACAATATTGGTGGTCACAATCCTTATGAATCTTTAAAATATAAAAATATTGTTATTTCAGGGCAACATGTTGCTAATTTTGAGGAAATTTATCAAAAATTACAAGAAGAAGAAGTTTGCCAAATAGTTAAGGATAAAAATGAACTATATTTTTATATTTTAAAAATCATAAAAGATAAAAATTATCATGAAAAATCTAAGAAAAATATAGATAATTTTATTGTTAACCAAAAGTCGATTTTAGATCAAAATATCAACAAATTTACTACAATTATTAATGACTAAATTTGTAGCAATTTTAAATTTAACACCAGATTCTTTTAGTGATGGTGGTAAATTTAATCAAAAAGAAGCTGCCTTAGAGCATTTAAAAGGATTATTAGATTTTGGTGCTGATGTGATTGATATAGGAGGCCAGTCTACTAGGCCAGGTGCACCAGTAATTACAGCAGATGAAGAATGGCATAGATTAAAAGATATTTTACCATTTTTAATTAATGAAATTAAAAATTTTAAAGAAAAAACAGGTAAAAAAATTGAAATTTCTTTAGATTCTTATCATCCAGAGAATATATCAAAAGGGTTAGATTTGGGAATTGATATTATTAATGATGTAAGTGGTTTTGTCAGTGAAGAGATGCAACAAATTGCTGTCAAATCACAAAAAAAATTGATTTTAATGCATAATTTAGGCGTACCATCTGATCTAAATATTATTGTGGATGAAAATTTAGAAATAATTGAGGAATTAATCAAATGGGCTCGAGATAAAATTAAAAATTTAATTAATATTGGTATTAAAAAGGAAAATATTATTTTTGATCCAGGAATTGGTTTTGGTAAAAACTACGAACAAAATATTACAATTATTGATAGAATTGATGAATTAAAGGTTCTTAATTTACCATTATATATTGGTCATTCTCGAAAAAGATTTTTAAATTTCCTTGAAAGTGATGAATTTATTGGTAAAAATATTCAGGAAAGAACGGATCTTATCACAGATTGTCTGGTTTGTAAAAATATTGATTATATTCGAATACATAAATTATGAAAATTATCTCTTGGAATATTAACTCTGTTCGCCTTAGAGCGCCACTTTTAAAAAAATTAATTGCTGAACAAAATCCTGATATCATTTGTTTGCAAGAAACGAAGGTTCAAGATAGTGAATTTCCATTAGAGCAATTAAAATCATTTGGTTTAGAGAATATTTATTTTTCAGGGCAAAAATCTTATAATGGAGTAGCAATTTTATCAAAGGAGTCTTTGACCAATATCCAGACTCATAAAATTTTAGATTCTGATGATAAAAGGCATATTTCTGCTGTGACCAGATCTGGTATTAAAATTCATAATTTTTATGTTCCTGCTGGTGGTGATGAACCAGACGTCAATATTAATCCAAAATTTGATTTTAAATTAAAATTTTTGGACTGGATGGAAGATTATTTTTGTAAAAATTATTCTCAAAATGATAAGTTGGTTATGGTTGGTGATATGAATATTGCACCTTTAGAAAATGATGTTTGGTCTCATAAGCAATTATTAAAAGTAGTTTCTCATACGCCAATTGAGGTAGAAAAAATGAATAATTTACAGAAAACTTTGAATTGGGTTGATTCTCATCGTTATAAAATCGGTAATGAAAAAAAATTATATAGCTGGTGGAGTTACAGAGCGCGTGATCCAATGAAATCAAACCGTGGTCGTAGGTTGGACCATATTTGGACAACACCTATTTTAAAAGATAGTATTTCTGATGTGCAATTATTAACTGATTTTAGAACTAGAGAAAAACCCTCTGATCATATTCCAATTATTACTAAGATAAAACCTTAGTAAAACAAGAGTGGGTTATTTTTTCTTGTAGAGAATTATTGGATAAACGATCAGAAAGGTGGTCAAAACAAACTTGGTCAATATTTTGATCTTGTTTAAAACAAGAATAAGAAAAATATTCTTTTCCTGTTTTAGGATCAATCTGTTTTTGTAAACATTGGGCACAAATTTGTTTCATCATGCATTGCATTGGTGAGTTTGTTCTAGCCAAAAATTCTGTATTATTTTTAAAAATTTCTTTAAATTTAGTATCTTTGGCAATTTTAACAGCTTGCATCATTTTATTACTACCTATTGCAATAATATGATCAATGTTTTTAATAAAATTTTGATATTTTTCCATTGCTGCAATAACATTGCCTTCAAATATAAAATCATTCTTTCTATTAGTTTGAAAATTATCTAATTTTTCAAAAGACCAAATAATTTTATCTGTTACTTTTTCTATTTCTTTTCTTTTATAACAATCAGATTCTTTTCTATATCCAGCAAAATAAGTTATAGTACAATTTGCAGCTTTTAGAGCTGTTGCAATAGAAATTAAGGATGCAGTACCAATAGTACCACCAATTAATAAGATATTTTTATTATACGGAATATCGGCCGGTCTACCAGTTGGTCCCATTAAAATTACTGACTCATTTTCTTGCAATAATTCAGCAATTTTTGATGAGACACCATTTTTGATGATAATAATAGATATTTCATCTTTTTTTACTTCGCAACCAGTAACTGCTATTGGCTCCATATCAAAGGAAATATTATTCTTTTTAGGTGCAAAATAATGATAGTTTTGTAATCGATAAAACTGTCCAGCTTTAAAATTCTTTGCAGCTAAAGGTGATTTAATGGTAATTTCAATAATATCTTCACTTAATTTATTAATTTTCTTAATTTTAGCCTGTAACAAATTACTAATATCTTTGCTGAAATCTTGGAAGTTAATTTTTGGATTATTTTTTGGTAAAATATTATTAATAATCGGATATCCTTTNAGGCCAGAGGCCATGGCTTTAACTACATTTCCTGAAAAATCAGGATGCATATCTCCAAAAAAACTAATGGATTTATCCTTATTAAGATAGGTTAAAATATTGATATTATCTGCCTTTACACTGCCAGATTTGGTTTGATTTTTTCCTTGAGTATCAATTAATTGGAAGTGATCATCATCTAATTTTAAATCAGCATCTTCTTTAGCTAACATGATATTTGGTTTAATTCCAGCAGCAATAAGAATAGTTTTAGCAGGAAAAATTTGATTATCTTGGCATTTTAGAGATTTTATGGATTTAAACTTATCTAAAATTGCTTCTTTTGGGATAATGTTTGGTATAAATTTAATGCCTTCTTCAAAAGCTTTCTTAACTTCCTCATGATTAAGGCGGTAAGAAGGACTTTGTTGCAGCGATTTACGATATAGGATTTTAACACCCCCCCATTTTTCTAATAATTTATTTAGATTTGCTGGGCGATTTTCTAATTTTGCTAGATTTCTTTCATTTTGTAATTCATCAAAATGATTTAAATATTCATTAGCAATGGATCTTTCTTCTATATTTAACAAAAAATTTAGATTTTTATCATATCTTTTGGCAAATTTTTCAATTTGAATAATATAATAAGATAATATCTCAGTAGCACTATCAATTGCTGTTAACCCTCCGCCAATTACTAACACGGGTAGTCGAATTTGTAAATTAGAAAGAGAATCCTTTCCAAAGGCACCACTTAATTGTAAATTCATTAGAAAATCAGATGCTTTTCTAATACCCTTACTAAGGTTATTTTTTAAAGAAATAATATTGGGACTACCAGCTCCCATACAAAGCGCAATATGATCAAACCCTAAATCATCAAATGCAGTTTCTTTGGTAATTTGACTACCAAATCGAACTCCACCATATAGTCTGTAATTACGATTTCTTTCTAAAATTACTCTTACCACATTTAAAAGATTTTTATTCCATCTAATGGTAATACCATACTCCATTACACCGCCAAAACCTTTGGGATTTCTATTAGCGAGATCAGAGAATAATTCTTTTCGGATATTTTTAATGGCTTTAAAATTGACTGGATTTTTATCAAAATCAACGCCTGAAATTTCTGGATCTAAAGGTTCAATTTTAAGACCGTCAATAGCAGTAATATAATGACCTTCTTGTAAGAGATGATAGGCTAAATTAAAACCAGCAGGTCCAGATCCAACTATTAAAATTTTATTGTTACTTTCCTTTTTTGGTAAAAATCTTTTAAAATTTAAGGGGTTCCACCTTGATAAAAGACTATAAATTTCAAAACCATAATTAAGATTGAGAACTTCTTTTAAAATTCCAGTTTCAATTTCTGGGATATTAACAGGAGTTTGATTTTGATAAATACAAGATTTCATACAATCATTACAAATTCTATGACCAGTGGCTGCAAGTAATGGATTGTCAATCATAGCGGTTGCTAGGCTTGATAGAAGTAAATTTTCATCATATAGTAATATCATTTCTGATATTTTCTCTTCCAAAGGACAGCCAGAAAGTTCAATATTATGTTCTGATTTTTTAAAATTATCTTCTTTGTCTTTTAGACCTTTGGAGCATGAATCCTTCTTTCTTTTGTGGCAATAAAGACAATATTTTGCTTCTCCTAAAGTCTTATCAATTGTAGGGTTGTTATCGCTTAATGAAAAACCATCACGGTTTCGAAGATAATTTTTATCTAAAAATAATTCTCCTTGATTTTCTTTTAAATTAATAAGATTTTGTTGATCAATTTTTTCTGGTAATTTTAATAAAATTGAATCCTTATATTGTAATTTACCTTCGATGCTTAAAATAGCCCAAGCACAAAATTTAGCATACAAATTTAAGATATTTTGATTTTTTTCTTCTAATTTAAGGAGGTCAATAATATCGTTAGCAATATTTATTTCTGAAAATTTTGATATTCTTTTTGTTATTCTTTGAGTAATATTTTTAATGTCAAAATTGTCAATTTCTTCTAAGGTAAATTTTCTAATTACTCTTTTTTGAATAAATATTTTTTTACATAAAAATAAATTTGATAAATTATTTTTATAACTTGTAAGATTTGATAATTCTTCGTTTAAATTAAATAATTCTTTTAGAAAATTTTCTAAAAAGGGAGCAAGGGTTATTATTAATTCACTTTCGTCAATTATATTTGTTGGATTTTGCCGTGATTCTAATAATTTTAGATAGAGACCTTCTGACTCATTTCTAAGAAGATTGCAAAATAATTGGTCAATTTGTTTTAGACCTTTCTTTTGATATAACTCTGGGAATAAAATATTATAACTAACCTTCATTTTATTTTTTAATACTTAATTATAACTATAGATTATTAAGGTGCAACAAACGGACAATTATCATTAGACCCAAATTGTGGGTGAAATTCTGTTTGTAGTGGACTATTGGCACTAAAGGAGTTACTATTTGATACATTATTAACACACCAATTGCTTATATCTTGGTTAAAAACTGAACCGAAAAACATCTCAGCTATGTTAGTTACAGAATTTGTATTCCAATTTGATAAATCTTGATTAAAAAATTTATTATTATAAAACATTTTATGCATATTAGTGACATTACTTACATCCCAATTTATTATTGAATTATTGTTAAATTTTGATGTCCCTGCAAACATTCCTCTTAAATTAGTTGCTCCGCTTACATCCCAGTTAGATAAATCTTGATTAAAATATGATTGAGAAAACATATTACTAAAATTAGTAATTTTACTAACGTCCCAATCAGATAAATCACCATTAAAAGCAGAATTATCACGAAACATATCAGACATATTAGTTACATTACTTGTATCCCAATTTGATATGTCACCATTAAAAGGACTACTCCTAAACATGCTGTACATATTAGTTACACTACTTGTATCCCAATTTGATAAATCACCATTAAAAGCAGTTACACTACTAAACATACCGCTCATATCAGTTACTTGTCCTGTAAATATGTTACCTTTGTTATTTGTACCATCATTTAGGCTAAATGTGTATGTTAT
>JAHXBT010000010.1 GCA_020054695.1 Rickettsiales bacterium
TGGAGAAGGTAATTTTTGAGCTGTTGACGACATAACATTACCACTAGCAGAATCAAGAGCTTTCATACTATCTGAAATGTTTTTACCACCATCTTGAATTAACTCATATCTTAAAGCATTTAGTGGATTATATTTTTCTCTATCTGTTAATTCTGTTGACCTTGAATTTATTAATTTATCAAACCTTTCTTTATCCTCTCCCTCTACATCTTTCATACCAAATTCCATAGATTTTTCTTTTAATGCTTCCATTCTACCCTCCTTCATTTCATTCTTTTGCTTATCAGTTAATTTTCTTGTATCTGTTATTTTATTGTCTTTTAAATATTTTTTATCCGCCTCATCACCTGCTGCTCGTAGAGCAAGAGATTGAGACCTGTCTGCTGCATATGCTTCCTTTTGTTTATTATGTCTTGAATCAGCATCTTTACCATAATCAAAATGTTTACCAAGGAATGAATTTCTTTTTTCAGATAAATAATCTCCAACTCCAGTAGTTTTAGAAACAGATCCAACAATGGACTTGCCAGTCTGAAAAGCAGCTTGTCTAGCAGTTTCAAATAATGCAGAAGATGAAGATGCAATCTGGATATTACCAACAATTGTAGCACTAACCCTACTAGCAATATCTATAAAATCATACATCATCTTACACATAAAATAAATAAATATAATAGAAATTAAATGAGGTACACCACTAACCAAGGATGGATCAGAAGGACTCATACCAACACCAGTACTAGGTAAAGACCAAAATTCAAATACGCTACCTATACCAAATATAGGAACTGAGAAAACAGTACCCCAACATACTCTATAATTAAAATTCATCTTAAATAGTTCATATATTATGCCATTGAAAAAAGTTAAAAATAATATGATTAAAATCTGTTGCAGCCCTAAGCCCATCAACTGTTCATACCAATTCTTAAAAAATGACTCCCCTATTTTGAAGAATATTAATAAAATAAAAATTGGTCCATATAGTAAAAGTATTGATATTAATGCATGAGCAATGATAAAAAATGATACCGAAACAAAAAATGCCTGTAAATATTTTAAAATCGCAAAATAAATTATCACAACATATATAAAACCAAAAAAATTATTGAATATTATACCTAATATTTTTTTATGCATAGTGTCCTCAAACAAAATTTTAAACATTCTGTCACTAGACTTAAATAGCATTGATTTATCACTAAAATCATAATTATTAATAGCAGATAATATCTCTGGATCTCTGTCAAATGTACTGGCCATCAAAAATGTTATATAATTGATACCATCTTTCATAGGATCAACAAAAAAACTTTTATACCAATACCAACTATCTGGACTAATTAATAAATAGACAACACCTATTTTTATAATCATACCCATTAAATCCTTTTGCTTCATATCTGATAATCCCATAACATAACTACCAGTATAAAAAACTACGAATAACATGGATAATAATTTTACCAAAACTATAAAAACATCATTGTGAACTATTTTTACATATACATTCTCAACATATCCTGGATTAACTTGATCACCATCAAGAAAATTAAAAATAGAAGACATTATTTCTGAAATAATCTGAATAGTATCTGGGCCAGAATCACTTGGAACTCTAATGGTAACATCGTAAAAACCAGAATCGCCAAAATTTCTTCCACTACAAATTTTAGAATCTCTACAAGATGGAGATAACTGAGAACAAACAGAATCAGGTGAAGGAGTTTTTTTGACACTATGTGTAGAACAGCTTAATGTACCAGCTGCTTCAGAAATATCATCAAAATTACAACACCCATCATCCAACTCTACTTTTCCACTTTCGCAATATGCTGCATTATAATAAGGATTATCAATTAACTTACCATTACAGCATTTATTAGAACCAGTATCGCTATTAGTACAGGAACTAATATTGCTACTACAATCCTTATCAGATTGACCTTCATTATTTATAAAACAATTATTATCTCCTGAATATTGTTGATTTGGATTATATATATTAAAAGCAAGATATAAATCCTCATCACTCATTTCATTAGCATTGGGACTATTATCATTCTGACCATTATGCATGTAATAATCCTTATAGATAGAAGAATCTATATTCTTTAAGGTTCCTGATTTTGTAAATCCATAACCATTATTATAATTGTCACCCTCTCTAATAATTATTTTTTTTGAATATTGTGAACTGCTACAAGAATTTATTGGATTATCCTGACAGCCAGAAGAATTACAACTATTGGTAGCACTATCATCACAAAGAACAATTTGTAAGTTCTGCCCATTAGAATAAGAAAATGAAGGAGTAAAATTAATCTCAAAACCATTAGATCCATCATAATTATTAGATGAATCAGTACTAAAAAAACTACTTCCTATGTCTGGCCTTAAATATTCTTTATCACCTAAAAATAAAAACTTTAATCTACCTGGACTACTAAAATTAATAGGATCTTTATTAGATAATTTATATATATCATTATTGTCTTTATTATTTGTTAATTTGAGATAATTACCAACAGATTTGTCATCATATTTTCCAGTAAAATTACCCTTATCACCATCAAAAAACTCAACTTCACTAACGCCTGCTGGTAAAGAACCTAAATTATTTAATTGGTTATCAGGCAAGGTGCTTAGACTATCTTTATAATTAGTAACATCAAAACATTTATAATTAGATTCTATGGTTACTAATCTAACTGCATTTCCTGAACAAACCCTATTGCCATTTTCAATTGAATGGACACAATTATTAATATTTGCTGCCAAATGTGAAGTCCCCTGAGGATAATCTCCTATCTCTTTACAAAAAACAGCAGGTCTATGTTCAATATGCATTAATGTATTAATTTCGCAATCACCACCACTCCATTGCCAACTATCTGGTAAAAATAACAAAACTTGTCCCTTTCTTAAATAAATAGGATCAGATAACTCACCAAGAAAATCATTAATAGAATCAAGGGATGAATCTCCTTTTTCGACATAAATATTTTTTATTTTCCTACCATCTGCAAAAGATTCATGAATATAAGAATCGCCATCTTTATTAGAAATTGCTAATTTTAAATTACATACATCCTTTGATGCTAAACTGCTAAAAAATCTGACATATCCTGATTTTTCTATATTTATATCTTTAATATATTTAATAGTTACTCCATAATTATCACTATTAAATTCAATAGAATGCTTTGGATATAATATAACTTTATTACTATCTATATAATAATTACTTACATCAGGGATTGAATTATCTTTACTATCAGATAATGTGATATTACTATTATAACCATTACTATTATGTTCTATTAATCTATATTTGTCACTTCCTGTAATAGTTGTCATATTATCTATAACTTCACCGGATAATATATCCCCATCTTGTTCACCTTCTTGGCTATGTAATATTGCACCACCAAATTTTGCAATATTTCTTGGATTTGTAATATCATATTTAGATCCAATATTATTGGAATTATTGTAATATTTTTCTATATGTATATTATTTTGACTTTGGAGTTGAGATATTAACGCTTTATCTGGATTTTGTATGTCACCACTAACAATAAATCTATTATCCAAATTGCTATAAAAACCATCCTTTGCATAATTTTCGGCATAGCAATTTGTAAATTTATCATCATCAGCAACCTCATCAATATTGGTATTGCTAGAAAAATTCTTTTTATTATCCACAGACAATTTAAAACATTTCCATAATCTAGGATCGTGATCTATTGGGTAATCACCTTTTGCCCTTTCATCTTCACTATCATCAATTGAAGAAATATAATTTTTAGGAAAAGGTTGGACATAAGCATAGAGACGAGAGAATCCAAGATGAGCCTGTAATGGCCAATCATCATCTGATAAATTCGATGGACTACCAATGGAAGGTGAATTAATTCTACCACTTAACATAAAAATAATTTTATCTGTTGTTGAAACATCATATATTGAAGGTGATAAAGTATTATTTTTATTAATATAAGTATGACCAATTGTTGATTGATAATCGTAATTATTTCCAAAAAATGCAATTAAGGGATCAACAGTTGCGCCAAAAGAAACATCACCCTTTGCTTTAATAAAAATCTTAGTATCTCTCCTAAGATCTAAACCATAGGGATTAGAAGTTTTTAAAGTAGTTCTTTGCCAACTATTTGATGCAGAGGAGGGAAGAATTTTTTCTCTTATCTGGCAAATATTTCTAGCCTCACTAAAACAATTTATAAGTTCGTTATTAGTAAAAGAACCACTATTATATCTTATAGTATTTACATTATTTGATGAATAATAAAGACATCCCAAACTCTTTAAAAAATTATCTGATCCATTAGATAACATATTGGAAATACCGCCATTTAGATTAAATGAATCTAAAGGTTGGTCAATAGATATATCTTCATTTTGAGTCCAATTACACTCTGTAGATAAATTACTACTAGCATTTACAGTAATAATTTCAGTGTTATATCCACCATAATCTTCTGGATCAACACACCCACTACCACATGCAGATATTGCAAATAACAGTAATAATATAATTAAATTTTTGAATTTTTGCAAAAAATTCATTGGATATAATTAGTTTGCAGATTGGTTAACATAAATTTTACTGCCAGATTCCTTAAATTTTTGACTCATCTTGTCCATCTCTTCCTGATTATTAGCAAAATCCCTAACATCTTGAGAAATTTTCATAGAACAAAATTTTGGACCACACATAGAACAAAAATGTGCCTTTTTAGCACCGTCGGCAGGTAGAGTTTCATCATGAAAATCCCTAGCCATTTCAGGATCAAGAGCTAAATTAAATTGGTCTTCCCATCTAAATTCAAAACGCGCCTTAGATAATTCATCATCCCATTCTTTAGCAATAGCATTACCCTTGGCTAAATCTGCTGCGTGAGCTGCAATTTTATAAGTAATCACTCCTGTTCTAACATCATCCTTATTCGGCAAACCAAGGTGTTCTTTTGGCGTTACATAACACAGCATTGCCGTACCATACCAACCAATCATAGCAGCGCCAATAGCTGAAGTGATATGATCATAGGCTGGAGCAATATCAGTAGTTAAAGGACCTAAAGTATAAAAGGGTACTTCGTGGCAATATTCTAACTGCTTTTCCATATTTTCCTTAATAAGGTGCATTGGTACATGACCAGGACCTTCAATCATAGTTTGGCAATCATATTTTAAGGAAATTTCGGTCAATTCGCCTAAAGTTTTAAGTTCAGAAAATTGCGCCTCATCATTAGCATCGGCAATTGATCCAGGACGCAAACCGTCACCAAGAGAAAATGATACATCATAAGCAGAAACAATATCACAAATCTCTTCAAAATTTGTATAAAGGAAATTTTCCTTATGATGTGATAAACACCATTTAGCCATAATTGAACCACCACGACTAACAATACCAGTCACCCTATTAGCAGTCATTGGCACAAAAGGCAAACGCACACCAGCATGAATAGTAAAATAATCTACTCCTTGTTCACATTGCTCAATCAAAGTATCACGATAAATTTCCCAAGTTAATTCTTCAGCCACACCAGAAACTTTTTCTAAGGCTTGATAAATTGGCACAGTTCCAACAGGAACAGGACAATTACGGATAATCCATTCACGAATATTATGAATATTTTTACCAGTTGATAAATCCATTAAAGTATCACCACCAAAACGAATTGACCAAATCATTTTTTCAACCTCTTCTTCCACGCCAGAAAAAATAGCCGAATTACCAATATTAGTGTTGATTTTAACTAAAAAATTACGGCCAATAATCATTGGCTCACTCTCCGGGTGATTAATATTAGCAGGAATAATGGCACGACCAGCAGCAATTTCATCACGGACAAATTCCCCTGTGACAATTCCAGGTAAATTAGCGCCAAAATTTTGACCAGAATATTTAGAATTCAGTTCTTTTCTGCCCATATTTTCACGAAGGGCAATATATTCCATTTCTTTAGTGACAATACCATCTCGAGCATAGGCTAATTGCGTTGGTCTCTTACCATTTTTAGCTCTTATAGGATGAAAATCCTTTAGGTTAAATTCAGGAACTGAAGATTTGGCACCACTGACAAAAATACCATTATCTTCAGGTTTAATATTACGACCATTATATTTTTCAACATCTCCTCGCTCCTCAATCCATTTTTGTCTTAATTTTGGCAGACCTTTATTAAGATCAATATTTTTTGATAAATTAGCATCAGTATAAATGCCAGAAGTATCATAAACTGTGAAGGATTTTTTTTCTGACTCTTTAGAGAGATTAATTTGCCTCATAGCAACCTTAACATCTTCAAATCTTTCGCTTTGAATATAGGTTTTTTCAGAAGAAGGTAACGGACCAACAGTAATATTTTTAATCATCTGTAATTATTGAATTGAAATTGTAACCTAATTTAACCAGTAATTGAATTTAAGATCAATGAATATTTCCTTTGATTTTTGTTAAAATGCTTTTTACCATGAGTTATCAAACTTTTTTAAATATCATTATGACAAAAAATACAGCAATTAATGGGTTAGGAAGAATAGGAAAAGCCATCCTAAGGGCAAAATTTGAAGAAAATTACAATGATATCAATGTTGTAGCTATCAATTCTTCAGCAGAAACTGACAGAATAATTCATCAAATTAAGTATGACTCAATTCATGGTATTTTCAATCCCGAAATTATCACAAAATCGGAGGATTTAATCTCTATCAATGGTCATGATATTGCTATTGTTAGGGGTCGAAATCCTGAATCATTACCTTGGGATAAATTAAAAGTTGATATTGTTTTTGAATGTACTGGTGCTTTTAAAACTATTGAGACAAACGAGAAACATCTTAAAGGAGGCGCTAAAAAAGTTATTATTTCTGCACCAGCTAAGGATAAAGAAATTAAAACTATAATTTATGGTGTAAATGACGAAATTTTAGATAATAATGACCAAATTATTTCTATTGGCTCTTGTACTACCAATTGCCTTGCTCCTGTGGTTAAAATTTTAAATGATAAAATTGGTATTGAAAAGGGGTTTATGACTACAATTCATGCCTATACTAACGATCAAAATATTGTTGATGCTAATCATCGTGATCCAAGAAGAGCTAGATCTGCTGGTGTTTCTATGGTTCCAACTTCAACTGGCGCCGCTTCTGCTATTGGATTAGTTTTACCAGAATTAAAAGGTAAATTAGATGGTGGTGCGATTAGGGTTCCAACCCCAAATGTATCAATGACTGATTTTAACTTTATTGCTAAAAAAGAAGTTTCGGTACAACAAATTAATGAATTAATGCTCAAAAAATCAAAAGAAGATAAAATGGGTCAAGTCTTACAATATGTTAATGAGCCTTTGGTTTCCATTGACTTTAACCACAATCCTTATAGCTCTTGCTTTGATGCTACTCAAACTAAGGTCATTGGTAATTTAGTTAAAATATGCTCTTGGTATGACAATGAATGGGGTTTTTCAGTTAGAATGCTTGATGTAGCAAGAATTTTATAATATTTATAAAGGGTAATTTTATTGAGTTTTACCTATTTTTTGCCATTGACTCACTATAAATAGTAGAATTTTTGGCCACTGAACCATTTTGCTTTTTTTGACTATCCTTATGCCATTTTTCATCAAAAATAGCGCCATCTGCACATTCCATCCTCCCCGCTCCATCTGATTGTAATGTAAAGTTTAACATAACCAACATATTCCTTTCTGTTATCACCATCTGCTGTAAAATAAATAGTTACTTTACCTTTTATCTCATCATTTTTTTATTCTCCGTTAAAAAACCCACCATCTGAAAGGATTAATTTTCCTTTACCATGCATCTTACCATTTTTATTATCCTGAATATAATAAGCCATCTTTTGTAGTCATCTCACCTTAACTATTTATTTGAAAATCATTATTTAAACCTACCCTATATTGATTATTATCAAAAAAGTAACAATAGCATCACCAACTATTTTACCATGACAATGTACCTGTGTTATTTTACCATCTTCGTATTTAATACAGCCATTACTATCTCTAATACTCCTCTTCCATTCTCCAAAATATATTAGAACTTCTCTT
>JAHXBT010000009.1 GCA_020054695.1 Rickettsiales bacterium
CTAAAAGACATCGAAAAACTATTTATTAGTAATTGACAATCTCCATGTAAATCTTAAGGAGTTATAAATGGAAATTGCAAAATAAAATGCCCCTTTGCTTTAGTTCGTATTTTACTGCTTCATATAGTTAAAGACTGGTTCTTTATCAAAAACAATACACCACGCGCTGCACTTAAGAAGTTACTAGAATCTTTTTTCTATTAATTTTTTTCTGGTTATCATCTTCAAGGAGATAAGTATAGGATTTGGTTACTTTAATTTTGTGTTTATAGCGAGCTAAATCAAGAATGCGCACCCGGAAGGATTCGAACCCTCAACCTTTTGATCCGTAGTCAAATACTCTATCCAGTTGAGCTACGGGTGCTAGAGAAACTAATTTTTTAAAAAGTTTTATGTAAAAACTGGATTCTAATTGATATTAATCAGATAGTCAAATCTAATATAAAATAACAACATTTTCTAATTCTATCCCTTGACTAACACATCTATAATATTTACAATCTTTCAAGCAAATTTTAAGAATATATTTATTTGAAGTACTACTAATGAAAATAACAGCCGATGAAAATATAAACTCCGTCATATGTCTTACTGATGGTAGTTTTTTTTTCGGAAAAGGTGTTGGTATTCATGGTAAAGCAATTGGTGAAATTTGCTTCAATACTTCTGTTACTGGTTATCAAGAAATTCTGACCGACCCTTCCTACGCTGGTCAGATTATTACTTTTACTTTCCCTCATATTGGTAACGTTGGTTGTAATGAAGTTGATAATGAATCAAAAAAACCTTACTGCAAAGGCTTGATTATTCGTGACGAAATCACCGAAGATTCTAGTTTTAGAAGCGAAAATCACTTAAATGATTGGTTAATTAATCATAATTTAACCGGTATTTGTAATATTGATACTCGTGCTTTAACCAAAAATATTCGTGATAAGGGTGCGCGTAATTGCATTATTTATTTTGCTAAGAAAGGAGAAATCATTGATACTTGTCAATTAATTACCAAAATTATTGATATTCCTACTTTAAAAGATGTTGATTTAGCTTCAAAAGTCACAACAACGAAAAAATATAATTGGGAAGAAAAATTATATAATTTATCCGATTTTACAGCTGAAAAGATTTCTGCTACTGATAAAAAATACAAGGTCACAATTATTGATTTTGGTATTAAAGAAAATATCCTAAGATGTCTTGCCGAGCAAAATTTTGATTTAACAATTTTACCAGCCAATTCTTCCTTTGAAGATATTATGGCAACTGATTTTGACGGAGTTTTTTTGTCTAATGGTCCGGGCGACCCTTTGGCAACTTCTAAATATGTTGTTAGTGTTATTAAGAAATTGCTTGAAAAAAACACCCCAATTTTTGGTATTTGTATGGGTCATCAATTACTTTGTTTGGCTTCTGGTTTGCAAACTATCAAAATGCATCAGGGTCATAGGGGCGCTAATCACCCAGTCAAAAATTTAGAGAATAAATCGGTAGAAATTACTAGTCAAAATCATGGCTTTTGTGCTGATAATAACAATATTCCTCAAAATGTTGAAATTACTCACATTTCACTTTTTGACCAAACAATTCAGGGTATTAAATTGAAGGATAGACCAGTATTTTCAGTGCAATATCATCCGGAAAGCTCACCTGGTCCGCATGATAGTAGATATTTATTTGATAAATTTAAAAATAATATATTAGATGCCAAAAAATAGTGATATAAAGTCAATTTTAATCATAGGAGCAGGCCCAATTATTATAGGTCAAGCCTGTGAATTTGATTATTCTGGAACACAAGCCTGTAAAGCTCTTAGAAATGAAGGTTATAAAACTATTTTAATTAACTCTAATCCAGCAACTATCATGACCGATCAGCAAACAGCTGATCGTACCTATATTGAACCTATCACCCCAGAAATTATAGAAAAAATTATCTCAAAGGAAAGGCCAGACGCTATTTTACCAACTGTAGGCGGTCAAACAGCTTTAAATTGCGCCCTAGAGTTGGAAAAAAGAGGTATTCTAGATAGATATAATGTAAAAATGATCGGTGCTGACTCTAAAGCTATTAAAAAGGCTGAAGATCGAGAGCTGTTCAACAAAGCAATGGCAAAAATTGGTCTAGAAGTGCCAAAAAATGCTGTAATTAATTCTCTGGAGCAGGCTTTAGAGGTTGTTAATGATGTTGGCCTGCCAGCTATTATTCGCCCTTCATTTACGCTGGGAGGTAGTGGTGGCGGTATTGCCGAGACCATATCTGAGTTTAAAAAAATTGTTAAAAATGGTTTAAATTTATCACCAGTTGGTGAGGTGCAAATTGACGAATCAATCATAGGTTGGAAAGAATATGAGATGGAGGTAATTAGAGATAGCAAAGATAATGCTATAATTGTTTGCTCTATCGAAAATATTGACCCTATGGGTATTCACACTGGCGACTCTATTACAGTGGCTCCTGCCCTGACTTTAACCGATAAGGAGTATCAAAAAATGCGTAATGCTTCAATTGCTGTTATTAGAGAAATTGGAGTTGAAACTGGTGGTTCTAACGTGCAATTTGCTGTTAATCCCAAGGACGGTCGTTTGGTAGTAATTGAAATGAATCCAAGAGTTTCAAGGTCTTCAGCTTTGGCTTCAAAAGCAACTGGTTTTCCTATTGCCAAAGTTGCCGCACTTCTAGCTGTTGGTTATAGTTTGGATGAAATTCAAAATGATATTACCAAAGTTACACCAGCATCTTTTGAGCCAACAATTGATTACATTGTAACTAAAGTTCCTAGATTTACTTTTGAGAAATTTCAGGATGCTAATCCAATATTGTCTAGCGCTATGAGGTCAGTTGGTGAGGCCATGGCAATTGGGCGAAATTTTACTGAATCAATCCAAAAAGCACTTTGTTCAATGGAAATTGGTCTTGATGGATTTACTGAGGTTGAAATTGATGGTGTGACCGGCATTAATTCTTTAGAGCAAAATCAAGATATTATTAAGGACAAATTAAAACATTTTACTCCAAATCGTATTTTGTTAATTGCTCACGCATTAAGGTATAAAATTTCTATTGCTGAGATCTGTCAAATTACCCACTATGATAAATGGTTTGTACAGCAAATTGCTAAAATTATCAATGAAGAGGTTAAAATTAGAAAAAATGGCATTAAAAACGATAAGGCAGAAATTCTAAGACTTAAAAAATTAGGCTTTTCAGATTCCAGATTAGGTAAATTAATCGGAAAAGACCAATTTTAAATTAGTAAATTAAGGCAAAAATTAGAAGTTAATCCTGTTTATAAAAGAATTGATACTTGTTCTGCTGAGTTTAAATCCTTTACTAAATATATGTATTCTTGCTATGAAGGGGACCATATTACAGGCTCTGATTGTGAGGCAGAAATTTCTGATAAGAAAAAAGTTATTATTTTAGGTGGTGGACCAAATAGAATTGGTCAGGGTATTGAATTTGACTATGCCTGCGTACATGCTTGTTTTACTTTGTCAGAAGCAGGTTATGAAACAATCATGATTAATTGCAACCCAGAGACTGTTTCAACCGATTATGATACTTCTGATAGGCTTTATTTTGAGCCAATGACTGCGGAATATGTGTTAGAAATTATCAAAAAAGAACAGCAAAAAGGTGACCTGGTTGGAGTTATTGTTCAATTTGGTGGTCAAACCGCTTTAAAATTGGCAAGATATATCAGTAAATTTAATTTGCCGATCATTGGCACTTCTTTTGATAAAATCGATTTGGCTGAAGACCGTGAAAGATTCCAAAAGTTACTGCATAAAATTAATCTAATCCAGCCAGAAAACGATATCTGTCATAAATTAGAGGATATTGAAAATTCTGTTAATAAAATTACTTATCCAGTAGTTATACGACCATCAAATGTCCTTGGCGGGCGTGCTATGGAAATTATCTACAATAAGGAATCTTTGGACAAATACATTAAGCAAAATAAATCTGTTATTTTAGATGGACCAATTTTAATTGATAAATTCCTTGAAAATGCTATAGAAATTGATGTTGACGCATTAAGCGATGGTAAAGATGTTGAAATTGTTGGTATTATGCAACATATTGAAGAGGCTGGTNTTCATTCTGGCGATTCAGCTTGTTCTTTGCCACCATTTTCATTAACTCAAGATCAAATTCAACAAATCAAACAAAGTTCAGTTAAGTTAGCTAAGAAAATTAGTGTTTGTGGCTTGATGAACGTACAATATGCCATTAAGGATAATCAATTATATATTATTGAAGTTAATCCAAGAGCTTCACGCACCGCACCTTTTGTAGCTAAAGCAACCAGTATTAATATTATTAAAATTGCTTCACTTTTGATGGTTGGTCATAAATTATCTGAATTTAATTTAAAAGAAGCCATTAATTATAGTGAAAAATATTATTCAGTTAAGGAGGTAGTTTTTCCTTTTGTTAGATTCTCGAATACCGATATTTTGCTTGGACCAGAAATGAAGTCAACTGGTGAAGTGATGGGGGTCGATAAAGATTTTGAAATTGCTTTTTTTAAAGCTCAATTAGGCGTAAGTCCCAAAATTTTAGAAAAGGGGGGTGCTTTAATTTCGGTTAAAGAAAAGGACAAAACCCTAGAATTATTTAAAATCGTTAAAAATTTACAGCAATGTGGTTATAAAATTTATGCTACCATTAACACTGAAAAATTTTTAACTTTAGAAGGTTTAAAAGATGTTTCCAGAGTTAATAAAGAAAGTGAGGGAGGTTATAATGTTGTTGATTTGGCTAATGATCGCAAAATCTCTTTAGCAATTAACACTTCTTCTGATTCACTTTCTATCGCTAGATCTTTTGGATTAAGGCGTGCTATTTTAATGAATCAGGTTTTTTGTTTTACAACTATTAATGCTGCTAGATATATTTCTCGTTCAATCAAAAAAATTCATGAAAATAAAGGCCAATTTGATGTTGTTTGTTTGCAAGATATGGCAAAAGATACAGAGAAGCTTAAAGATTGTGGCCAGTAATAATTTAATTTATTTTAAAAATATTACTCCAATTTATTAGGAAATATAATCTTGGGATAATATAAAAAGAAAAATAATTTTATCATTTTCTTTGAAGACAAAATAGGAGAACAAAAAATTAAGGTAATTATTGATAAAATACCACTAGAGAAATTGAAAAAGAAGCCATAAAAAATGGAATTTTACTATGAAAAAAATATCTTTTCAAAACTTAATAAGTGCTAACCAAATTAATAAGGAAGATATTGATCTTATATTTAATTTAGCAATAAAATATCAATCCGATCTTAAAAAAAATAAAATAAAAAAATATTCTGACCTAAAAGGAGTTATTTTAGCCACCTTATTCTTTGAGCCAAGCAGTAGAACAAGATTTTCTTTTGAAGGGGCCATGATGAGACTTGGTGGAAATTTAATTTCTTTAGAAAATGGCCTTTCCTCTGCTGCTAAAAAAGGTGAATCTCTTTCTGATATGGGAAGGATCATTGGAAATTATGCCGATCTAGTTATTATTCGTCATTCTCAAAATGATAGTGCTTTAGAATTTTCTAGCAATTGTCAAATTCCTGTGATTAATGGCGGAGATGGTTCTAACGAACATCCTACTCAATCACTTACTGACCTTTTTACCATCAAACAGGATAAGGGTAGGTTGAATAATCTTAAAATTGGTTTTGTTGGTGACCTTAAATATGGTAGAACAATTTATTCTTTGGTAAAGCTTCTTAATTTATACCCCAATAATAAATTTTATCTTATTTCTCATAAATTATCAAAAATTTCACCAAGAAGAAGAAGCGCAATAGAAAAGATTAATGGTGAAATTATCGAAACAGAAGATCTAGAAAGTAGTATTAAGGATCTTGATATTTTATCTGTAGCTAGAATACAAAAAGAAAGATTTGAAGATGAAGAAGAATATCAAATTGTTAAGAATAAATATCAAATTAGTAGAAATCTTTTAGAAAAAGGTAAAAAGGATCTATCAATCATGCATCCATTACCAAGAGTTGACGAGATTGATATTGAAGTTGATTCCTTTCCGCAGGCAAAATATTTTACTCAAGCTGAAAATTCTCTTTTTATTAGAATGGCGCTTTTAAAATTACTAACTGATAAAAAATATAGATAAAATTACTTTAAAGATGACAAGTGGTGTAATTTGTTATCCAGATCTATAGCCTATTGCTTCGGCTAAATGATGAGTTTCTATTTTGTCACTATTTTCAAGATCAGCTATTGTTCTGGCAGTTTTTAAAATTCTTGTAAAACCACGCATGGAAATATCCATTTTTTCAATTGCTTTTTCTATTAAATTCCGATTTTCTCCAGTAAAACTAAAAGTTTCTTCAATTTCTTTACTATTATTGTGAGAATTTAATTTACCTGATCTTTTATATTGTTTTTCCCTAGCAAATTTAACTCTTTTAATAATTTCTGAAGATTTTTCTTCCGGCACCTCACTTGTTTGGCTAAAAATATTAATCTGAGGAACATTAATAATAATATCCATTCTGTCTAGAATGGGTCCGGAAATTTTTGCTTGATAATCCTGCCCACACTTTGGTGCCCGATTACAAGATTTATTTTCATTTCCCAAATATCCACACCTGCAGGGATTCATTGCAGCAACTAATTGAAAGTTTGCAGGGTAGGTTATATGAGAATTTGCTCGAGAAATAGTGACTATATGATCTTCAATTGGTTGACGTAATGAGTCTAAAACTTGACGAGGAAACTCCCCCAGCTCATCTAAAAATAATACTCCATTATGTGATAAAGAAATTTCTCCCGGTTTTGTTTTTATACCGCCACCGACCATTGCGGGCATAGAACAGGAGTGGTGAGGAGCGCGAAATGGTCTTTCTGTTATTAATTGACCATCCTGAATATTACCTGAAATACTATTAATCATATTAACTTCTAGCATTTCATCTAAAGTTAGTTCTGGTAAAATACCATTTAACCGAGAAGAGATCATTGATTTGCCAGAACCTGGTGGTCCAATCATTAACATATTATGATTCCCTGCTGCAGCAATTTCTAATGCTCTTTTTGCTCTTTTTTGCCCCCTCACCTCAGAAAGACAAGGATATGAAGGAGAGTTATATTTAAAATTTTGCTCTGGTTGAGAAAGAATCTGAGTACCTTTAAAGTGGTTAATTAATTGTAAAATATTATTTGGTGCTAATATATTAATATCTTTAGAAGCATATATTGCTTCAGAACCAGACTCCTTAGGGCAGATTATATTACCATTTAATTCATTGGCAGTAATAGCAGCTGACAAAATACCATTAACAGGTTTAATTCGACCATTTAAAGATAATTCCCCAAGACAATAATAATTTTCTAACTCAAATTTATCAATAATTGCCATTTCTGCTAAAATACCAAGTGCAATTGCTAGATCAAAATGACTACCTTCTTTTTCAAGGTCAGCAGGTGCTAAATTAACAGTAATTCTTTTTGCTGGCATTTCTAGGCCAATAGAATTAATTGCTGCTCTGATTCTCTCTCGTGATTCTGCTAGTGCTTTATCTGGAAGACCAACAATATTAAAGATTGTGCGTCCAGATGAAATTTTAACTTCAACATCAACCGCTATGGCTTTAATACCAACGAAGGTAAAGGTTTTGATAGTGGATACCATTTTTAATTAATTTATGTAGTTAGCTATATATTAAATTTAGAACTAGAGACCCAAAGGTATGTAGAAAAATTCAAGCAAATTTAGTATTATTTAGCAACCCCAATAACTCCAGTTGCAACTCTTTTTCCTGAATCTACAAATTTTGAAGATTTTTTACTACCTTTTTTAGCGTGAATTACCATAGAGCGTCCAATAATTTCATTAATTGTTAAATTGTCTATATAGTTCTCATATTCAGTATATTTACCTTGTCTCTTAATTCTGCCTAAATTACCTACAACATTATCACCTTGACGATAATTTTTTTTATAATAATGAGGGCCGGTTCCAGAACCATCTTTTTTGGTTATATCGCCATATTGATGAATATGAAAAGCATGATGCTTTCTGTTTAAATTTTCAAATTTTCCACTTAATGATATGCCG
>JAHXBT010000044.1 GCA_020054695.1 Rickettsiales bacterium
TTCGGTTTGACAAGGTCCGGCAATAAGAGTAAACGGTAGGTTATTACCCATTTCTAAATTACCTATTTTTATTGTTTTCATAGTTTCGATTAAAATTTCTTAATATAAATATTATCTTATATAATATAATTAAATTTTCAAAAAAAATATTTATTTTTTATGTGATTTATTAATAATATAAATTACTAAGAAAGTTCTTGAATTATAGTAATATGTTAATTATATATTATACTATCTTTTAACTGGAATTATTTTTGATAATTCTCTTTCTTAATAACTAAGGTGTTTAATTTATATAAGTCTACTACAAAAATTTGTATTTTGTTAGTTTTGCTATTGCTAAGTGCCTGCGTTGTGTCTGAAAATCCTAGTGCATCTGGATATATTAATCCAAGATATCCATCTGCTATGCCATATAGTTATCCTTATCAGCAGCAGCAAGCATACTCTCCTTCTCCTAGGTCAAGATATTATACTAATCCTTATGATTTTCCACAACCTAATTATTATCAATATTATGATACTGACAGATATTATAAGCGACCAAATACTTATAATACTAGAGCAACAGCCGACTCCAGGTAATATTTTGCTTAGTTATTTAACAATTTATAATTTAGTTTAGATGAAAAATGTAGAAATTTATACAACAAAAATATGTCCTTATTGTGTTAGGGCAAAAAAAATGTTTGATGATAGGGGTATAGATTACAAAGAAATTAAAATTGATTCGTCTGAATTAATGGAAGAGATGCTCAAAAGATCAAATGGAAGAAGAACAGTGCCGCAGATATTTATTGATAATAATCATATTGGTGGTTGCGATGATCTTTATGAATATTTCAAAGATTTAAAAAAATAGGTTATTTACCAAAAAATACTTATTTCCCCCCTAATATGTAATTAATTATATATTAAATTATATCTAATAACTAGTACAATAAACCTTATTATAATTGATGCCATTTTTTACCTTTAAAATAATTTTTGCTATAGGTAAATAATATGATATTCTAGATTGATAATTGCTATTACATGTTTTTAAAGAAAATAATTCTTATATTTACGTTAATTTTACTATCTTCTTGTGGTCCTTATTGGTATAAACCTATGGGGAAAATATTTAAACAGGCGCCAAAAGCACCCAAAGAAGCAAGTTATGGTTTTAGACTTGGTTGGATTCATGGTTGCGAGTCTGGCTTGGCTACAAATTTTGCAGGAGTGTTTTTTATGACATTTTATGAATGGAAGAAAGATCATGATTTATTAGCACAACCCCTTGATAAAGTAAAGTTAAGTAAAAGATATAGGAAAGAACTACCAATAGATTGGAATAATGATAGGGAAGTAAATAAAAATATTACTGATTATAATACTATTTTTTGGCGGGTTCATCAATATTGTAGGCATTATGCTTTAGGATCGCTTCGTATGGTTGGATTTAATCCATCTTTACCAGGTAAAGGAAATAGATTTATGCTAGGTGATCACAGTATTAAGGATTTATATCGTTTAGATGGTTTTGGTGATACCAGGTGGAGTCATTGGTAGATTAAGCAAGATTATATTTACTTTAGTAATATATATCTATAAATTTAGAACAATGAAACATTGGTATAAATTGATAATTTTTAATTATGTCAGATATAATTGATTTAAATGAAGCAGATAAGGCATCTAAGAAAGACAAAATTATCTTTTTTACCCAAAATGGTAAAAATTCAGAGGCAAAAACATTATTTCTTGAATTACATCCCGTTGATCAAGCGCAGTTAATTTCCAATATAGATCCAGAATTTAGAATTAGAATAATTGCTGCAATTTGCGATATTGAGCTAAGATTTTTAATTTATCTTGAGGATTACATAAGAGAAGAGGTTTTAAATTTACTAGGATCAAAATACATTGCACAAGGTATTAAAGATTTAGATCTAGATGATATTGTTAAAATTGTTAGTGATTTAGGTGGCAATATTATTGATGAAATAGTTGAGTATCTTCCAAATGAATTGGCAAAAAATATCCAAAAAACCTTAAACTACCCAGAAGATAGTATAGGAAGGGTAATGAATCAAAATTTTGTTGCTATAAATTTAAACTGGACTATTGGTCAAGCAACGGAATTTATACAAAAACAAGATGATTTACAGGATGATTTTTATAATATTATATTAATTGATAATAATATACCTATATCTGAGATCGCAGTTAGTACATTTATTAAACATAAAAAAAATATAGTTCTTCGTGATTTAATTCCAGAAAATAACAATTTACAGTCAATTAATGTTAATGCTAATCAGGAGGAGGCTGCTAGATATTTTAGTAAATACTCCTTGCAATACTTAGTTATTACTAATGACGAAGGTGAGTTAGTGGGTTTAATTTATGCAAATGATGCAATAGATATTGTAGAGGAAGAGGATGAAGAGGATATATTATTATTAGCTGGTGTTAATGACATTAATTTACATTCGTCCAATTTTACAACAGCTAAATCCAGAATACCCTGGCTTATAATAAGTTTAATTTTTACTAGCTTTTCAGCTATAATTATCGCTCTTTTTTCTGATGAAATTAAAAAAATGGTTGCAATAGCAGTGTTGCTTCCAATAGTTGCTTCTATATCTGGTGCGGCAGGTAATCAAACTTTAGCCATTATGGTTAGGGCAATTGCTACCTTAGAAATTAGAAATATTGGTTATTGGAGGATAATTTTAAAAGAATCTATGGTCGGTTTTTTGAATGGTTTATTCTTAGCCTTTGTTGCTGCTGGAGTGTGTTATATTTGGAAAAATAATTATATTTTAGCGTCATCAATATTTATATCTATTTTTTTTACAATTTTAACATCTTGCTTTCTTGGCGCATTAATTCCTATTATTTTAAACAAATTAAAATTTGATCCAGCAATTTCTTCTGGTGTTTTTCTTACAACCTTAATAGATGCAACAGCTTTCTTTGTATTTTTAGGTTTTATTTCCATCATATCCTAAAATGAAAATTAAGAAGATAATCACTTTTTTATTTATAATTTCCTTTATTACTAATGTCTTTGCAATAAATGCA
The DNA here is from genome assembly GCA_020054695.1 of Rickettsiales bacterium. Taxonomy (GTDB): domain Bacteria; phylum Pseudomonadota; class Alphaproteobacteria; order Rickettsiales; family UBA1997; genus CAJQHK01. The sequence goes on from JAHXBT010000044.1 coordinate 3,070, forward strand.
GAGGTTAAAACAAATATCACCTCAGATAAAGTTAAAATAGTCAAAGATAAAAACTTTATAGAATTCATAGACAATGTTATTTTAATAAGAGAGGATATCAGTTTTTTAGCAAATAAAATGTGGGTTCTTACAGATGATGATAAGAAAATGAGCGATGATTTTCAAATAAAATTAATAAAAGCCAGTGATAAAGTTAAGATTTTTAATCAAGAATTTATTGCAACAGGTGATCAAGGTATTTATGATGTAAAAAAGAATTTTATTAAAATATATGGTAATGTAATTTTAAATGAAGGTACAAAAATTGCTAAAGGTAGTGAATTTGTATATGATATTACATTAGGTAAGGCTTCCTTATCGTCGAAATCAGAAGAACGTCCAGTTATAATTATTAATGAAAATTTAAATAATTTAAAAAAAGATATAGATGAGAATCTTAACGATTAAAAATATTGAAAAGAATTATGGAAAAAAATCTGTAATAAAAAATATTTCATTAGAAATAAAACAAGGACAGGTAATAGGGTTATTAGGTCCGAATGGCGCAGGAAAAACAACATGCTTTTATATTATAGTTGGTTTGGTTGCAGTTGATTCTGGTAATATATTTTTAGATGGTGTTGATATTACTAAAATGGCTATGCATGTAAGGTCAAAATTTGGTATAGGTTATTTGCCCCAGGAATCTTCAATTTTTAAGAAAATGAATGTTGAAGATAATATTATGGCTATCTTAGAAATTAATGAACCTGATTTAGATGTTAGAAAAAAAAGGTTAGAAGAGTTGTTAGAAGAATTCTCAATTACACATATTAGAAAATCACATGCTTTATCATTATCTGGTGGGGAAAGAAGAAGGGTAGAAATTGCCAGATCTTTAGCTACAAATCCTGACTTTATTTTACTAGATGAGCCATTTGCTGGTGTTGACCCAATTGCGGTTAAAGATATTATGAATATGGTTAGTAAGTTAAAAAATAAAAATATAGGTATTCTAATTACAGACCATAATGTTCAAGAAACTTTAAGAATTGTGGATAAGGCTTATATTGTTTATGATGGTAAAATTTTAACTTCGGGAACAAAGAAAGAAATTATTAGTAACAAAGAGGTAAAGCGTGTTTATCTTGGTGACAACTTTATATAATTGGTATAAAACTATTTCTACCGCTAAATTATACCACTTTAACTTAAAAATATTCAATATATCAAAATATTTTTGAGATAAAAATTAATATAATTAATATAAATAATAATAATATTTAATACTTATTAATAATATGTTTATAAGAATTCTATTAACATTATCAATTTTTTTAATTTCTAACATAGCTTTTGCTATTAAAGATAGAAATACTATTTTTAATGTTTCTTTTGATACTACCCGTGAATTATATTACGATTATAATACAATATTTAAAGAATATTGGTTAGAAAAAACAGGTAAAGAGATTAAAATTTATAGTTCATTTGGTGGATCAAGTAAGCAAGCAAGAAGTGTAATTGATGGATTGAAAGCTGATGTTGTTACTTTTGCTTTATCATACGACATTAATGCTATCGTTGAAAAGAAGGGTTTAATTGACAATAACTGGCATAGTGAGTTTCCTAATAATAGTTCACCATATTTATCAACTGTAGTTTTCTTGGTTAGAAAAGGTAATCCAAAAAATATCCAGGATTGGGATGACTTAATAAGAGATAATATAAAAGTTATTACACCAAACCCTAAAAGTTCTGGAGGTGCTAGATGGAACTATATGGCAATTTATAGCTATGCTAAAGAGAAATATAAGAGTGAAGATAAAATCAAAAATTTTATTAAAGGAATATTTGCTAATGTACCAATTTTAGATGTTAGTTCTCGTGCTGCAACTACTACTTTTGTGGCTAGAGATATTGGAGATATAGTAATTTCTCCAGAAAGTGAGGCTTATCTAGCAATTCAAAAATTGGGCGCTGATAAATTTGATATTATCTATCCTTCTGTTAGCATTTTATCTGAATCTCCTATTGCGATAGTTGATAAAAGAGTAGACAAAAAAGGTAATAGAAAATTAGCGACAGCATATTTAGATTATCTTTATAGTGATAAAGCAGCAGAAATTTTTGTAAAAAATCATTATAGGCCATCAAATAAGAAAATTCTTAATAAATATCGTGATAAATTTCCACGAATAAAATTATATTCTATTAATCAATTAGGTGGTTGGAAAAAAGCCCAGAAGGATCATTTTGACTCTGGCGCTTTATTTGATATAATTTACAAAGAGATAGTATCTACAGATAATTAATGCTACTTACCCAAAGAAAATTTACTATAAAGATAGAAAATTTTATATTACACAATTTTATCTTAATTGCAAAATCCGCAAGAAATATAAGAAATGTCATTACAGCAGATCATAAAGGATAAAATTATTCAGGAAAAATATATCACTATTAAAGATTTCATTAACCTATCTCTTTTTCATTCAAAATTTGGTTATTATATCAATAATGATCCTATTGGTAAGAATAAAGATTTTACTACATCTCCAGAAATTTCGCAAATATTTGGTGAAATAATTGCTTTTTTTATTGTTGATTTTTGGCAAAGAAAATACCCAAATCAGAAGGTTAATTTAGTAGAAATGGGAGCTGGTCATGGTAGTTTAATGTGTGATTTTTTAAGAATTGCAGTTAGAATTCCAGAATTCTATCATAAAATTAATATCAATATTATTGAAATTAACCAAAAGTTAAAAGAAGTTCAAAAGAATAATCTAGATCAATTTAACATTAAATGGTGGGGTAATTTTAATGATTTTTTAGATAACTGTCAGAACTTACCTATTTTTTTTATTTCTAATGAACTTTTTGATTGTTTTGCTATAGATCAATTTATTTTAGAAAATAATATTTGGTATCAAAAAGTTATATTTTTGGAAAAAAATAAGTTAAAATTTGATAAAATTAAGGTAAAAAGTGATATTAACTCAATTATTCCAAAAGAATTTAAAAAAAATCTAAGAAATAATTCTATTTTTGAACAAAATACAGATTCTGAAGAATTTATGAAAAAATTATCTGAACAAATATTTCAAAAAGGTGGGATAGCCTTAAATATTGACTATGGTTATTATGAAAACTTTTTTCAAAATACCTTGCAATCAATTAAAGTGCATAAATTTAATAGTATTTTAGAAAATATCGGTCAAGCAGATCTTACTTCCCACGTTAATTTTTATAAATTAGTCGAGATTTCTTTAAAAAATCAGTTAAATGTTGATTTTATGACGCAAAGAGAATTTTTATTATCAAATGGTATAGAATTGCGACGTAAAATGCTATTAGAATCTATGGGAGGTGATAAAAGTGAAATTAATTCATCAACAAATCGTTTAATAGACAGCAGTAAGATGGGAAATTTATTTAAGGTAATGATTAGTTATGCAAGTTCCTAATTATCCTTATCAAAACCTTTAGTTTTTTATTTGCGTCATATGGGTAAAAAGCAATTAAGGACATTTTAGTGTTTAAGGGTTGTAAAACAATGTATTGAATTATAATTTATCTATTTAGAAGCTAAAATTCTATTTGTATCTTTATTGACAACTTTAATATCATCCATTTTTTTAATTTGGGATAATTTTATGTCTTTATTTTCAAGATATTTATCAGCTAATATTCTTAATCTTTCTGGCCTAGTTAAATATACCCATTCAATTTTAAGAATCTTAACTTCATCCTCAAAATATTCTATTTCATCATTAATGTTATTTAATTTAACCTGCAGATTATTTGTTTTAAATTGGACAAAGAACATTGAGCAAATTGTTGCTAAAATAGTCAAAAATAACAATAAATTAAAAATATAAATTTTATATAACTTATTAAATTTTAATTCTAAAATGTTCATAATTAATATATTTAACTTTTAATTGCTATTCTCATTCTTGCTGACCTGGCACGAATATTATTTTTAATCTCTTCTTGTGACGGCTTTATAGCCTTTAATTTTTTGCATAAAAAAGGATGTTTTTCATCATANTNTNTNGTTTTATATTTTGAATTTTTTCTATTTTTATAATTGCTATTATTTTTAATAAAATTTTTAACAATTTTATCTTCTAAAGAATGAAAAGAGACTATAATTAATTTTCCATTTTTTTTTAGGATGTATTTACTATCTTCAATAATTCTTTCTAATTGACCCATTTCATCATTAACAAAAATTCTAATTGCTTGAAAAGTTTTTGTTGCTGAGTCAATTTTAGAAAAACCTCTCTGTCCAATGGCTTCTTTAATAATTACTGCTAATTGTTTAGTTGTTTCAATTTTGTTAATTTTTCTATTTTCTACTATTTTTTTGGCAATTTTGCGTGATTGTCTTTCATCTCCATAATTATAGATAATATTAGCCAAATCTTCTTCTTTTGTATTATTAATTACTTCAAAAGCTGTTAATTTTTGTGATTGATCCATTCTCATGTCTAATTTTGCATCTTTTTGAAAAGAAAAACCTCGCTCAGATTGGTCAATTTGCATAGAAGAGACTCCTAAATCTAAAATTAATGCATCAAATTTTTTACCATTAATGTGATTTTTAATACTAGCAAATTCACTAGAAATAAAGTTAAATCTATCTTCAAATCTTTTTTTTAGATTATCGGCAGACTCAATAACATTTTTATCTCGATCAAATGCTAAGACATTACATTTTGCTGTTTCTAGGATTTTTGTACTATATCCTCCAGCACCAAAAGTACCATCGATATAGCTATTGCCATTTTCTGGCTTCAAATATTCTATAATCTGGTCAATTAATACCGGTTTATGCATCCTTATTATTTAATCTTAAAATATTACGTTTTTCTTTTGCTCTAACTTTAGAACAAGAGGCATAATTAGAGAATTTTTCTGGTTGCCAAATTTCAAAAGTTTTACCTTTGCCTACAAAAATTG
>JAHXBT010000007.1 GCA_020054695.1 Rickettsiales bacterium
TTCCTTTTTTTAGGTTTATTATGAATTTTTTGTTCAATAACATTAACTTTTATTTCCTTTGTTTGTTGTGGTTGTTTATAGTTTGTTTTTGATATATTGAAGAGGAGAACCAATATCAGAAGAATATGAAATGTTGATGAAAAAATGATGCTTTTAATCATAATTTATTTTTTTTGCAGATATTTTCTATCAAACATTCATTGCATTTTGCCTTGCGAGCGGTGCATATATAACGACCATGCAAAATTAACCAGTGATGAGCGTATAATTGCCATATTGGAGGCACTTTTTTTAGAATTTTTTGAGCAGTTTTATCAATGGTTTTTTCGTTAACCAGACCAATTCTATTGCTAACTCTAAAAACATGAGTGTCAACTGCAATAGTTTTTTTACCAAAGGCACAATTTAATACCACATTTGCTGTTTTTTCACCAACTCCTGGTAATTTAACTAGGTCTTCAAATTTATTTGGTACTAATCCTTGATGTTTTTCATTAATAATCTTTGATAATGCTACAATATTTTTGGATTTAGAGTTAAAAAGACCAATTGTTTTGACATGATCTTTTAATTTTTTTTCTCCTAAATTTAAAACATCTTTTGGTGTTGATATAATTTTAAAAAGAGAATTTGTAGCTTTATTAACTCCAATATCAGTTGCTTGAGCTGAAAGAACTACCGCAACTAGTAATGTAAAATTATTGTAATAATTTAATTCTGTCTTTGGCTCAGGATTTTTATCAGAAAAAATTTTAAAAATTTCATTAATTTCTTTTGTGTTTAATAAAGCCACTTATTATAATATTTATTTCTTTGATCAAAGAGGTGTAGATCCTTATCCATTTTAGAATTTTAATTTCTAAAATCTATAATTCTTGTTTTACTATTACTAAAAATACAAATGATAAAAATTATCTCTATTATCGTATTATTTTGCAATATAAATAACTTATTTGCTTATGATATTTTTTTATTAAATCCAGAATCTTTAAAGGCAGAAATTGAAAAAGATCCAGCTAGAATAAAGGAAATTAATAATTATTTTATCAATAGTAAAATCAATGAAAATAATATTTTAGAAGAATTTCAACCAAAACTAATTGGCTCCTATTCTTATCAAGAAACAAATCAAGAATTTAAGAATTTTTTCCCTGTGGTTTCTCCTTTTACTAATTTTAAAACCTCTTTAGAGAAATCTTTCCAATCTGGTGTGACAGCTTCTGTTGGAAATATTTCTTATCGTCGTAAATATGGCAACACCAGACCCGAAACTAGAAATGCGCTATTCTTATCTACCAGCATTGATCTTTATCAGAATTTTTTAGGAAAAAAATCCAAATCGGAAGTTAAGAATGCCCAATTAAAAAGAGAAATCAACTCTCTTCAGAAACAAATTGATGGTAAAATTTTTCAATTCCTTGTGTTAAAAATTTACTATAACTTAGTTCTTAATCAAGAATCTATCCAAATTTCTAAAAAATTATTAAGATTATCAGAAAAACAACTAAAGGATTTAAAGCAAAAATACAATAATAAAATCTCTGCTATTGATGATGTTGAAAGGCAAAGAATGGAAGTCATGAATCGTCGTAGTAGAATACTATCTTTAAAAAAATCTAGGGAATTATATTTTAAATCTTTAAGGCAATTATTACCAAATTTATCTGATAAAAAAATTAAATTAGACACATATAGTTATGATAAAATTGAAAATATTTTCTTAGCACTAACTTCCATTATTGTTACTAATAATCAAACACCAAAAGAATTTACTCTATATGATGAAATTCTTAAAAAAGAAAAAAAATCATATAAAATGCAAAAGATAATTAACTCAACTCACGGTGACATTGATTTTAAATTAAATGCTGAGATTCAAAGATTTGATGGCAATAATAGCCTTTCTAACTCTTATGAAAATATAACTACCAATAAGAATGATGAATATTATTCAATAGGGGCAGAAGTGACTATACCCTTTGGTACAGTAAAAAAACAAAATGAAAAATTAAAAATTAGATCCAGCTACTTATCCTATTTAATCAAGAAAGAACAATTATTATCCCAAATAGATTCCTATCATTTGGAATTTGTTGTTAATGCCAAATTACTACAAAAATCTTTAGAAAATCAAAAAATTAGTTCTAAAAGTTCTCGAATTATTCTTAATGAATCTCGTAAAAAATATGAACAAGCAAGAATTTCTCTGCAAAGACTAATTGATGATCAAAATATGAGTTTAGAAACCTCTCTTTCTAGGATTGCAATTTCTGAACAATTTTTGGATTTAATTTTTGATTATTTAACAATTTTTACTCTATTAGATGTATAGAACTGTATAATTTATTTTATAATTCGAGTAACTTTTCTTAATTGTAAATTATATTGTTTTAAAAGAATATAAATTACAACTCAGAGAAATATATAGGTAATTATACTTATAAATTATTTATAATTTTCTTAAAATTCTTACATCATTTATGCCTAAAATTAAACTACTTCAATTATGCAAATGTCTCAAATTACAGAATTTTTCATTAAAAATGGTAAATTTACGTCCGTAATTACCTGTACTATTTTATTGATAGGTATTTATTCCCTCAAGCATATCAAGTCTGAGGCCCGTCCACCTGTTGATTTTGCGACAGCAGTTATTTTAACTGATTATGCTGGTGCTTCTGCTGTTGACATTGAGGCAAAAATTACCAAGCCAATTGAGGATGAAATTTCAACAATTAGTGATGTTAAGGATATAAAATCAGTTAGTCAGCCAGGCAAAAGTACTATTACTGTTCGTCTTGATATTGATAAAAGAGGTTTAGATACTGATAAAACTATGGCTGATCTACAAAGAGCAGTTGATAGTATATCAAATTTACCACTAGATTTAGAAAAATCCCCGACTTTTACTGAAATTAAATCAGAGGAAATTCTTATTTTGCAATTGGCTCTAACAGGATCAAATAACAATAGAAATCGTGATATTGTAGCAAAAATTATTAAAGAAGATTTAGAAAATAATAAAAATGTCAAAAGGGTCTCCCTTCGTGGTTACAAAGAAAGAAGATTTAATATTGATTTGGATCCTGTTAAGATGTCCAAAAATAATATTTCGATTTTAGAGGTTGCTAATAAAATTCGTTCTAGAAATATCTCTGTACCAAGCGGTAATATTGAGTCTAGTTCTATTCAGGCTTTAACAAGGATTGAAGCAAAGGTTCAAAATGTTGACGACTTGAACAATATTATTATTCGTTCTAATTTTAATGGTCAAATTATCAAATTACAGGATTTAGCTGATATTTCTGATAATGAAGAAGAAATTGATGTCATTACAAGTGTTAATGGTGAGGATGCAACTTTAATTGATATTTATAAAAAATCTGGTGCAGATATTATTAAATTAATTGAGCAAATAAAAAAGAAAATTGTAATTTATCAAGAGCAGTATCCAGATATTAAAATAAATATTGCTTACGATGAATCAGTTGAAGTCGCGAATCGTATTGGTATTTTAACTTCCAATGCCTTCATTGGTTTAATAATTGTTCTAATTTCTCTTTTTATATTTTTACCCTTTAGAGTCGCTATTTATTCATCAATTTCTTTACCAATTATTATTTCTGCTATTATTGGAATTATGATGTTTTTTGATTTGACCCTCAATACAATTACTATTCTTTCTTTGGTAATTGTACTTGGTATGTTGGTTGATGATAGTGTTATTGTTAGTGAAAAATTCTCTAAATATTATCGTAAAGGATATGATCCAAGAGAAGCTGCTATTTTACCAATTAAAAATCTAGCTTTTCCAATTTCCATTACCATTTTTACAACAATTGCTGCTTTTATGCCAATGCTTATCACCAAGGGAATTATGGGGCAATTCATTAAATGGATTCCGATTATAGTTTCTATTGCTTTATTTTTATCATTAATTGAATCTTTTTGGCTTTTACCAGCAAGGTTAGCTTCAATTAAAAAAAATGTTAACAAAAAAATTAAAGAAATAGATTGGTTTACTAAATTTGAATTGGGATTTGAAAGATTGATTTTTGCCTTGGTTAAAAAAAGATATATAGTATTAATTGGATTTATAGCTGTTATTTTCACTTCTTTTTTCTTTCTTGCTAAAAATAAATTTATTCTTTTCCCCAATGAGCAGGTTAAAAATTATACGATTAGGGTTAAATTAGATAAAAATAGTAAAATTGAAACCACAAATCATCTCTTAAAAGAAGCAGCTATTAAAATTTCTAATAAATTACCAGAAAATATTGAAATTATTACTGGATTTGCTGGAATTTCTGATTTTAAAGAACATTTACCAAAATATTCTAGAGGTGAAAATGTTGCATATATGTTAATTGAGGTCAATGATTATACTGAATTTAATACTCCGCCATCTGAAATTATTTCTAAATTAAAAGAAATTGATTTTAGCGAATTTCAAGAAGTTAATTTTGAATCGGCAGTTAACGGGCCGCCAATTGGTAATGATATTGAAGCTGTAATTCAATCTAATAGTTTAAAAGATATTGATCAAATGATCTCAATGATCATTGAGGATGTTAAAGAAGTTAAAGGAATTTCTAATTTATCAAATGATGATGTGATAGGCGAAGATGAAATTTTTATTAATTTTGATTATGAAAAAATAAATCGTTTGAATCTAAATATTTTTGATATTTCTAATGCTGTTAGGACCGCTATTGCGGGTCAAATTATTTCAGATGTCACTTTAGATAATGAAGAAGTTAATCTTTTTATTAGATTTAAATATCAAAAAAGAAGATCATTAAAAGATTTAGAAAATATTATCATTTTTGATAAAAATCAAAATCTTATCTTGCTCAAGGATTTGGCAAATTTTGAAAAAAAATCGGGTAGCGCCTTTATTAAAAGATTTGATAATCAAAGATCAAAAACTCTAATCGGCGATGTCGATGAAAATATTATTACTCCAACAGTAGCCAATAATCTTGTGCGAGAAGCATTTGAAAAATATAAAAATCAATTTCCTGGTATTACAGTTAAATTTTCAGGTGTAGAAGAAAGCACTAATGAATCTTTGCAAAGCCTATTTGCAGCTTTCCAATTGTCATTAATTTTAATTTTTGCTATGTTAGTTTTGCTTTTTAGAAGCTATTTTAAGCCACTAATCATTCTTTCTACTATTCCATTGGGGTTTTTTGGTTTTTCTATCGCTTTTTATTTACATGGTAAGCCACTTTCTTTTATGGCAATGATTGGTGTTATTGGTTTAAGTGGTATTATTGTTAATTCTGGAATTATCTTAGTTAGCTATATTGGCCAATTAAGAGATAGGGTGGGGCAAGAAAAATCACTACCAGAGATTTTAGCCTACGCTTCATCAATGCGATTGCGTTCTGTAACAGTAACTTCTTTTACAACAATTGCTGGTTTGGTTCCAACAGCTTATGGCTTAGGTGGTTATGATGCAATTTTATCACCAATGACTTTATCACTTTTGTGGGGATTGAGTTCGGGAACAATTTTGACAATTATTTGGGTCCCTTGTTCCTATATTATATTACAAGACATAAAAAATTTTCTACCTAAGCTCATATTTTGGAGATCTAGTTTAGAATAAAAAATACTATGTGTGCTAACTTAGGTTTTACTAAGCCTCATTACTTTCAAACTTTATCTTCCTACCTTATCCAAAATTATTTTATTATGTAACCAAATTTATTTTGTAGAATGCAATAAATAACTCTCTTTGGGAAATCTTTAGGTTTTTTTAATAGAGGGGAGTTGAAGCGATGTAGTTTCTTTAAAGTAGTAAAAAGTTTTATAATTGTATATTGAAAATAATTTTCCTAAAATGATGTTATTATCAACATCAAAAATTAATTTTAACAAATGAGTAATACAGATTTTTTAGAAATAGCAGGTAAAAAATTTTCTTCTAGATTATTAGTTGGAACAGGAAAATATAAGGACTTACCAGAAACAAAATCAGCGATAGAAGCTAGCGGAGCTGAGATTGTTACGGTGGCAGTAAGGAGAGTTAATATTGAAAAAAATAATGAACCAATGTTGCAGGATTTTATTGATCCAGCAAAATTTACTTATCTACCAAATACTGCTGGTTGCTTTACTGCAAAGGATGCTATTCGTACTTTAAAACTAGCTAAGGTAATTGGTGGATGGAATTTGGTAAAATTAGAAGTTTTGTCGAATGATAACATTTTGTATCCCAAAATTACTGAGACTTTACAACTTGAAGAACTATTACTATCAGAAGGTTTTGATGTTATGGTTTATACCAATGACGATCCCATTATTGCTAAGGAATTAGAAGATATAGGTTGTGTGGCTGTTATGCCACTTGGTGCCCCTATTGGTTCTGGCCTCGGTATTCAAAATCGCTTAAATATTGAAATTATTCTTTCAAATGCAAAAGTTCCAATTATAGTTGATGCTGGAGTTGGTACAGCATCCGATGCTTCTATTGCTATGGAAATGGGCTGCAGTGGTGTTTTGATGAATAGTGCTATTGCTCACGCCAAAAATCCAATTAAAATGGCAAAAGCTATGAGATTGGCGATTGAAAGTGGGAGAGAGGCCTTCCTTGCTGGCAGGATGGATCGAAAAAAATATGGTGAAAGATCTAGCCCTTTAGAAAATAGAATTACATAAAAAGTATTATATGTTCAAAAAAAGTAAAATCATTCAGGAAAGGTTTGTGATCATTTTAGTATTTCCATATTTACTTTTCGCAAGAGGTTAAAAGGTTAATAATTATTAAGAATTAAGTATTTTCGTGATCGAAGTTAAAAACTATTAATATTAATTATACCATAAAAGAAGAGAATTATCAATTAATATAAATAATTAATATTAATTGCAATTATTGCTAGTACCAAAAGGTGGTAAATTTGCACTAGGTAACATAGAATTACCATTAAAAGATGAACTATTTGTTACTGATTGTACACACCAATTCGATAAATCACCATTAAAAGCAGAACTATAAAACATAAGTCTCATATTAGTTACTTTACTTGTATCCCAATTTGATAAATCACCATTAAAAGCAGATTTATAAAACGTCTGATACATATGAGTTACTTTGCTTGTGTTCCAATTTGATATATCACCATTAAAAGCAGATTTATAAAACATCTTTTGCATATTAGTTACACTACTTGTATCCCAATTTGATAAATCACCACTAAAAGCAGAGCTTTCATAAAACATGGCGTACATACTAGTTACTTGTCCTGTAAATATGTTACCTTTGTTATTTGCACCATCATTTAGGCTAAATGTGTATGTTATGCCATTAGTATGAGTTGTGTAGGAGTCTGATGGCTTAAAATCAAATGATCTATCATTCTTAGCAGCAACTAACATCGCTTTATCAACTACCAACATTCCTTCGCAACCATCAGATTTGGCAATTGATTTAACAGGGTTAATAGATGGGTTATAGCAATCAGGGGAATTTAGGCTATTATATGTACAACTACCTTGAGCTTTTAGAATGTCATTATCTACATAAATACCAAAATCAGAACTTTTTCTATGTCTGGGGGCGCATTTTAAAGGTTTTGGATTGCTAGATGTATAATTAGCTAGGCTAGCGACTGTTAATATACCAGGATCAATGGCATTAGCAGGTAATGCATCATTACCATCTTGACCAAGAATATATGTTTTTTCAACACAAGAACCCTCAGTATAAACAGAAGGCAAATCACCATTAAGTGTAAACCAATATTTTGGAGATGTATCTCCTGCTTGATAACCAATATTACAATCTAGTAATTTAGCATTTGCTTGACCATTATGAGCTGAGTTATATGTAATATCACTACCGCCATTATATATGCTATTTGATGGTGCTACAAAGCCACTAACAATAGCATTTCTACATTCCTTGTTGATCATAACTTTACCAGCTATACATTTGGTTAAAATACTACTATCAAAACCAGAGCCCATAACGCCACTAGAACCTATTTT
>JAHXBT010000041.1 GCA_020054695.1 Rickettsiales bacterium
ACAACATCCCTAGATAACCTAGAATCGGTAAATTCAGGACTGCAAGCATACAAAAATAGTGATGCAAAAAAAGCTATAAAAATTTTCTTCAAAAAATTCATATTGTTATTACTAAGTATAATATGTAAAAAATAGGAAAAATAATATAAATTTATAATCTCAAAAAAATTATTATTTTATAAAAGAAAAGTCTAAATTACTTATTAATTTAAATCAATATAAATATTATTCATTTTGTGGGAAATCATAATTATAGCACTAGATATACCTAAAATTGAATTAGTTAAAAATTACTCATTTTTTTAAAATTATTAAATCATTCCCGCTTTAAAAAAATGATATTAAACACATATCTTAACTCATTACAAAGATAATCAAATAATAATTGACAATCATTTAAAAGATTAATTATGATTAGTGGCTTGTAATCATTAAAATTTGGAAATGGTACTAAGATAAATTGGGTTTACAATCAAAAATATAAAAAAAATATTTTAAGTAAATTGGCATCATAATAACATGAAAATTATTATACTAGGAAGTGGGATAGAGAGTTTGGTAAGCGCATATTTCTTAGGAAGGGCTGGACATCAAATTACTGTTATTGAAAGTCAAAATATTAATAATAAAATAGAAAATGATTCTATATTATTTCAGTCTAGAGAAGATATTTTTAGCAACATACCTCATGAAAATATAAAATCACTACTCTACAAATCCAGATCTACTGAAAATATCAAATATTTATCCTTAAAAAATAAAAACAATATAACTAATTTTCTAGAATCAGAAAAAATTCAACTAAAAAATAGAAAAGAAAATTTATTACATATATATAAAAATGATAATAAATTCAAGAAAAAGATCCAAGAAGTTCAAAAAATACCAGAATATAAATTACAATATAAAGTATTGAATCATAAAGAATTAGAGTCTCTTAAATTAATACCGAATAATAAAAATATTATTTACGGTGCAATATTAGAATATAATAGTTTTTCTATAGACAAAAAATCATTTATAGATAATTTACAAAAATTGTGTGAACAAAAATATAAGATAAAATTTGAAACAAAATTAGAAATAAATAATATATTAACAAACTACAAAAAAATAACAGGAATAAACACCGATAAAAAAGTTTTTATTGCGGATAAATATATAATAAATTTAGATGATAATAATATAAAATTACTCAATTCTATAAATATAAATATTCCCATTAATTATAAATATAAAATTAAAATATTTACTAATATCAATAACATTGAGAATAAAAATATAAAATATAATTTATCAAATTACTTAAATAACACTAATTGCTACCAAAATGGTGATTATTATCAAATTAAATCATATATTAATAAAAATAATTACCAAAAAATCCAATTAGGATCAAATTGGGACTCTTTTAGTAAAATGAGCTACCTCAATTTATTAGAAATAAAAGATTATAAAAAAATCCAATATTTTTTACAAAAAGAACATTATATCCATAATCACTTACCGTTGGTAACTAAAGAAAAATATAATAATTTAATCTTAAATGGAAAATACAGAAATATGGATTGCGATATGTCTTTTGGAGTGGCGGATATGATTCAAGAATTAATATAATGATAAAAAGAATTATATTTTGTTTAGGATCAAATTTAGGAGATAGAAAACTAAATTTAGATTTAGCAATAACATATCTCGTTCAACAATTAAAATTATTAAATATTACAAAATCAACTATTCTGCAAAATAAAGCCATGATGCCAGAAAATGCCCCTGAAAGTTGGAATATAGATTTTTTTAATATAGCCATTAGTGCTGATGTGGATATATCAATTTTTACACCATTAAAAATATTAAAAATATGTCAAAATATTGAAAAAAAAGTAGGAAGAAAAGAAAGAGAAAGGTGGGCACCACGTGAAATTGATATTGATATTGCTAAAATTGATGATTTAAAAATTCATATCGATCATAAATTAACCATACCCCATCCCGGCATTTACGACCGCGACTTCTTTATTAAAACTATTAGTGAAATAGAAGAAATATAATACTAAAATTCATTTTAATATTGGCAATAAAGAGTCAATAGCAAAACCCAAAATACAGTTCTTTCTACCTTTTATTTCTTTGAATAATTTATAACCATTTTCTTCAAATTTATAACTTCCTGCCGAGCCCCAAGATTGATCTAAATCTACATAATTTATAATTTCTTTTTCTGTTAAATTTTTCATTTTTAATTTTGCAATTTCATAATGGCTAGCAATTATTTGAGAATTTTGATAAATAAAAATAGAATTATTTTGAATATGATCATTATTATTTAACTTTTTTAGTTGTTCAATAGCATTATTTCTATCCTTTGATTTCGAAATAATTTTACCTCCCAATTGACAGATTTGATCAGAACCAATTACTACCGACCTTGGATATTTTTTAGAAATAGACAAAGCCTTATTTTTTGCCAAAAAATTAACCTGATCATAGATATCTAAATCTACAATCTTTTCCTTTGATTTTTCTTCGTCAAAAACTGGAGAAATTGCTCTAAAATTAATATTTAAATCTTCTAAAATTTTTTTTCTTATAAAAGAAGTAGAAGCTAGAATTATTTCGTTAGTCATATTTATGTTATACGGGGTCTCTATTAAATTTATTTCTTTAAATTCAATCTCATAACTACATTATCTAATATTGTCCATTATAATTTTTCCAATTTCTGGCCTAAAATGTGATCCATCATAATAATTTTTAGAGTCTGTGGTTAACTTGTTAAAATACATAAAATTATAAATAAAATTTGAATTTTTCTGTGCATCTTTTATACACCTATCATAGATTTTTTTACTTTTGCTATAAAAAAGAAATTTTGGTATAAAATCTGGTAAAAACACACTGATAATCTTGGAGTTTGGATTATTTGTACGAATTTTAGACAAATTTTGTTCAAAATTAGGATTATATTTTGCTAATTCATAATCTTTTTTAGCTTCTTTTTCCCAATTATTTACATTAATTTCAACAGTTTTGTCTATTTGATAATTTTCCTTTATTTTAATATTATATCGATCATAAACATTATTCTTGCTACTAAAATTTTTCAATAAATTACGCAGAGAATAAATTAAAGTATTGTAACTAAGTAATTGTTTATATTGATAAAATGGAGATTTGCTATTTTGAATATAAAATTGTGGGTCTTGAATTTTAATATCTCTTTTTAAGCAAGAGCTAAAATCAATTCCTAAAATAATATATTTTGGATCTCCATTTTTCTCCTTAAAAAGTTCAATATAATCATAATATTCTTCTGGACGCATATCTGACACAGCATAATTAAATAAATTACCACTTTTAAATTGATTTTGATTGATATAGGTTACTTTACTGTTGCCAACCATAACAGAATCATATTTTTCTTTGGTAAAAAATATTTTGTTACTCTTTTGCTGCCTTTCATTAAATCCTTTCTGCTTTTGATTAAAAAAATTATCACGATCTGATACCCATAATGGATCATTAAAATAATTAATCAAAATCACCAAAAATAAAATCAATAATAAAGAAAGTAATGTTTGATAGAGCCAGTTTTTATAAGTCATTAAAAATTAAAATATAGAAATTCACTCGTTTGATGAAACGATAAAAGGGGAATTAATAGTAAAGTTAAAGTTATAAAATAAATTTTTTTATCATTTTTAAATATCTTAATTAGTTTTTCAGAATCTTTGCTAATTATTGGATAAATATAATAAACAATAAGCAGAAAGATAACTAAAACAAAATATTCTATACTATTAAAACGAATAAATTCCATAAAAATCAGATAATTATTGTAAAAACCAAAATTATCTTCTGAAAATAAAAACATATTTTCTAGAATATGTAAAGCTTGAGGAAAATTATCCGACCTAAAGAAAATCCAGCTAATGTTGATAAAATTAAAAGTAATAAACCAAGCTAAATAATAATTCATTTTAAGATCATATTTTTTCCAAAAATGATTAATACAAATTGCAAAACCATGTAAAAAACCCCAAAAAATAAAGTTCCAACCAGCACCATGCCACAAACCACTAATCAAAAAAACAACCATTAAATTACGATAGATTTTAAAATTTCCTACCCTATTACCACCAAGGGGTATGTAAACATAGTCTTTTAAAAATTTAGATAAAGTTATATGCCAACGGTTCCAAAATTCTGCAATATTTGCTGATTTGTAAGGAGAATTAAAATTAAAAGGTAATTTAATATTAAACATTAACGCTGCACCAATTGCCATATCTGCATAACCGCTAAAATCAAAATAAAGTTGAAATGTATAAGCAAAAGACATTTTCCAAGAATCAAAAAAAGATAAACTTTGATAATTTTGATAGGAAAAATTAACAATTTCAGATAAATAATCAGCAATTACTACTTTTTTAAAAAGACCAACAGAAAAAATAAACAAACCTAAAGATAGGTTTTTATAATTAATAATTTTTGTTCTAAGTCCAGAAAATTGTGGCATCATTTGACCATGATGAACAATGGGACCAGCAATTAACTGTGGAAAAAAACTAACAAAAAGAGCATAATTAATAAAATTTTGATCCTTTAATTTACCCTCATAGCAATCAGCAAGGTAGGCAATTTGTTGAAAAGTAAAAAAACTAATAGCTAAAGGTAAAATAATAATTACTGAATTATCAAAAAGATTAGGATAAAAAATAGCAACATTGTCGAGGAAAAAATTATAATATTTAAAATAGGCCAGTAAAGAAATATTAAAAATAATGACAATAATAAAAATACTTTTATTTTTTTTCTTAATTAAAAAATTACCAAAAAGATAATTCACTAAAATTGAAAGTAGTAAAATTGGTAAATATTTAATATTCCAAAAAGAATAAAAAAATAGAGAAGCAAATATCAATAGACTTTTTGACGCAATTACTAATTTATGATGCAGTAAAATGTAATAACAGGTTAGTGTAAAAGGTAAAAAGAAAAATATATATTCTATTGAATTAAATAGCATGATATAATATTAAATATTGTGTCAAAACATTACTTGAAATATTATTATAACTTTTGATAATTGAAATTGCAAAGGTAGACGATTGCTCTGCTAATCTGGTCAGGTTAGAAATAAAGCAGCCACATGTAGAATCAAGCGGGTTACCTTTGTGCTTTATATCTTCTGTCTTCGATTTTTCTCCGATTAATTAATAACAATATGTATTATATCCTTTGGTTTGTGGTGCATGATCTTTAAAAATATAAAGTTCTTGAGTACTTAAAAAATGTTTAAATTTTATCCAAATTAACTAATCTAGTGTTAATTATTTAACCTAAATCAATCTTTGATTAAGTTGTTAATTGACAACAAAGATAACTTCTATTAATAAGGGTGATTAATTAAGTAATGTTGCTTTACAGATCCTAAAATTCAGTTAAAAATGTTATAGGAAATATTAGATTTCCAGATCATAACATATGTTACTTTAATTTATTAAAAAAACATGAATAAGCTCCAGTGTGACAAGCGCCATTTTTTTGATCAACAGTTAATAAAATTGCATCATTATCGCAATCATATTTGATGCCAATGATTTTTTGTAAACTACCTGAAGTTTTACCCTTTGTCCAAAGCTCTTGTCTTGATCTAGAGAAATAACAAGCATAGCCTTCATCCAAAGTTTTTTGAATAGATTCCTTATTCATCCAAGCTAACATCAGCACAGCTTTATTGTCATGTTGCTGGGCAATTGCTGGAATTAAACCATCTTCATTAAATTTTAATTTATCTATCTGCATTACTAGTTTATATTAAATACTGAATTTAAGAATAATAAAATATACCTTACATCATAATATTTTGTAATAACAAAGTCAATTTTAAAAGGCTTGAAATACTAATAGCAAAATTCCTGACAGGATTAGAAATATTCCTACGATTTCCAATGTTTGTATTTTTTCTTTAAAAAACTTCTTTGATATTAACATTGAAAATATCATTTCTATTTGCCCAACTGCCTTAACATAAGCAACGTTGCTCAAAGCATAGGCTGTATACCAACCCGTTGAAACAACTAAAGTTGTAAAACCAACTACTAAACCATTTTTAAAATGATTCTTTATTTTAAATAATTCCTTTTTATTGGTTATGTATAAATATAAACCAACCGCAATGGCCTGACTAAATAGTAAAAACACAATGGTGAAGGAGGCATTAATAATAATTGGCGTTTCTGGCATGCTCAGAGTAGAATTCTTAACAAATAGACCAGATATAGCAAAAGAAGTGCCAGAAATAATACCCATAAGAGCAGAGGGGGTAGATATGGAAAATATTATCCTTTTTAAACCAATATGGTCTTTAGTAACGGAGATAAAGATCAAGCCAATAAAAGCAATAATAATAGCAATCATGCCAATAAAACTAATCGATTCATGAAAAAATACCATACCAATAATTGCACTTTGAATAGCATCAGTTCTAATATAGGCTGTACCAACAGCAAAATTTTTACGTGAAAATAATGCTACTAAGAAAGAAATACCAATAATTTGTGCAACACAAGCGATAGAAACATTAATTAAAAATGTATTATTTATTTGAGGAAAGTTATAGCCAGCTAGCAATAATCCTAAAAAAGCCAATAATGCAAAAGGAAAACCAAAGATAAACCTAACCCAAACAGTAGTAGTGTTGGATAAGAATTGTCTTAAATGTTTTTGAGAAGCATTTCTAATTGTTTGAATAAAGGCAGTAAATATTGATATAAAAATCCAGCTCATAATAATTTATTTTAGTAATGTTTTTAGTCTTTTGTTTAGCCTCTTTGCTTAAAATTTTAATTTTTTTAGTCGCAGTTATTAGAAATTTTAATTAATTTATTTTCAACATATTTCTAACATATCTATATCAAAAACTATTTCATTATTCTTAGATTTGGTTGTTTTGCGTTGTATTACTTTTTTATCAGTAGGGTGCGAACTAACGCTGAATATTAAAAATAGTGACAGTATTAATTTAAGATTATATTTCGATAGGAAATTAATAATGTATTTATAAAAATACAATGATTATTTTTCATTTTTTTAAATAGAATTTTGATCTATAATTTTAGAATTAATTCCTTCATCTACATTATAACCAGACATTACTATAATTTGCTACAATTACTTTATGGCAAGAATAAATATCTAGATGTTTTTAATATTTTATAATCATAGCAATTTTTTTAGGATGATAGGAAAATTTGTCTGTTAAATATTTATAGTTAACAACTTTATTTAAGGAATTATTGTTAAAAATTCTAATATTTTTTGTTTAATAATTTTTTTAATTTCAAAATTATAGAATATTAAATTGATTTTATAAAGTTAAGATTCTAAAATCTATTTTTCTTGGAGGGATGGCCGAGCGGTCAATGGCAGCAGACTGTAAATCTGCCCGCATTTGCGTACGTAGGTTCGAATCCTACTCCCTCCACCACTTAATTTGTGGATAAATATTTTTTGGGTTGTAAGGTAATAATTTTGTGAAGTAAATTTGTTAAATATACATATTTATAGAGAAATTTTACGACCTAATTTTAAGGACAGGTGGCTGAGTGTATGAGCGCAGCAGTTTGAAAACTGATTT
>JAHXBT010000036.1 GCA_020054695.1 Rickettsiales bacterium
TTCATCCTCAGCCCTATCAACTTGATTGTGGGCTGTGGCATTAATGATTAAATCGCACTTTGGTAGAAATGGTAAAAACTTTTTTACTGCATCAAGATCAGAAAAATCAATATCCTTGCTAGAATAATTTGTAATCTTAAATTGCTTTTTTTTAGAAAATATTTTTAGTAAATCATTAGCAACTTGGCCATTTTTTCCAAAAATAATTATATTTTTTATCATAGAGTAATTTCCTTCGTTATTTTTGGAATTTTATTATCCTTTTTAAAGCAATCAATGCCAATTAAATTTGCAATTGAACCATTAAAAATCGCAAATCGGTTAATAGATTGATTTAAATCAAATTTTAATAAATAAAATAGAGATAAAAATAAACGATGGAAAATTTTTAGCCAAATTTTAACAATATTTTTGCCTCTCCTTTTTAAATAGGTTTTTCCCCAACCTTGATGCCAAGAGCGAAAATAAATCATTTTATATTTTTGCCATTTAGTTTCAATTTTTACTGATGCTTGATTAACATGGACACAAAAGGCTTTATTTGATATGATATTTTTATAATTATTAGCAATTATTCGATGGGAAATCTCGTCATCTTCGGCATATAAAAATATATTTTCATCTAAAAAGCCAATTTTTCTAAAAATCTCCATTTTCATTAAAGACGCACCACAACAGATAAAATTAACATATTCTACATCATCTTTCATATTTTTAATTCTTTTGGTAATCTGTTCTTTAGTTGGATTTTTTTCACTAAAAAATAGTGGATTTACCATTGCTACATCATCATATTTATCGGCTTCAATTACCATATTATCAATTGATTTTTCATCAATAACAGCATCGGGATTAAGCAGGAAGGAATATTTAGTTGTAACTTTTTTTAAAACAACATTATTACCTTTACTAAAACCAACATTATTTTCAAGCAAAATCAATTCAATACCAGAATTTGGATAATTTTTTTGCAAAATATCTTCAATATTATCATTGCTACCATTGTCAACAATAATAATTTTGTAACCCTTATCTAGAATTTTATCAATTGCATTACAAACAATATAAGTACTTCTATAGGTAAGAACAATAATAGTTACCTGTTTATTTGTCATTTTCTATAATTAATTTTTCTACCCCCCCTTCAAAAGTAATTTGATTTTTAAATCCTAATTCATTTTCAATTTTACTACCATCAATAGCATATCTTCTATCATGGCCAGCACGATCCTTAATATAAGTAATTTGCTCCTCATAAGATTTGCCATTAGATTTAGGTTTTATTTTGTCTAAAATTTCACAAATTTTATTTACAACTTGGTTATTATCCAGCTCATTATTGCCACCAATACAGTAGGTTGCTCCAATTTTACCTTTTTCTAAAATTAAATCGACTGCTCTATTATGATCATCAACATGGATCCAGTCACGAACATTTTTACCGTCACCATAAATGCCAATTTCATCACCTGCAATGGCTTTTTTAATAATAGTTGGAATTAATTTTTCATCATGCTGTCTTGGACCATAATTATTACTGCAATTACTAATAGTAATGGGCAAATTGTAGGTTGTATAATAAGCACGCACTAAGTGATCAGACGCTGCTTTGGAGGCAGAATAGGGTGAAGATGGATTGTAAGGAGTTTCTTCAGTAAATTTTTCATTACCTTCTAATGGCAAGTCACCAAAAACTTCATCAGTTGAAATATGGTGAAAATGAAAATTGGGTTTCTTTTTATATTGTGATAAAGCAATTTTTAATAAGGAATGTGTGCCATTAATATTAGTTTGGATAAAAGCATCAGGATTTTTGATGGAATTATCAACATGGCTTTCAGCAGCAAAATGGATAATTTTATCAATATCATGCTCATCTATAATCTTTTTCAATAGGGGTTCATCTAAAATATCTCCTATGATTAATTTATATTTATCTTCACCTATCCAAGTTAGATTTTCTTTTTTACCAGCATATGTTAATTTATCCAAAACTACCACCCTATTGCCTTTCGCCACTTGTTGTCCTACGAATGAACTGCCAATAAAACCAGCACCTCCTGTTACTAATAAATTTGTCATTATTTTTCTTTTTTATAAAAAATTATCCCTATTTTTTTTATATGATCAATAAGATCATTATTATTTATATCTTTAAATATAGAAATATCAAATTTATATGGTAAAAGTAAGTTATCTAATTCACTAATAATTCTTTGCAAATCTTTAAATTCGATATTGCCTTTAATTGTTAAATCAATATCTGAACCTTCTCTATAACTACCAATTGCTCGAGATCCATATAGCAAAACTTCTTCTATTTTATTATTTTTAACAAAAATTTGATTTATTTTTTCTATATTGGATTCTTTAAGACCAAATTTCATAATAAATCTAGAAATTTCTTTTCTAACTTCTGTAATTCTTGAAAATAATTATCTTTAATTGCAGATATAATTTTAATAGTTGTCTCTTCATTGTAAGTATGAGAAGTCATATTTCTACTAACTATCATATCCATCCAAATTTCCCCATTATTTATCAATCCAAGATTAAAAGCCTCACGACTAGTATCCTTTGAGCCATAAATTTCAGCATTGCCACGAGCCTTAATAAAATCTGCTAATGTTTTCCAAGCTAATTCATGTGTATATTCAAAAGATTGGATTAGTCCTTGCTCTTCCAATTCATTTAAATCTGTTTTTTGAATAAATTTAGATAATTGAGATAGTGCTTTTTGATAATTATTAAATCTTTGTTGCCATCTAATCTCTTCCATCTTTTATTAAAATTTTGGATCTTTTAAATATTCCTGAAAACTAATTTGACCCTTATCTCTATCAGAAATAATTGGATTATCTATCTTCCAATCAATGCCAATATCATGGTCATTCCACATTATACCTCCTTCCCCATCTGGACTATATTCACCACCAGAAATTTTATAATATAAATCAGCAGTTTCATTGCCAAAAGCGCAAAAACCATGAGCAAAACCAGGTGGAATCCATAGTAATGTTGCTTGATCTAAAATAATGCCAAAATATTTACCTAAGGTAGGTGAGTCCTTTCTGATATCAACAGCTACATCAAATATTTTACCAGAAGTACAACCAACTAATTTACCTTGCGCCGGATTAAATTGATAATGTAGGCCACGAATTACATTTGGTGCAGATTTTGAGTGATTATCTTGGATAAAATCAGTTGGTAGGCCAAATTCTTTGAATTTTGATAATTTAAATTTTTCAACAAAAAAACCTCTATCATCACCATAAAGATTTAATTTAATGATTTTCAGACCATCTAATGGAGTATCTTCAATTTGCATATTTGATAATTTTTCTTAAATAATCACCATAACTATTACCAATTTTAAATTTATTAGCTAATTTTTGTAAATCATCTTTAGAAATATACCCTCTATTAAAAGCCACCTCTTCAATACATCCAATTTTAATTGCCTGTCTATTTTCTACCACTTCAATAAATTGCGCTGATTTATGTAAGGAATCATGGGTCCCAGCATCAAGCCAGGCAAAGCCACGATTCATTCTTAGAACTGATAGCTTTTTTTGTTTTAAATATTCATTATTAACATCAGTAATTTCTAATTCTCCACGATGTGATGGTTTAATATTTTTAGCAATATCTACCACTTGATTATCATAGAAATACCAGCCAGTTACAGCAAAATCTGATTTAGGATTTTTTGGTTTTTCTTCAATAGAAACCGCCTTTTCATTTTTATCTAAATCAACCACACCATATCTTTTGGGGTCACTGACACGATAAGCAATAACATAAGCACCATCTTGTAATTTTACGGCATTTTTAAAATTATCAGCTACTTCTATACCACTAATTTCACTACCATAAAAAATATTATCACCCAAAATTAAACTTACAGAATCATTACCAATAAATTCTTCTGACAAAATAAAGGCCTGCGCAATTCCATCTGGTGAAGGCTGGATTTTATATGATAAATTAATGCCCAAATCTTTACCGTCTCCTAATAGATTTTCAATTCTTGGCAAATCTTCTGGAGTACTAATAATCATAATATCCCTAATGCCAACATTCATCAAATTTGATAAGGAATAATAGATCATTGGCTTATCATAAACAGGCAAAAGCTGCTTACTGATAGAATTGGTAATTGGTGCTAATCTGGTACCACTTCCCCCTGCTAAAATAATTCCTTTCATTTTTAATTTATTAATGTTTTTTTAGCCAAAATTTTACCTTCCTCAACTGCTGGTTGGTCAAAAGGATTAATATCTAAAATTTTAGCATAAAATATTGTTTCTAACATAAAATACATCATAATTTCTCCAAATCCAGATTCGTCTAAATTATCAAAATTAAATTTACGTATTGGATGATTTTTATTTTTGATAGTTTTAATAGTTGCCTCTTGATTAGCATATATTACATCACCAAGTCTGTTATTATCAAGATATTTTAAATCTGATTGTAAATAATCGGGAACAATAATTTCATTACCTTTTTTTTGGTGGTTGCTTGTTAAAAAAGTAAAAAACTTATCTTTAGGACCATCAAGAAATAACTGCAAAACACTATGTTGATCAACACTTCCAATGGCTTTTAATGGTGTAATACCATTACCATTTTTACCAATTGATTCAGCCAATAATTGATTATACCAATAATTAAAATGATATAAGCGGCTTAAATAGGGCATGGAAACTTGAATATTTAAAGCATCTTTTTGACATTTTTGTAAAAAATACACACCCTTTGCCACTAAATGAGTCTTTTTTTGTAAAAATGACTCAAGTAATTTAACTGCTCCCAGTAAATATTTTTTAATATCAATATCATAAAAAGCAGCAGGAATAAGAGCAACAGGAGTAAAGCAAGAATACCTACCACCAATATCTTGATCATGCTCTATTATTTTTCTCTTATGTTTTTTAGCAATTTTATATAAGGGATTATTTTCTTCACGATTTTCAGTTAAAAAATAAAGATTTTCTGATTCATTATGTTTTAATTTATTTTGATAATAATTGGTAATAAATAAGGTTTGGCAGATAGTTTCAATAGTCCTACCAGATTTAGAAATAAATAAAAAGGCAGTTTTATCAAAATCTAATATTTTTAAAAATTCACAAAGATTATGATAATGAATATTGTCAATAAAATAAATTTTATTTTGTGATTTATGATGATGAGCATCATAAAAATTATTGCCACAAAGCGTTTTAGAACCAAGGGAAGAGCCGCCCATACCACAAATTATCAGATTTTTATATTTACTTCTAATCTCATCAGAAATTTCCAGAGATTTTTTTAAATAGGATTGATAACGATTTGGTAAATCAAAAATACCTAGATTGTGATTTTCGGTGATAATTTTTTGCTGTAAATTATTAAAATAATCTTCCTTAAAATCAGTAAAGTCTATATTATAAAATATTTGGTCAAAAGTAAAATTAGGCATTTTGTTCCTCTTCTATTAATTCAAATTGTTTATTATATAAATTGGCATATTCTCCACCTAATTTTAATAATTCCTTATGCGACCCTTCTTCAACTATTTTTCCATTCATCACTACGCAAATTTTATCTGCATGCATTATGGTTGAAAGCCTATGAGCAATAACAACGGTGGTTTTGCCTTTCATTAGTTTATTAAGAGCATTTTTAATTAAATATTCAGATATGGGATCAAGAGCAGAGGTAGCCTCATCAAGCAGAAGGATTGGTGAGTCATAAAGAACGGCTCTAGCAATGGCAATTCTTTGTCTTTGCCCTCCTGAAAGCATAATGCCATTTTGTCCTATGTGGGTATCATATTTTTTTGGTAAATCCTGAATAAATTCATCAGCTTCAGCCATTTTGGCAGCAGAAATAATTTCCTCCTTGGTGGCATTTTCCTTACCATAGCGGATATTTTCAATTATTGTATCATCAAAAAGCATAACTTCCTGATTAACAACTGACATGGAAGATCTCAAAGAATCAATCGTTAAATCCTTTAAATTATGTCCATCTAAATTAATTTCTCCCTTATCAGGATCATAAAATCTTAAAATCATACTCATAATAGTAGATTTACCACCTCCAGATGGACCTACAAGAGCGGTCACTTTGCCTTTTTCAATATTTAAATTCAATCCATTTAAAGCAATTTTATCTTCAACATAATTGAAATGAACATTATCAAAAGATAATTTGCCTTGAATCATATTAATTTGTTTGGCGTTTTGTTTATTTTTAATTTTTGGTTTTTGATCAATGGTTTCAAAATATCTCTCTGTTGCTCCAAGACCTAATTGAATGCCAGAATTCATTCCTGATACAGATTTTAAAGGTTTGTAAGCCATCATCATTGCAGTAAAAAAAGAGAAAAAAGCACCCGGAGTAGTATGGCCATTCATCACTTGAAAACCACCATACCAAATCACAGCAGCAATGCCAATTCCACCCAACATTTCAACAAAGGGAGAGGAAAGTAAAGATAAGCGAGCAATTTTTTTGCCTAATTTTACCATCCCATCAATAATTTTACCCATTCTATTTACCTCAAAAGCCTCACAATTATATGATTTTACTAATTTTCCATATTGCAGACTATCATCCATTTGAGAAATAAATTTTTGGGCGGCAGCTTGATCGCCAAAAGATAAATGTCTTAATTTTTTACCAATTTTATAAACTGGATAAATAGCCAAAGGAAAACCTATAAAAGCAATCAAAGCTAACTCTAAACTTTGATAAAACATTACCCCAATTAACACTACCAAAGTAACTAATTGTTTAAAAAAGCCATTAACAGCAACTGAAATTCCACCTGTAATCCTACCAATATCCATCATAATTCTAGCAATCATATCACCAGAAGAAGTGCTATTAAGGGCAGAAATATCAGAATAAATATAATGTTTATAAAGTTCTTTTCTTAAATCGGACATAATAAAAACATTGATATAATTCATCAACAACATCTGAAAATAAGTAGCCATAGCTTTAATGACGGTAATAATCATAATTACAATCGGAATTACAACCAAAACACTAGTATTTTTATTAACAAATACCTCATCAAGAGCTGGTTTAACCAGGTAAGCATGAGCGCCAGTTGTACCAGCAACTACAAACATTAATAATATTGAAACAATAAATTTAAATTTGTAAGGGAAAACATAATCCTTGAATAGTCTTTTGGTCAGATAGAAGTTGTTTTTATAATCAGGTTTAGTTCTGGATTTATTATTTACCTTGGTTTTTTGCATATTATTTCAATTAAAATCAAAGTGACATTGTAGAGTTAGATTTTGAATTTTTCAAATTTTTTTATGAATAATATATTACAATATTTTTTATGATAAAAAATATTTATTAAGAAAATGCAACCCAGCATCATGATTAATAAATCATAGATAAAATTTTACATCCTCTAGTTACAAAAATTACTTTAAAGTTGTGTTTATATAGTATCTATACTATATAAACTGCTAGGTTCTAAAAATAACTGTGAGAACATCTTAAAACAAACTAGCAATATCATAACAGCAAGTAGTAATTTTAAACT
>JAHXBT010000003.1 GCA_020054695.1 Rickettsiales bacterium
ATAGTACTAAGAATTTTTAATAATACTTGATACCATTTGGAAATACTGTTAGATATTAAATTTCTTTTCTAAATTCAATATTTTTTGTTCTAATTGTGTTTTGTAATTATATAATTCCTGACTCTTATTAAAATCACTATCTATAATTTCTTTTTCCTCTATTAAGTAATTTTGTATTTTCTTTGAATGTTCTTGATATTCTAATTCAATATTTTTATGCAATATTTTAAAATATAATATCTTTATTTGTATAATTGCTAAGTCTAGTTCTGTAATATTGTTTTTAGCAAATATCTTTTCTTTAATAAGATCTTGATCATTAGAGATATTTTCTATAATAAAATCTTTAATCTTACCCTGAGAAAAACCTTTATTCAATATAGTTTCAAAAACCTCTTCCTTAATAAGATCTAAAATATCATTTGAAAATTCTATTTCACAGATAGTAATATCTTCATCGCTATAAGAGGATAACTGAGGTATATTAATGATTAAATTTAAAATATTTAGACCCAATATAAGATTTTTATTTTTATTTTTATTAAAATTAAAATTAATATAATTTTTTTTAATAGTGATATTATTAGTTTTTTTCTTTGCTCTACCGATAGAAAATAATAAATTATTATAATAAGATTTAAAATTTCTTTTAGTTTTAGGGTCTTTAATTAATTCTATTTTTTTATTTAAATTATCCTCTAATATGGTTTTCTTTTCTGGAGAAATTATTTTTTCTATAGAATCAATTGATAAATTATTAATTTCAAATTGAAATAATATTTCTGATAAATTTTTAGAATTTTCTAACAAATTTAACATTTTGTCTCTGCCATTAATCTGAAGAAAATCATCTGGATCCATTTTATCTGGTAAAAATGCAAATTTTACATTATTATTGGCATTAATAATTGGCAAAGTTAAATCTATTATCCTTTTTCCCCCCCTGATTCCAGCCTCATCGCCATCTAAACATACAACAACTTCACTAGTAATATTAAATAAAATATTTAATTGCTCTAATGTTACTGAAGTTCCAAGAGGTGCAACTGCATTATAAATTTTATGATTATCAAGCGATATAACGTCCATATATCCTTCAACTAAAATGGCATATTTTTTATTATAAATATTATTTTTAGCATTATAAAAATTATAAAGATTCTGTCTTTTATGGAATAGTTTAGTTTCGGGAGAATTGAGATATTTTGGCATGGAATCATCTAATATTCTTCCACCATAAGCAATGATTTGATTTTTATTATTAGAAATAGGAAAGATAACTCTATTTCTAAAGCGGCAATAGATATTATTATCCTTTTTATTAAACACTCCAGATTCAATAATTTCTTGTTCAGAAAAATCTTTTTCTAATAAAAATGATAATAATTTTTTTGATTCTTTAGGGGCAAATCCTAATTTAAATTTTTTAATAATTTCTTTTCCAAGAGATCTAGAATATAAATAGTGCAAAGCGTGCTGATTATATTGATTATATAAATTATCTTCAAAAAACTGACTAATAATCATTTGTATTTCAAAAGACCTATCTTTTTTTTGCTTCTCTATAGGGTTAGTTTGGGTATTTTTGATATAGGGAATTGTAATATTATGATCATCAGCAATTTTTGTTACAGCTTCAAAAAATGGTAGGTTCTCACTTTCCATAACAAAATTAATCATGTTACCGTGAGCACCACAGCCAAAACAATGATAAAATTCTTTCTGATCGTCAATGTGAAATGAGGGTGTTTTTTCCTTATGAAATGGGCATAGAGCGATAAATTTACCAGGAGATTGAGATTTAATAGATATTTTCTTAGAAATTATATCTGATAATTTTATCTGAGATTTTAGCTTGTCTGGGAATGTATCGTCAAAACGCATCTAATTATTAACATAGTTTTTGAGATAAAATTTAATATTATTCTTTATCTTCATAAATAATAAATTCATCATCTTTTGCATAACCTAGCTTTTTTCTTGTTTGCTCATCTAGTAAATCTAAGTCAAGATTATCAATTTTAATTGATTTTATATTATGTTTTTGCCTTTTAAGTTCATTTTCTAATTTTTTCTTAATATTTTTCTTTTGAACAATTTCTTTTTTTATCTGAAAATAGTAAAATATACCATTTTTACCACATATAATATAATAAGAAAAATATGAGCATAATATAAATACAATTATTAATAATAATTTATTCTTATTTAATTTATTTTTTATTTTTCCTAAAGAAAACATAACCTATCTATAATTTCTTGCCTATCTATTAGAGTTATTATATATTTCAATTCTGGACCATGCTCAATACCAGTAATAGCTTTTCTTAAAGGCATAAATAATTCTTTACCCTTTCTGTTGCTATGTTTTTTAACATCATTAATCCAACCATTCCAGAATTCATCTGAATTTATATTTTTTGGTAATAAAAGAGAGGAGTCTTTAAGGAATATATGATCATTTTGATCATTTTTATATCTAATTTTGGTTTTACATATTTTCCACCAAGATTCTATTTCTGATAGATTGTTAATGTTATTTTTAATTTTTAGCCAAAAATCTTCAGTAATATTAAATTGATAACCGCTATCTTTTAATCTTTTTTCAATATAACTAAAATCATAGTTTTGTAGAATCTTTTCATTCAAATGTAATAGGTCATCCAAATTATACTTAGTGGCAGATTTGCTAAATTTATTTAAATTAAAACTTGTTGATAATTCCTGAATATTTTGATACATAACTATATCATTAGATGTACCTATCTGTGCTAATAAATTAATAATAGCCATGGGTTCTAAATTTTCTTGTCTTAAATTATTAATATCAAAGCCACCAATTCTTTTGGATATTTTACCTTCATTTGCCTTAATTAATGCTAAGTGAGAGAAGTTAGGTAGTTTGGCAGATAATGCTTCAAATATTTTTATCTGTATAGCAGTGTTGGTAATATGGTCTTCCCCTCTGATTATATCAGTTATACCAAATTCAATATCATCTACAACTGAACAAAATGTATAAGTAGGGCTACCATCATTTCTGACTAATACAGGGTCAGAAAAATGCCTTCCAGAAAATTTAATTTCCCCTTTTACCCCATCATCCCACTGTACATCCTTTTCATCAATTAAAAATCTATAATATGGTTTTAAACCTTGATCTTTGTAATCTTGTTTTTGATTTTTTGTTAAATTTAAGGCAGATCTGTCATAAATAGGTCGAATACCAGAGGATATTTGGTATTTTCTTTGAAACTTTAATTCTTCATCCGTTTCAAAACATTCGTACAACTTACCATTAGAAATTAATTTTTCTTTAGCTTTATTATATATACAAAGTCGATCATTCTGACTAATTAATTTTTGATATTGAATGTTCAGCCACCCTAAGTCTCTTATGATTTCATCCTTATATTCCTGCTTAGTTCTTTTTAAATCTGTATCATCAAATCTTAGGATAAATTTACCATTATTCTTTATAGCAAAAAGGTAATTTACAATAGCAGCTCTAATGTTTCCTACATGTAAAAATCCTGTTGGAGAAGGGGCAAATCTACAAATAACTGTCATCTTTTTTTAGAAACTTTTAAATTATTAAGACATAAAAACTAAGTTTTTTCTCCCATGCCAAGCGCATCCTTATAGACTTCAATTAAATATTCTTGCTCTTGTAGGCTTTCATCATCAATTTTTCTTATTTTTAAAATTTGACGGATTATTTTAACATCAAAACCAAAAGACTTTGCCTCATCAAATAATTCTTTAATATTGTCACTAATTTGTCTCTTTTGCTCTTCTAGTCTTTCAACTTCGCTAATAAGAGATTTTAATTTACCGGCAGCGTCACCATCAATCTTTCCATCATTTGTTAAATTTGTCATAATTTATTTATAAAAATTGAAAAAATATCATTAAAAATTGTAAAACCCATTACCATTAAAATCAATATCATACCAAATCTAAAACTATAATCTTTTAGCTTTTCTGGTAATGGTCTACCTCTAATAGCTTCAATTATATAAAAGAATAAATGTCCACCATCTAATGTTGGTATAGGTAATAAATTTATAACTCCAAGATTAATTGATATTATAGCAATAAAATAAATAGTCATCATAAATCCCATATTCATCGATTGACCAGAATATTTTGCAATTTTTAATGGACCTCCTAATTCTTTAACATCTTTTTGACCTGTAGCAAATTGATGCAAAACAGCCAATATATTAATAGATACTTCATAGGTTTTAATAGTCGCAATGTGAAATGAACTAAATATGTCCAATTCTTTCTTTGTTATTTTATCAGCATTTATTCCTATATATGGTGTTTTTACCACATTATTAAATATATCCTTTCTTTCTTTAATTTTAGGTAAAACATCTATAGTAATAACTTTATTATCGCGCTTAATTGTAAATGATAATTTCTTATGCCCATAAATTGATATAAGAGTAATAATATTTTTAAATGAATTTATTTCTTTATCATTAATTTTTAATATTTCATCATTTGGCAACATACCAGCTATTTTAGCCGGAGAACTGTCTACAACATTAGATATGATAGGTAAAGTTTGTTGTGTACCACTTATCTTAAAGATGGCTGTAAGTAAAAAAATTGCTAAAATGAAGTTAGCCACCGGTCCTGCTAAAACTATCGCTATTTTCTTATAAACATTTTGAAAATAAAATGACACAACCTCTTCTGCCTCAGTAAATATTTTTATTTTATTATTATGAGTTGGGGAGGGTTTTTTATCACCAAACATTTTTACATACCCTCCAAGTGGTATCTGGCAAAATTTCCATCTAGTGCCACTTTTATCATTAAATCCAAGAATCTCTTTGCCAAACCCAATTGAGAATTGTTCAATTTTTACTCCACACTTCTTAGCAACATAATAGTGACCAAATTCATGTACAAATACTATGATTGAGATTATTAAAATAAACGATAGTAAGCTATATAACATTATACCTACCATAATTATTTATAGAAAATTAATTAATTTGTTGTTAAAATAAAAATTAGGAAGTAATAAATTTTAGATTTTTATTAAATAATAATCATGTAATTAATTTAAAAAACCATAATCTATTTATAACTCATTATAAACTTTAATTAAACTTTAATTAAAAATTAATTTATAACCTATTATATTACTTTTATAAGTGGTAGTATAATCAAATTGATATGATTAATTGTAATCATATAGTAAATTTTACACAGTAAAATGAAATTAATCAATTATTTATTTATATTCACTATTGTTTTGAATATCTCTTCTTGTGGTAAAAAAGGATCACTAAGTTTACCTAAAGATGAAAATATAAAATGGTTTCAAGAAAATGACCCAAATAAATNANAAATACTCATCTTTAAATTATATTTTTTTATTACTAACATTAGGCATGTTTTCTTCTTGTGGTGGCTTTTATAAGCCAATTACCATGGATGTAGAAGTTCCTGATGGTCCAGAAAATTACCAAGCTGGTTGGTATGCTGGTTGTAGATCTGCTATAGCTTCCCTACCCAATTATGCTAATTCCATGGCTTACGATGTAACATTTGCTAATGGTCAATACCAAGATGATCCAATTTTTCAAGCTGCATGGACAAGCGCATTTTTCTCATGTGGAATTCATACCGGTACATTCAGGGGGTTTGGTGGAGAAAAATCAATTAAATCAGTTTTTGAATAATGAAAAAGATTAAATTTATTATAATAATAATTTTAGCAGTTATTTTAGACCTGCTAAGTAAGTATATGGTTTTTTCTTATATTGAAAATTATACCATCAGCAATAATTTACCGCTTTATATTGTAAATGTAACAGATTTTTTTAATTTAGTTATTGTCTGGAATAATGGTGTTAGTTTTGGTATGTTTGGAGATTTTGACAATGCTAAATATTTTATATTCCTAGTTAATATATTAATTATTTCCTATCTAATTTTTTGGTTTCATAGAAATAAAAAAAAATATATAGACTTTTCTTTATGTTTTATTATTGCTGGAGCTTTGGGCAACTTAATTGACAGATTAATTAATGGCGCTGTTGCTGACTTCCTTGATTTCCATTTGTTTGGATATCATTGGCCAGCTTTTAATTTAGCAGATAGTTTAGTTTTTATAGGAGTATTTATGCTAATTTTTGAAAATCAGTTTACAAAAAATCATGATAAAGAAAATAATTAATATTTTATTTATACTATTAATAGTATCTGCCTGTAGTAAAGAATTTAATGAAACATTATTGCTGGTACCCCCAAATTTTAATAAAATACCTGACGCTGTAGATAAAAATAACAATAAAATAAATAAGATGGATAAAAAAGAAGAAAATTTTACCACTAAAAAGGATTTAATTGACATTAAGAAGCTATTGCTAGAGTAATAGTATTTTCTCTTCCATTTTTTTATTTCCAAAAACATTGCCTTAATCTAACAATAGAGCCAATTGATTTCATCAAGTCACAAAACATGAATTACATAGAGGGTAATATCATTAAATATACAACAAGATATAAATTTAAAAATGGCATCGAAGATTTAAAAAAGGCTAAATG
>JAHXBT010000034.1 GCA_020054695.1 Rickettsiales bacterium
CATCTTCGTATTTAATACAGCCATTACTATCTCTAATACTCCTCTTCCATTCTCCAAAATATATTAGAACTTCTCTTAGTGTTATCTTGCCACTTCTTTCTAGTAAAAATTCACTATTAAAACTTCACCACAATATTTCCTATAACTATTAGGGAAAATAATAATAGCATTGCCAATTAGATTTTCATCTATGAATTTACCTTCTAATATATTACCATTACCAATATTAATCTTTTTTTATCATCAGCTTCCATCACGATATAATAAAAACATTAATTTACTAAAATTTTAACTTAAAATCTAATTTACCTTCTTTATTTAGATCTATTTCTTTTACTATACGACCATTTTTATTAATAATGGCAGTAATTCCTGAATTAGCCACCCTAATTACTGGTATTTGGTATTCAATAGCCCGCATTCTAGCCATATCCAAATGTTGATACGGACCAGAACTTGTTCCAAACCAACTATCATTTGTAATGTTAATAATAAAATCTGGCTTATTTTTTTTATTAATTATTTTCCAGGGAAAGATAATTTCATAACAAATTAAAGGACTAAAAGAAATATTATTAGATAATTTTATAGTTTTATTGCCATTACCAGCACTAAAATCTAATGAGCCATAGGTAATTTTTGACAAAAAGGGTAAAAATTTGGAAAAAGGAATATATTCTCCAAAGGGAACTAAGTGTGATTTATCATAAAAATTAGTAATTTTAGCATCTGAATTAATAATAAATATTGAGTTCCAAATTTGCTTTACCATATTATTTTGATCATGTCTAGCCCTTACAGCTCCTGCAATTAATTGGGAATTTTCTGGGATTATTGTTGTAATTTTATTTAATAAAAATTTACTGCCATTGCCTAAAAAATATGGTACAGATGCTTCTGGCCAAATGATATAATCTGGTTTTTGCCCTTTTTGATCCATAAAATCACCTTTAGAAAGAGTAATATTTTTTAGAAAAGAATTATATCTAGAATTCTTGTCCCACTTATCTTTCTGATTAATGTTTGGCTGAATTAATCGAATTTTAGCTAATTTTGAATGATTTTGCTTTGAATTAATCTGGAAATATCCAAAAATAACAATAAAAACCAGTAAAATACTACAAAATATCAAAAAAATAAGATTTTTTGTGTTTTTAAGATCGTTTTGATAGCAAAAATAAGGAATAGAGAAGAATATTATTGATAAAAAACTTAAACCATAAATACTAATCTTTGAAGCAATTTGAGGCATCAAATCCCAAAAAAAGAAACTATATCCCATTAAATTCCAAGGCAAGCCACTAAATAAAATAGATCGTAAAATCTCAAAAATTACCCAAAGCCCAGTAAAGATAAATATTTTGATAATTTTATCTTTTATTTGAAATTTATTGCATATGTGGCGATAAAAAAAACAGCACAAAGCTACATAAAGAGCTAAAACAGCAGGAATTAATGACAAAGAAAAGGGTAATAACCACCAAAAACGCGAAATATCAACAAAAAGTGAGATAGAAACCCAGTAAAAACCAATAGTAAAATGTCCAAATGCAAAAAACCAACCTAAGTAAAAGGCATGTCTAGAGTTGCTCCTGTCAATTAAGATTAATAGCAAAGAAATTGCCAAAAAACCAACAGGAACAAAATTTACCGGCGCAAACAATAAGGCTGACAATAAACCTAAGATAAAAAGACCAGTTTTTTGATAGGTAAAAATAAAATTCATAAAACAAAATTAATTTAATTTTATGAATTTAAATTATTTGTAAAAATTTGTCATTAGATTATTTCCAGATTTTGGCTTTATTTTTTAAATGAGCTAAAATTTTATCTCGACCATTATTAGATTCTTTAGTTTTTATATACTTTTTGCCACGGCCTTCTAGATATTTAATCAAGTCAGTATCGCATTTTAACCTATCAAAACCACTTGTAGCTTTTAATCTACATTTAAAATTTCTTTTACATGATTTATCAATTTTATCAATTGCTTTAGCTTTAAGTTTTAGATCAGAGTTACCGCACCATTTACCATATTTTGGTAAGTTAGCATTTGCTGATTGTAAGGAAATAGCAGTAGCGATTATTGCTACCATAATGGAGGTTCTTTTTTTCATAGTGGTTAATATGGTATTATTCGACACTAGTTATCTAATTATTAAAAATTAGAAATAGCATCAGGTTAAATAAATTGTAATCTCTTAAAACTTTAGCATTTTATAAATAATATACAACTATTTTTTATATACATCTGGAATTAACCACTAGGAGTTATGAGCAAAATATCTCATGCTCTTTATCGACATAAATGATTTACAGATAGCAAGTGGTATTGACCCTTGCTGAGGAAATAGACATCCTTGAATATCTCGAGGAAAATTTATATGATAATATTTAATTTAAATTATAAAAAATTAATTGGTGGCGGCATAACCAGATATAATATCTATAAGCTCACGAGTAATATTAGCTTGGCGACTTCTGTTATAAAATAAAGTTAGATCTTTAATCATGCTACCAGCATTATTTGTTGCAGCTTCCATGGCAGCCATTCTAGCACCTTGTTCTGAAGCACTATTTTCTAATAATTTATTATAAATTTGAATAGCAAGATTTTTAGGAAGAAGCTCATCTAAAATTTCTTTTTGACTTGGTTCAAAGGTAATTGGAGAATGTAACACCTGCTTTCTTTTAGTTTTAACTTTAATGGGACAGGGTATTAATTGTTGCTTACTGGGTTTTTGACTAATGGCAGATTTAAATTCACTATAAAAAATTTGACAAATATCAAATTTACCTTTTTCATGTAATTTAACTAATTTTTTAGCAATTTTTAAAGAAATATCATAAGTAATATCATTTTGAAAAATACCAAATTCAGTATCAATAATAATATCACTATACTTGGTAATTAACTGATCATAGGCTTTTTTACCAATGCAAAATAGCTTAACTTCCTTTCCAGCAGTTTGTAGTTCATCAATAGATTCCTTAACCTGCTTAACATTGTTACTATTAAGACCCCCACATAGACCACGGTCAGATGATAAAACCACCAAAATATGAGTTTTATTTTCATTATCACCAAGTAAAATAGATCTCTTTTCAGTTAAAATATTATTTGGCAAATCAGAGGCAATATCAATTACCATTTCAGAAATTTTTTCTCCATATGGACGGGCGTTTTCAACAGCCAATTTAGCTTTCATCAGCTTAGAAGCTGCAACCATCTTCATAGCTTTAGTAATCTTTTGAGTAGATTTTACTGATTTAATTCTGTTTTTAAGAGTCTTTAAATTTGACATATTTACCCTTCCCTACTTTATAAGTTTATTTAAATTTTTTCAAAAAGTCTTCAATTTCTTTTTTAAGATCTTGTTCAATTTTATCAGTGATTTTTTTCTTATCCCTAATTTCATCAAGAAGTTTTTGATTTCTATCCCTCATTACCCTTAAAAATTCTTCCTCAAAACGAGTGATGTCATCAGTTGTAATATCTTTAAGATAATCTTTAACACCAACATAAATTGACACAGCCTGCTCTTCAAAAGGAAGTGGGCTATATTGATTTTGTTTTAAAAGTTCGGTTAATTTTTGACCTTTATCAAGTAATTTTTTGGTGGCGTCATTAAGGTCGGAGCCAAATTGAGCAAAAGCTTCTAACTCTCTAAATTGCGCTAAATCTAATTTAATAGTACCAGAAACTTGCTTCATAGCCTTAGTTTGAGCAGCAGAACCAACCCTAGATACTGAAAGACCAACATTAATTGCTGGCTTAACACCTTTATAAAATAATTCAGTTTCTAAGAAAATTTGTCCATCAGTAATAGAAATTACATTAGTTGGAATATAAGCAGATACATCGCCAGCCTGGGTTTCGATCACTGGAAGTGCCGTTAATGACCCACCTCCTCTTTCGTTAGACATTTTTGCAGATCTTTCAAGTAAACGAGAATGAGCGTAGAAGACATCACCAGGATAAGCTTCGCGACCTGGTGGTCTTTTTAAAAGTAGTGACATTTCACGATAAGCAACTGCATGTTTAGAAAGATCGTCATAAGCAATTAAAGCATGCATACCATTATCACGGAAATACTCGCCAATAGCACAACCAGTATAAGGGGCAAAAAATTGCATTGACGCTGCTTCAGAAGCAGTGGCAGAAACAACTGTAGAATACTCCATTGCGCCAGAATCTTCCAAAGTTTTAACAATATTAGCAACTGTTGATCTTTTTTGACCAATTGCTACATAAATACAATATAATTTTTTAGATTCGTCATCAGATTTATTATTTGGAGACTGATTTAAAAAAGTATCAATGATAATTGCAGTTTTACCAGTTTGTCTATCACCAATAATAAGCTCTCTTTGACCACGACCAATAGGAATTAAACTATCAACTGCTTTAATGCCGGTTTGCATTGGCTCGCCAACTGGCTGCCTGTCAATAATACCTGGTGCCTTAACCTCAATTCTTTGATATGTAACATCTTTTAAAGGACCCTTACCATCAACTGGATTACCAAGAGAATCAACAACACGACCCAAAAGACCTTTACCAACTGGTACTTCAACAATTTTACCAACTCTTTTTACTGTGTCACTTTCTTTAATTTTACTACTATCACCAAAAATTACAGCACCAACATTATCTTTTTCAAGGTTTAATGCCATTCCACGAACACCAGACTCAAAATCTACCATCTCACCAATCTGAACGTTATCCAAACCATATATTTTAGCAATACCATCACCAACCGAAATTACTTCACCAACCTCCTTCAAATCAGCAGATGACTTAAAGTCACCAATTTTTTTTTCTAAAATACTAGAAAATTCATCTATATTTAATTGCATAATGTAAGTTTTAAAATATTAATAACATTCTTCTTTTAACTCGGCTTGTAACTGATGTAAAGAATTCCTAAGACTTGAATCAATTAGTTCAGAGCCAACTTTTACTACCACACCACCTAAAATATCTTTTTTAATAATTTGTTCTGTTTCAATTTTATTACATTGATATCTTTTTGAGATAACTGATTTTATTTTCTCAATATATTGCTCTGAAATTTTATTTACCACATAAATTTTGGCTGTAATAATAT
This sequence comes from Rickettsiales bacterium, assembly GCA_020054695.1. Taxonomy (GTDB): domain Bacteria; phylum Pseudomonadota; class Alphaproteobacteria; order Rickettsiales; family UBA1997; genus CAJQHK01. The sequence goes on from JAHXBT010000034.1 coordinate 5,112, forward strand.
TTTGATCTTTTTTAAAAAATTCAGTAAATTTCTTGGAAAATTCTGAAATTAAAGAAATACGACGATTTTGGATAATAATTTGAATAAAACTAATTCCATCTTTCGATAATTTTAATTTTTTACCAATTTCAAGGGCAATCTTAGATAAGGCATCTTTAGAAATTGTTGGATTTGATAATTCTTTAATAAGATCTTCAGATAAATTTTGTGATATTATAGCTAATTCTTTCTCAAAAACAGTAATAGTATTATTTTTTTTGGCAAAATTGAATGCCGAATTAGCGTAACTGTAAATTAAATTATTATCAATCATTGACAAAATTAAGTGGCGGGAGTGACGGGATTTGAACCCGCGACCTCCTGCGTGACAGGCAGGCGCTCTAACCAGCTGAGCTACACCCCCAAAATTGCTAAAAACTATTATTAAGCAAAAAAAGAAATTTTAATTATAACTAATCTTAAATACAAGTATGTTTTTTAAAATAAATAAAGCAATATATCAAAAATTAAATTAACGTCGAGCAAAAGAGTGTTTTACATCTTTTAAAAATTATTAAAAAATACATTAATACTTAAAGTGACAAATATTCTGATCGTGTAGAAGGGGCTCTTATAGTTGTTGACGGTTCTGTTGATAATTGATCTTGATTGTCACGACCTTCTTCTATTGATAATAAACCTTCCTCACTAGATCCTGTTAAACCTAGTAAAGAATTTATAGTATTTTGTTGGTCGACACTAAATATTATTGGGTAGTAATCTCTTAGAAGTCCTCTTATATCTATACCAGCACCTGTTATTGTATTATATAATGAATTTATAGTGTTTTCCTCGATATCATGATGATAATCTTGACGAAAATTAGCATAAGCATTAACAATCATAGCAACTAATAATCCATCTTGATAGCCAGCATTTTCAATCATTAAAAAAGATAGCCCAGATTGTATACTAGGCACCACATCTTCAAGATTTGTAATTTCATGTTGCTGATTATTTGTAGTATTAATATTAAATTCCCTTAATATTAGGCTAAATGCCGCTATACCTATTGACTGAAAAATTCGCTGCCTTTCCTCATTTGTATTTTCAGAATTACTAACAGCAAATAGAGCTAAGCCAAAATAGTACCCCACAAGGGGACCAAGCATATTTATTAATGTATTTTGTAGATATATTGTTGTCTCTTCTGTATTTGTACTGGTTAAACCAAATCTATTTAACATTACCTACTATAGGTTAAAGATTAACTAACTATAATAATTATCACCCCCTTGTCAACTATTAAAGAACTGTCGAATAAATAAATTTACCTTTTTATTTTTCAACAGCTCCACCAATAGATTGTGCTGACCTAATATCATAAAAATCATTTTACAATTCTTAA
>JAHXBT010000005.1 GCA_020054695.1 Rickettsiales bacterium
TTAGTTAATTTTTCAGGCGAAATTAATAATGCCGTTAAAGCTTTAAAAGAATTTTTTAGAGAAAATATATATTCTCATTATAAAATTAATCGTGTAAGAAAAAAATGTAATGATGTAATAGATAAATTATTTGATTTTTATATTACCAACCCATCTTCTTTACCTGGAAGATATCATGCAAGAGCAAAAAATATAGAAAATAAAAATGAATTAGCAATTTTAATATCAGATTATATAACTGGCATGACTGATCGTTATGCTATAAATGAATATAAGGAATTATATCAATTTTAACGTTATATAATTGATTGTCTTTTCGATGATGCACTGGTAAGTATTACCATCGACTATAAAGACATACATGATTGCAAGAGGTTGAATGTTCTAAGGTTTTCTATCATACTAAGCGCTTGATAATTGAAATAAAACTTCTTCACAACCTTTCTTACCTAACCCATCATTAGTTAAGAAAAACTTTATAATTTTCTAAATCTTTAAGTTCTTTTTATAATATCCCTTGATCGATAAATTTATATGTAATTTTTTTTAAAATGCCTCCTATTTTCATATTTATAATTACATTCTGGATTATTTATTTTTTTATTTTATTATTAAAAAGATCAATTAATTAAATATAGAATCGATGCTTATAGAACCAAAAATTACTGAAGAATTAATTGAAAACCATAATTTAACTACTGAGGAATATAAAAAAATTCTTGAAATTCAAGGTCGTACTCCAACTTTTACTGAACTTGGTATATTCTCTGCTATGTGGAGTGAGCATTGCTCTTATAAATCCACAAAAAAATGGCTAAAAACTATGCATGTCAAGGAGGATTGGGTTATTTGTGGCCCAGGGGAAAATGCTGGTGTAATTGATATTGGAGATGGTGATGCAGTAATTTTTAAGATGGAATCTCACAATCACCCTTCTTTTATTGAACCATTTCAAGGTGCTGCAACTGGTGTTGGTGGAATTTTACGAGATGTTTTTACCATGGGTGCACGACCAATTGCCAATATTAATTCTTTGAGATTTGGTGATATTAATCATCAAAAAACTAAACAATTAGTCAATGGTGTTGTTTCTGGCATTAGTCATTACGGTAATTCAATTGGCGTGCCAACTGTTGGTGGTGAAGTGACTTTTGACCAAAGTTATAACGGTAATATTCTGGTTAATGCTATGTCAGTTGGTATTGCAAAAAAAAATAAAATCTTCTATAGTGCCGCTAGTGACATTGGAGCGCCTGTTGTTTATATTGGCTCAAAAACTGGTCGTGATGGTATTAATGGAGCAGTTATGGCTTCTGACGAATTTAAACAAGGTGATGAAGATAAGAGACCAACCGTTCAAGTTGGAGATCCGTTTACTGAGAAATTACTACTTGAAGCCTGTATGGAATTAATGCAAGATGACATCATTCTTTCTATTCAAGATATGGGTGCTGCTGGATTAACCTCCTCTACTTTTGAAATGTCTGGCAAAGGTGGCACAGGTATTGAATTAAATCTTCAAAAGGTTCCACAAAGAGAGGTTGGTATGACTCCTTATGAAATTATGCTGTCTGAAAGTCAAGAAAGAATGCTAATGGTTATCAAACCAGAAAAAGAGCAAGAAGCTAAAAAAATATTTGATAAATGGGAATTAGATTTTGCAGTCATTGGCAAAGTAACTGACACTGGTAGAGTCGTGATCAAAATGAATGATAAAGTTTATGCTGACATTGAATCAATTCCATTATCAGAAAATTCACCAGAATATGAAAGGCCATGGAAATAGCTAGAAATTTAATAATATATGCCGTTTTAATATTATGTTTTTTAATATCATTTACATTTATTATTAATCAAGATATCAATATAAAACATATTGAAGTTACAACTAAAATTTCTCTTCCTAAAAAAATAAATATCTGCATTCCAGATGAGAAACATTTGTGATAAAACAATATTAAATAATTTTTTATTATTATTAGAAACTGAAAATGGTTTTTCTAAAAATACTATTATTTCTTATAAAAATGACTTATTGCAATTAAAAAAATTTCTTACTGAAAAAAAATTAACTTTTACCAGTATATCAGAACAAAATATTGTTGATTTTTTAGCATTTTTAGACCAAAAAGGGGTCAGTAATAATACAATTTGCCGTAAAATTGCTACTTTTCGTAATTTTTTTAACTTCTTGGAGATTGAAAAAATAATTGTAAAAAACATAGCAAAAAACCTTATTATCCCTAAAAAAAATAATAAAATACCGAAATTTCTATCTGAAAAAGAAATTCTTACACTATTAAATTTTGCTCATAATGATTACTCAGAATTTGGGGTAAGAATTGCCTGCATGATAGAAATTCTTTACGCTTCTGGTTTGAGGGTATCTGAGTTGGTATCCCTACCAATTAATATTATAGGTAAAATAAATTATAATGGTAAAATTACTCTTAAAAACCACTTAATTATTAAGGGTAAGGGAAATAAGGAGAGAATTGTACCACTTAGCACAAAATCACTAGAAATATTAGAAAAATATTTGGATTTAAGAAAAAAAATGGGACAATCTCATTCAAAATATCTTTTTCCAGGTATTATTCGTGCCAGTAAGAAAGAAAGAATTATCACTAGAGACAATAATTTAACAGACAAACATATTACCAGGCAAAGATTTCATCAAATTTTAAAGGAATTGGCAGAAAAAACGGGTATTGATCCGGATCGAGTTTCTCCACATATTATTCGCCATTCCTTTGCTACTCATTTATTAAATAACGGTGTGGACCTAGTTATCTTACAAGAATTATTGGGTCATAGTGATATTTCAACTACTCAAATTTATACCCATATTACTGAATCAAGATTACAAAAATTAATTAAAAAACATCCTCTAAATGCCTAACATTGATATTAAATTTAATATAGAAGAAGAAAAATGGTTGGAATATGATAATAATATTGTCAAAAATATAACTATTTTTTTAAAGGAAATATCTAAAAAAATAGAAATTAATCTTTTAAAAGGCAGTGTAGATATTGAAATATCAATATTACTAACAAATAATAATCAAATTAGGAAATTAAATCAAAATTATCGTCAAAAGCATAAGGCAACTAATATTTTAGCTTTTCCTTTATATGATATAAACCTCAGGAATAATCAAAATATATCTGAATATTTATTTGATAATAATTTAATGCTAGGAGATTTAGTGCTATCCTTAGAATACATAAAAAATGAATCAGTAGAGCAAGATAAAAATTTTTACCATCATTTGAAGCATCTACTGCTACATGGATTATTGCATTTAATTGGTTATGACCATATTGATAATAATGATAGAAAAACAATGGAGGAACTGGAAATTAATATCTTAAAAGAATTCAATATTAAAGATCCATATCTATAGGTTAAAATAGTAACCGATATCACTTAAGGTGTTTTTAAGGTAAGTTAAATAACCATTTTCTAGAAATATTCCTTAAAATTTATATTTTCTAAATAAGTAATGAAGTCACGCGCTGATTCCATATTATTACCAGCGATAGCTGAGGCTTGGTAATTAATTTCAATATCTGGTATTCTATAAATTACCCGCACATTATCTTGTGGTAATATGGAACTTTCTAATACTAAAGCAAATAAATTTTTATTATCAGATACAAAATCAATAATAGATTTCCTATCCTCATTTAATTTTATAAAAACCCTATTTGGTTTTATTTTATATTTTTTAATAATTTTACTACTATACTTACCTAAAGAATTATAATTAGAATCAGTAATTAAACTATAACCCATGTCACTCATTCTTTTAAAAATAACTGCTAAATCTTTTTTATCAAAGCTATCTGTAAAAAATTTTTTATTCTTATTTGAAGCAATTAAAACTAACTTATCTTCAGAAATATTGGAAATACTATAAATGTCAATTAGCCCCTTTTGCTTTAAAACATTAACCCAATCTTGATGCGAAGATATAAAAATATCAGCAGGCTCACCCTCATCAATCTTTTCAATTAAATCAAAGGAAGATTTGAAGTTAATTGAAATTATTGTATTTTTTTCCTTTGAATATTTTCTAATAATCTTAACTAATGGAACAGATAAATTAGATTCAGCAAAAATAGTTAAATTTTTTGAATCATTAGCATAAGAAATATTAGAAAATAATAAGAATAATATCAGTATTTTTTTAATCATAAGAAAAAATTTGATGCATAATTAGTGCTGCGGCATTTGATACATTAAGACTTTCAGCTTTTGGACTCATTTTAATTTTAACTAATAAATCACAATTTTTTTTAACCAAACTTCTAATTCCTGAGCCCTCAGCTCCTAAAATTAAAGCAATATTTTCTAATCTTTTAACCTCCAAAATATCTTGTTTGGCTGATCCATCAAGACCAACGCACCAGTAATCAATTTTTTTAAGACTATCTAACAAGCTATTCAAATTACTATAAGAATATAATTTTACATTATCAATATACCCAGTTGAAGATTTAAAAATAGCAGCAGACTTAATAGGAAAATGTCTTTTGTCGACAAAAATATATTCAAAATTAAAAGCAAAAGCACTACGAATAATAGCACCAATATTTTGTGGGTCGGTAATTTGATCTAAAATTAAAATATTTGGCTTTGAATTACTATCAAAATTTTTATCTAGAAAAACATTTTCACTTAATAAATTAATGGGTTCAATTATAGCTAAGATTGATTGGTGGGAAACTTCTTCTTTAAACTCCCTATCAATTTTTTTTTTATCACAAATTTCAATAATATTCTTAGGAAATTTAATATTATGTTGTTGAATAAATTTTTGTAATTCCTGATTGATTTTTTTAGTTACTAGAATTTTTTTAATCTTTTTTCCTGTTAAAATGCGGTTAAAAACAGTATTTTGACCATAAATTTGCCTTGTAAAAGAATTTTCTTTAATTCTTCTTCAACCTCAGGAGAAACAAATGATGATACATTACCTTTCAAACGAACAACCTCCTTAACTAATTTTGATGATATAAACTGTAATTCAGTGGAGGCAGGCAAAAAAATAGTTTGTAAATTAGGATCTAATTTGGAGTTCATATTGTAAATCTGAAACTCATATTCAAAATCTGAAATAGCACGCAAACCACGAATTATAATTTTAGATTTTCTTCTCCTAGCAAAATCAACTAAAAGTCCAGAAAAGTCAGTTATTTTAACATTTTTTAGATTTTTAAGCTCATTTTTAGCCATTTCTACTTTTTTTTCCATAGAAAAAAGTGAGTTCTTGGTATTATTGTGTGCAATTGCTAGTATAACTTGATCAAAAATTTTGCTGGCCCTAGTTATAATGTCAATATGCCCAAAAGTAATCGGATCAAATGAACCTGGATAAATTGCAATATTTTGTGTCATAGAATTAAAATGGTTTATAGGATTGTATGAGAAGCCTTTATTTTTTCAATCTAATTTATTACTTGTTTAATAATCCATAAAATAAAAAAAATCACATAACAAAGGAACTATTTATATTTAGTAAGTAATTAAGTCGCCTTTGTTTGCACTATTTTTATTTTCATTCATAATAAATTGATTTTTTGACAATATTAAAATATGTCTTTACAAATTTTACTAGATGTTAACTTTAGGTGTAAAAACCACTACTTGATCTAGCAGACAGTGTAATTTTAAGAATCAATTTCCACAGTTACCTCTCTTGACTATTATCATTGTTTAACACCCCTCTTGCAAATAACACTTCAACAGCACCAGTCAATCCTTCACTCAATCCTTTATAAGTGGTTATTTCATTTACACCTTTACTGCATTGTGATAGACGTGCCAAATCAATTTTATCACGGTAATTATCAATTTTTGCTTTATCGCTACCTTTAATATGTTCATTTTGGATTAATTGTTCCATATTATCTTCAATCCATTTTAAATGACTTTTATAGATATCAGATTCTTCTTTGCTATTGTCGATCAAATTTAATAGCTGATCAACACTAGTAATAGCACCTCCAATATTACTATTTAACGCTAGACAAAACTTTAAAGATGAAGCCTGGGGTAGTAGTGTAGCACTTTCAAGTTTATCCTCAAAAAGATTAGCCCCTGTAAGATTAGCCCCTGTAAGATTAGCCCCTGGCTTAATATCGTATCTATCAAGAATTATCAAGAAAATATTAACTGGCACTCAGCCAA
>JAHXBT010000002.1 GCA_020054695.1 Rickettsiales bacterium
TTCAAGAATTAAGATTAGTAGTTAAAAGAAAAAAGATTTTTACTATCTCAGTTAAAAAAAAAGAAGGTTTAGCTGCAGTTCTAAGAGAAATTATTAAGAAAATAAAATAATAATTTGTTTTTTTAATTTCATTTTTTATGATTAATGATTCCAATTGCGGGTGTAGCTCAATGGTAGAGCCCCAGCCTTCCAAGCTGGTCGTGAGGGTTCGATCCCCTTCACCCGCTCCAACATTTTGACTAAAAGTTAAGTAAAAAAGTGCATTAATTGCTTCTAAATTTTGTTATTCGCTTATATCTTTATAACAATATTTATTTAAGAGTGTTTTTGTAATAAATTTACTTTTTAATCAAAATATCAAAGCAATCATGACGTGGTTAATAAAAATTATTTCTAGAAAACCTATTTTTCTTGTTTTTTAAGATCCTTATAATGTTCGATATTTTCAATTTCATTATAATCTATTACAACTCTATAATGTGGATCCTCATCAGGATGGCTTTCTACAAAATTACTACCTTTGTCAAGTAATCTTTGACAATCTTCACTTAAATGTAAAAGATGTAACTTCTTTTTTAATCTCATATATTTTTCTGCCAGCTCATCAATTGCTTGTAGTGCAGAATGATCCCAAACACGTGAATATTTAAAATCAATTGTAACTTCTTTTGGATCACTTTTAGGATCAAAAATCTTTTTAAAAGTAAAGATGGAAGCAAAAAATAAATGACCATGAAGAATATAGGTTTTTTTTGTTTTTTTAGCTTCAGTAACTGCATGTAGACTTTTTGCACTTTTCCAAGCAAAGTTTAAGGCCGAAACAATAACGCCAATAATAACAGCAATTGCTAGATCAGTAAAGACAGTAACTACTGAAACTAAAATCAATACAAAAGCATCATTCTTAGGAATTTTACGTATAATTCTAAAGCTAGACCACTCAAAAGTGCCAATAACAACTGCAATCATAATCCCCGTTAAGGCTGCAACTGGAATTTGAGCAATTAAATTTGAAGCAAAAAGAATGAAGCAAAGTAAGAATAAAGCTGCCGAAATGCCAGAAATTCTACTTCTACCTCCAGATTTAATATTTATCATACTTTGGCCAATCATGGCACATCCACCCATACCACCAAAAAACCCAGTGATAATATTGGCAGATCCTTGGGCTACGCATTCTTTACTATTTCTTCCTCTAGTACCGGTAATTTCATCAATTAAAGTTAGGGTTAGTAACGACTCTATCAAGCCAATCATAGCTAAAATAAAAGCATATGGTAGTATGATTTTAAGGGTTTCAAGATTATAATTTATTTCAGGAGTGTTAAAAATAGGAAAGGAGCCAGAAATATCAGCCAAATTACCAACATTTTTTGAAGGTAAATCAAAGGTAATAACTAAAAATGAAATAATTAAAACAGCACCAAGTGGGGCAGGAATAAATTTGGTGATTTTAGGTAGATATTTGATAATCGCAACAGTTAGAGCAACCAATCCTAAGGTAACATAAAGTAAATTACCACTCATCCAATTTTCATTACCAAAATTATCAGTGATTTTAAATTGGGATACTTGTGACAGGAAAATGACAATAGCCAATCCATTAACAAAGCCAAGCATAACAGGGTAGGGTACCATTTTAATAAATTTACCAAGACGTAAAAAACCAAAAGATACTTGAATTAAACCCATTAAAATTACAGTAGCAAAAAGATATTCTACTCCATGATTGGCAACCAAACTTACCATAACAACTGCTAATGCACCAGTAGCGCCGGAAATCATACCCGGTCTGCCACCAAAGGCAGCAGTGATTAGTCCTACCAAAAAGGCGGCATAAAGTCCAACTAAGGGTTGCACACCAGCAATAAATGAAAATGCTACAGCTTCTGGTACTAATGCTAATGCAACTGTTAATCCTGAAAGTATTTCAGTTTTATAATTTATATTTTTATTAATCATCTATTTATTAATTTATTTGTTATTAATGATCATCTATTAAACGAACCATAAATTCAAGAAGCTAGTTGAAATTAATTTAAATAGCTTTGTAAACGATAATAATTACCGATTTAATTTAAGAAAAAATAAAATAATATTTACAAATACTTAATATTTCTACCAACTAGTTATAGGTTGTTATATGAAGTAGTTAATAATAAACTAGATACCTTGTTATTACTGTAGGCTAAAGGAATAAAATGAGATTTATAATTTATTTGGTAGGTTGGTTACAAATTAAAGAATGTTATTTTTGTCACTGCAAATAGTATTGCGACAAATAAATTTAATTTATAAAAACTCCTCAATCCTGATTAATTCATTATATTTTGCTGTTCTATCAGATCTGCATAATGAACCAGTTTTAATTTGGCCAGCATTAGTGGCGATAGCAATATGAGAAATAATATTGTCTTCAGTTTCGCCAGATCTATGTGAAATAATAACTTTGTAATTATTTTCTTGAGCTAGCTTGATAGTTTCAAGGGTTTCACTTAGAGTACCAATTTGATTAAATTTAATCAAAATAGCATTAGCCATTTTTTGATCAATACCCTTTTGTAAAATTTCTTTATTAGTAACAAAAATATCATCTCCAACTAGAGTTATATCGTCGCCTAAAATTTCAGTTATTTGTTTCCATCCATCAAAATCGTCCTCTGCCATGGCATCTTCAATTGAAATAATTGGGTATTTATTACAAAGATCTTGATAATATTCTATTAATTGCTTGGAGTTTAATATTTTATCTTCGCCTTTAAGGTTATAATTACCATTTTCATAAAATTCGGTAGAAGCAGCGTCAAGGGCAAAAACAACATCCTTTCCAACTTCATAACCAGAAGCTTTAACAGCTTTGGATATTAAATCTAAAGCTTCTTGGGCTGAATTTAAATCTGGAGCAAAGCCACCTTCGTCACCAACGTTAGTATTGAGATTTGATTCCTTAAGTATTTTTTTAAGATTATGAAAAATTTCTGCACCCATTCTAATAGCATCAGAAATTGACTGAGCAGAAATTGGCATGACCATAAATTCTTGAATATCAATTCTGTTGTCAGCATGCTTACCTCCATTGAGAATATTCATCATTGGAATTGGCATTAAGTCAGCCGAACCATTATTGATAATATTTTGAGATATATATTTAAATAAGGGTAATTTTAAAGAATTTGCACCCGCCTTAGCAATCGCTAGAGAAACAGCTAAAATAGCATTTGCACCAAGGTTTGATTTATTTTTGGTGCCATCAATTTTAAGCATAATTTCATCTAATCTATTTTGATTAAAAACAGATTCACCGATTAATTCTTTAGCGATGATGTTGTTAACATTTTTCTTAGCCTTTAAAACACCCCTCCCTAAATAACGACTTTTGTCACCATCTCTAAGTTCAAAAGCTTCTAAACTTCCAGTTGAAGCACCGCTTGGAACAGAAGCGCGGCCAATAGTGCCGTCTTCTAAAGTTACATCAGCTTCTAATGTTGGATTACCCCTGGAATCAAGAATTTCTCTTGCTATAATAGATTCTATTTTTGCCATATTGACTTACTTATTTTTTTAGTTAACAATTTCAGATATCAAATTTTAAAAAATTATCTTACAAATCATAATTTAAATTATCAATGAGTGAATTAGTTCAAATCCAAAAAGAAGCCAAGATAGAAGCTATATTATTACAATTTATAAATTTTTACAAACAAAATAAACTGAAATTCATCTCACTTATTATATTAATAGTGATTTTGTTTTCATCCTACATTGGATATTATTTTTATAATAAAGATATTAATCAAAAATATTCAGTGATATTGCAAGAGATATTTTTAAAGGAAAAAATTGATAGTGATGAATTAAAAATATTAGTTGAACAAAACAACTCTGACGGTATCAAGTTTATTTCATCTATGCAATATGCCAAAACACTAATTAATAATAATAAAATTGATAAAGCTATAGATTTATATATTTTAATTAATCGTAACAATGATTACGATGGTTTTTTTAGAGAATATGCGGGTTTATTAGCCGTAAAATATTTGGTTAGCTTGAATGACAACAAAAAATATGATATAATTGATAATATCATTAAGATTAAATCGGAATCTGTAAATTTAAAAAGTCATATCATTGAGCAAGAAGCTATATATTATTGGAAAAATGGCAAAAATAATGAGTCTAAGAATTTATTTCAGTCTTTAATAGATGACTTTACCACTTCTAAGGAGATAAAAAATAGGTCAATTATGATGTTGGAAATTGGATTTATTGATAAATAGCACTATTTTTATCTTTAAAACAGCTTCTGCTACAGGGAGATGGTATAAGAGTAATTAATTTTATTGTTTTTATATGTTAAAATTATCATTAACCTTTGTAAGTTTTTTTATTATTTTACTATTCTCATATCATAATTTGTTAGCTAGTAATCCTGAATATAGTTTTACTAATAAAACTAATACCAAAAATAAGATTAGTACATGTAATGATTCTCATGCATTATTAGTATTTTCCGAAGATGGTTATTTAAATATTAAAGAAAAAGATGCTAATAAGAAAATATTCCCAGCATCTTTAGTAAAAATAATGACAGCATATTTAACCTTTGAAGCCATTGAAGAAAACAAACTATCTTTAGATGAAGTTTTGAAAGTTTCCCCTAGAGGAAATTATATCTCCTATATTAATAAAGTTACAACATTACATTTAAAAATTGGAGACAATATTACAGTTCAAGATGCTTTAAATGGCATGGTAATTAAGTCATTTAATGGCGCTGCTGTAACTTTGGCTGAAAGAATTGCCGGTAGTGAGTGGGAGTTTGCTCAAATTATGAATAAGAAAGCGGCGGATCTTGGTATGTATAATACTAATTTTAGAAACTCTTCCGGGTTACATGATGCGGGTCAATATACTACGGCTTATGATTTAAAAAAATTGATAATATCCGTTAAAAATGATTTTCCAAATTATTATAAAATATTTGGTATAAAAGAGATAGAGCTATTTGATAAAAAATTTAAAACTCATAATAATGTCTTATTAACATATCCTGGAGCAGAAGGTATGAAGACTGGTTTTACATCAATATCTGGATTTAATCTAATTAGTTCTGCTGTTAAAGATAATAATAGGGTTTTTTCCATTTTACTTTCATGCGAATCATCTGACATTAGAAACAAGACAACAAAAGGGTTGCTGGATATGGCTTTTGCTAAAATTGAAAATCAAGGAGATTAGTTATCATAAAATTAACTAAAAAATATTTTTCTAAAAAGTTAGTGAGTTTTATTTATTTTATTATTAAAATTAATGTTGATTTGGAATTTTAAATGTTAGATAATAATTATGAATTATTCCTATCATTGAGCTGGTTAAGAAAGATAGGGGTTTTTGCATTATCTAGGACATAGTTTAATTTATAAAAAATTCTGTATTTAATGATAAAAAGGAAGCAAAAAGAGGTAAAGGTAAAAAGCTGGTATTATGATCGCTATGTTATGGTTGTTATGCAGCGTAATATTTTGCTATTCATGGTTATATTATCTCTTATATCAATTGCTTTTGCAATGATATTTGTAAAATATATAACAGCCTCCAAGTCATTAGAACCTTATGTTGTGGAGATAGAAGAAAAAACTGGCATAGCCACTATCATTGATATGAAAAATTATAAAAAATTTACTGATGACGAAGTAACAAAAGAATATTTTATAAACCAATTTATCAATTCTTTTAAATCTTATAATGTTAGAACATATAATTCTGATCGTGAAATTGTTAGATTGTTTTCCTCTTCAAGTTCCAATATATTTAGTAAGTTTAAAATAAGTAGCAACAAATATAAGGGTACAAATGCTTATGCAGTAGTCACTATAAAATCTATAGTATTCACCACCAACAACAATGTTCAGGTTAGAATTTTGCAGGAATCAGCAGGAGATGATGGCAAAAAAGAAAAGCATGAATTATTAAAAATGAG
>JAHXBT010000024.1 GCA_020054695.1 Rickettsiales bacterium
ATAGCTTTTTTTGCATCACTATTTTTGTATGCTTGCAGTCCTGAATTTACCGATTCTAGGTTATCTAGGGATGTTGTGAGGGATGCTATTATTAAGAAAAGGGTTGTAAAAAAGAAAAATAATCTTGTAAATGATAAAACTGCTCCTTCAATACCAAGGGTATCTAGGATGATTTCCTCCCCTCCCGAGCCTGAGATGCAATATAATGATAAATTAATATCTTTTTCTGCCGCTGATCCAATCTCTGTTAGGGATGTGCTGTTTGAATTAGCCAGAATAACTGATACAGAAATGGATATTAGTCCTGATATTACTGGTGAAATAATTATCAATGCTAAGAATAGGCCTTTAAAAGAAGTTATAGACCGTATCTGTAAAATGGTTAAAATAAGATACAGTATAACTAATGGTGTTATATCTTTTCAATCTGACAGAAATTATATTGAATATTATCAGGTTGGATTCTTACCTGATAGTCAATTATGGGGTGAGCTAGAGTCTAATTTACAAAATATCTTTAAATCTCTAAAGAAAAAACAAAAGACAGAAATTCAAGAGAAGGTTGAAATAGATGCAGAAGGTAATGAGGTTGTAACTGAAGTTGAAGTTACTCCAGAAGCACAACCAGACGCTACAATTACTTACAACAAACCATCGGGGATAATCACTATTTTAGCTAGCAGGACTCAACATGATGCTGCTCAACAATATCTTGATATGGTTAATAAATATTCTTTTGCCCAGGTTTTAATAGAAGCAAAGATTGTCGAGGTAAAATTAAATGATGAATATAGAGCTGGTATTGATTGGGATATGGCGAATTCTAATGGTTCTGCAATTTTAACTGGCCCTCAGGGGACTCCGGGTGAGTCTATAATTAAGTTAGCAACTGCTGGTACTATTTTTGGAGCTTCTGGTAATTTTAATGTTGCTCTTTTAGATAAATTTGGTGTAACCAAAGGCATATCAAGTCCTAGGGTTATTGCTTTAAATAACCAAACATCATCTGTAAAATTTGAAGATAGTTTGGTTTATTTTACTGTAACTTCTAATACTAATACTTCAGTAGGTTCTGGCACGGGTGGTAATAATGTTAACACTGTAATTAGCGCAAGTAAAAATGAGGTTCCTATTGGCGCTTCTCTAAGAATAACACCATCTATTGATTTAGAAAAGCAAGAAATTACTATTAATGTTTTACCTGAATTATCAGTTGTATCTGGTACTGTATCTGACCCCTCCACTGGTGCTGATGGTACATCTTTAAATAACACAGTTCCTCAGGTTAATACTAGAACAATTGAAACTACGGCCAGAATTAAATCTGGTGATACCCTAGTAATTGGTGGTTTAATGAAAGAAGATGTTGTTAAGAATGAGTCTGGCATACCTATTTTAAGTGATATTCCAATTTTGGGTAACTTATTTAAATATAGTTCTAATAAAAGTGATATTATTGAGACTGTAATTTTTGTAAAAGCCACTATTATTGAGGTTGGAAACGGTACTAATCCTCAAGACAAGAAGATCCATGATACCTTCTCTAATAGTGTAAGAGAATTTTAAGGCTAACTTTCTCTTTCTATAATTAACATTTACCTGGGTAGATAATATGTTTTCTATTTTAAAGTATATCTTGACAACTGCTATAAGGGATTGGTTGTATGCAGGTGTAGTAGTATCTCTTCTAATAGCCTTTGGCATCTCGATATTGATTGGTAATAGTGCTTTTGCTGAAAATAACCAATTTTCTATAGTTTATATTGCTGGTTCAGGTAGAGTTTTGTTTGCTATAGGTATTATTATTTTTATATGTTTTAATATTAGAAAATCATTTGATCATAAGGAGGTAGAGTTTTTTTTAAGTAAATCAATATCAAGGAGTAAATATATCTTATCTTATATTTTAGGATTTTTTATTGTTTCAATTTTAGCATTATTACCTTTGATTATTTTAATATCTATTTTACCTGATGTTAATAAAGTGGGTTTATTTTATTGGTCATTATCTATAATTTTAGAGTCTTTAATATTTATTTCTTTTGCTATTTTAGCCTCTTTTATTTTCAAAAGTGCAGTTTTTTCAGTTTTAGCATCATTTGGATTTTATGTAATATCTAGAATGATGGGATTTTTTGTGATGAATATTTCTCTTGCTGATTCTGTTCATAATTTTAATTCTTTTGGCAAATTTATTACAAAAATTATTTCTGTAATTATTCCAAGATTAGACTTGTTTGCTAAAAGTGAGTGGTTAATTTATGGCGCTAATATTATATATAGTGACTTATTGATTATAGTTGTTCAATCTGTTATTTATATTTCTTTAATGATTTTTATGTGTTTCTTTGATTTTAATAGAAAGCAATTTTAGATATATTATATCAGTTACACTAATTATTCTCTAATATAAAATTTAGAGTTTTATTGTTATCTTATTCTCAAGCTTCTTATGGAAAGAATATATTTTGGCTTTTTTTCACTATTCCTTTTACTGCAAATTTTATTTTGGTATCATACTCAAGATATCAAACCAAAGTTAGATATTTTACCTAAATTACAAAGTAAAAAATCAAGAGTAGGTTTATCATTTGGTGATAAAGAATTTTATTTCCGCAACTTATCTATAAAATTACAAAATTCTGGAGATCAATTTGGTAATTACACATCTTTAAAAAAATATGATTATGAGCTACTATATAACTGGCTTATAACTCTTTCAGATCTTAATTATAAATCTAAATTTACCCCTGCAATTGCAACCTTTTTTTATAGTGCCGTTCCTGATAAATCTAAAATATATTGGATGGTAAAGTTTTTAGAAGAATATGCTGAAAAAGACATTGATAAAAATTGGTGGTGGATGTTTCAAGCGGTTACCTTAAGTAAAATGTTTATAAAGGATGATAAAATTGCTTTAAAACTTGCCTATAAATTAAGTAAAACTCAAAATCCTGATGCTCCATATTTTACTCGTCAGATGCCAGCAATTATTCATTCAAGAATGGGTGATTATTGTCAGTCATTTTTAATTATGAAAGACTTAAGGGATAAATATAATAAAATTGGCGACGATATTACTTCTTCTGCAATTGACGATATCCACTTCATGAATATTTTTGTTAAAAAACAAATGAACAAATTACAAGAAGCAAATTTTGATCCCTCCAAATGCAAAATTACCAATAAAGATATAAAATGAAGATACAGGAGGATATAAAATATTGGGCAGACAAAATCATAGATTTAGCAATTGAAGAAGATTTGGCAAATATGTCAGATATTACTTCTGATTATAGTATTTTAGAAGATAAGGATGTAAAGTTTGTATTATCAGCAAGGCAGGATATGGTTTTATGTGGCTCTATTTTTATTCCTATTGTTTTCAAAAAAATATCTAAGAGATATAAATATAATAATATTTATTTTAAGCAGCATTTTTTGGACGGTAATAAAATACATTTGGGTCAAAATATTATTTCTGGCGAAGGTAATGCTAGATTAATTTTTGCTAGTGAAAGAATTATTTTAAATTTATTACAAAATCTAAGTGCAATTGCAACTAAAACTAATAAATTTATTTCTAAAATAAATAATTCTAAAACCAAGATTCTTGACACTAGAAAAACAATTCCAGCTTTTCGTCATCTACATAAATATGCGGTTAAAATTGGTGGTGGCCAAAATCACCGTTTTTCTTTATTTGATGCTATTTTAATAAAGGATAATCATATTGCTGCTGCAGGATCAGTAGATAAAGTTTTGCAGCAAATTTGTTCTAAAAATCTTAATATTCCAATTGAAATAGAGTGTGACAATTTAGATCAGGTTAGAGATGCTATAAAATATGATATTGATATCATTATGCTTGATAATATGGATATAAATCAGATGAAAGAGGCTAAGAAAATTATTGCAAACAAAGTAAAGATTGAAGTTTCTGGCGGTATAAATTTTAAAAAAATAAATGATATTTTAGATTTGGATATAGATTATATTTCAATTGGTGAATTAACCAATTCAATTCAAGCTGTTGATATTGGCTTAGATATTGAATTTTAATACTTTCTTTATGAAAAATATCATTCGGTTTTTCAATAGTTTAGGACCAGGTATTTTGGCGGCTTCGGCTGCCATTGGTGCTTCTCATCTTATTCAATCAACTAGAGCAGGTGGTCAATTTGGTTTTGAATTATTATGGATTGTAATTTTGGTAAATATTTTAAAATATCCTTTTATTGAGTATGGTTTTCGCTATACTGGGGCAACTGGAAATAATTTATTGCAAGCCTATCATAAAATTAATAAGAATTTCTTACGATTTTTCATTTTTACTAATATTATTTCAGCTATAGGTGCAATTGCATTATTATCTTTTGTTGCTGGAGCTATTACCAAAAGTATTATTGGCTTAGATATTGATGTAAAAATAATTACTCTAATGATAATGATTATTTTTACGGCAATTATTACTTTAAAAAATTATGATTTTTTAGATAATATCATGAAAATCTTCATGATATTATTGTTTTTTTCTACTTTATTTGCAGCATTTTTTGCAATTATCAATCATAATCCCAACCAAAGCAATATTATTTATAACTCCCCTGCTTGGAGTAGGGATAATTTTCCCTTTATTATAGCTTTGATGGGTTGGATGCCTGGGCCTATGGAAATTGGAGTTTGGTATTCTTTGTGGTTACAAGAAAAAAACAAAGGCAATCATAAAATTAATTTTAAACAAGCAAAATTTGACTTTAATTTTGGTTATATTTTAATTATTATTACGGCAATTTTCTTTGTAATACTTGGTGCCTTGGTTTTGCATCATTCTGGAATTAAAATATCTAATAATGGCTCAGTATTTGCAGGTCAGCTACTTTCAATTTATACTTTAACAATTGGTGAATGGTCAAAAATTATCATTTCCACCGCAATTTTAACTGCAATTCTTTCAACTACTATTACGGTAATTGATATTTATCCAAGAAGTATTTCGGTTTCTTTACAGATTTTAAGAAATAATAGCAATGAATATGAAAAAAATCAGAGACTAAAGTTAACGGTAATTTTTTGTTTTATTGCATTTATTATAATTTATTTCTTCGTTGATAATTTTAAAGTAATTGCTGATGTTGTTACTATAATTTCTTTCCTTTTTGCCCCGTTTTTTGCTTTTTTAAATTATAAGGTAGTGACTTCAAGACTATTAGGGAGCAAATTTCAACCAAATATCTATTTAAAAATTTTAAGTATGATTGGTTTAATATTTATGAGTGGTTTTGCTTTAATATTTTTATGGATAAAATTCTTTTAGGTCACTTTATTCAATTATTTTATTGTTAACTAACCTTATGGTTGACTTGTTTGTGTTTATGTGATATAATTGTTGGTGAGAATGATTCATATAATTTGTTATTTTGTGGTAGATTATATAAATTGTTATGGTTTAATTGTCGGGTATTAATTAGTGGTTGGTAGCGTATAAAAAATTGTATGAAAATTTTTCTAGTTTTTGTTTTATTTTTAACTTTCCTTTTTTCTGGTCGTTTAATTGCTGGTAATTGTTTTACTATTGATAATGGTTATGAGATAACTTTTTCTGGTAATGGCATGATGGTTTGAGTATTTACTCTAGCGCTAAGTTTGGTAACATGGGTTTTATTAGGTCTAATGGTAAAGACTTTTCATTATCTTTAACTTTT
>JAHXBT010000040.1 GCA_020054695.1 Rickettsiales bacterium
ATTTTTGCGAGTAATTTTTTCATCTTCTGATTTGGAAATAGCAGAATCTAAGGAGTAAATTCCAGGTAAATCAATGAGTTGATATTTTTTATGTTCTTTTTCAAAAAAGCCTGATTTTTTATCAATAGTAACACCTGACCAATTACCAGTTTTTTGATTCTTTCCTGTTAGAAGGTTAAAAATTGTAGATTTACCAGAATTAGGATTACCAACTAGTGAAATTTGGGGTATTTGGTCAATCATTAATGGCAGAAAATTTTACAAGCAATATCAGCTGACAAAGCTAACCTCATATTATCCTTAGCTACAATAATGGTATCACGATATTTTTGTAAAACTCTAACTTTAGAACCCACACCAAAGTTCATAGCCATTAATTGGCGATCATTGCTAGAAAAATTTTCTAAATTAGAAATTGTTAAATCTTGGTTTTTATTCGCTATAAATAAATTTGTCACTGATAATTATTATCTTAATATTATGATAATGATTATCAATAATAATTATCAATAGTCAAGAATATATAAGTAATTCAGATTTTTGAATTTGAAAATTACTTTCTATCCAAATTTCTTGCAGTTTTTTTAATTTTTTTCCAATTTCTTTGGGTTTAATCCCTTTTTCTAATAGATCGTGACCATTTAAAATAAATTTTGGGCAATGTAGTTCTAAAATCTGCTTTTTTAAGTATAAAAAATCCTTATTTGGAGTATTTTTAGATAAAATTAGTCTAATTTTTAGCAAATCTATCAATAAATTCTGATCAAACTCATAAAGTAATTTAATTAAATCTGTTTTTGTAATAGAAAAATCAATAATTTGATAATTATTTAATGACAAAATATAATACCTATCCTTATTGGAAAAATTAAGATCTTGGCAAATTTTGTCTAAATTTTCTGACTTAAATAATAAAATAAAAAATTTAATATTAATGTCAAATTCCTTATCTAATTTTTGTTCCAAATTCAATAAATTTTGATAACTTTCTATATCTAGCTTGTTTTGAAATAATATATCAGAAAAATTAAATTTATTAAATATTTTAAGGGTTGTTAAAAGATTTTGATTATTTTTACTACTAATTATCTTTAAAAATTCATTTCTAACACGGTCAGCAGATAATTTTATAAGATTTTGATTAGCTTTGATTGCTTCTTTTAGGCTTTTAAAATCTAAACTTTTTCCATAGTAACAAAAAAAACGAAAAAATCTTAAAATTCTAAGATAATCCTCTGCAATTCTAACTTTTGGATCATTAATAAACTTAATTAAACCTTTTTTAATGTCAGAAATTCCGTTGAAATAATCATAAATTTGACCTTTTTCATCTAAAAATAAGGCATTAATAGTAAAATCACGCCTTTTAGCGTCTTCCTTGTAAGAAGTAATGAATTTTACATCCGCAAAACGACCATCACAATTTTTATCTGATCTTAGAGTGGTAATTTCAAAAGTTTTTTTATTAATTAAAGCTGTAATTGTTCCATGTTTAATACCAGTTGGAATAAAATGAATTTTATTTTTTTTAAGAATTTCTATAGATTCAGAAATTCTAAATTTAGTTGCTAAATCAATGTCAATAATTTCTTTTTCTAGGAGAAAATTACGAACCGCACCACCAACAATACGTAGATTATCACCATCCTTATTATAGATATTGAATATTTGTTGTAAATCTGGAGAAAATATAGAATTAATTTTCAATTTCTACCCAACAATTTGGAGTTTCATATAATTTAATCTTATCAACCAAAATATTATATTTTTCTAGTAATTTTGGGCATATTTTTTTAAATAAATAATCTGCCATATTTTCAGCAGTTGGATTACAATCTAAATAATATATTTTTTGTCCTGTTGTTTTTTCAATCATATCTCCCATCACTTTATCTTCTTTATTTAAAATAGTATTGTGATCCCAATTATCATCAATCCACTTACCAATAACTCTTTTCATTACACCAAAGTCAACAACTCTACCTAATTTATCTAATTTTTCTGCCTTTACTGTAACTTCTAAAACGTAGCGATGGCCGTGAAGTAATTTACACTTACTTTCATGCTCTAAAATTCTATGAGCGGCATCAAACTCTATTTTTCTAGTACATTTAATCATAATTTTATAACTTTATCATATTTTGTTTCATTAATTTTTCTATGAGTAATATTAATCAAGATTTTATCTTTAGCAAATATTTCTATCAAATCTTCAGCTATTTCTTGATTTTTATTATCAAGGGCAGAAGTAGCTTCATCAATTAATAAAATTTTTGATTCTTTTAGTAAAGCTCTAAGAATAGCAATCCTTTGCCTCTCACCACCAGAAAGCATAACTCCTTTCTCACCAACAAAATGATCTAGACCACCTGGCAAATTTCTTATAAAAGAAAATAAATCATTTTCTAGTAGTTTTTCTACATCTTTTTTGATAATCTTATCATTAGCATAAGAAATATTATCCCAAATAGTGCCAGAAAATATCACAGAATCTTGAGTAATATATGAAAATAATGACCTAAGATCTGAAATTGAAATTTTACTAATGTCCTGATTATTAATTAAGATTTTTCCATCTAAGGTATTATAAAATCTCAATAAAATTTCAAAAATAGAACTTTTTCCAATTCCACTTTTACCAATTATAGCAATTTTTTGACCATGATTAATTTCAAGATTAAAATTCTTGAGAATTAATTTATCAGGATTTTTGGGGTAAGAAAAGCTAATATTATCAAATTTAATACTAATTTTATTAGTTTTTGATAATTTCTTGGGTTTTTTTGGATCAACTATTGCTGATTTTAGATCTAAAATTTCAAATAATCTATTACAAGCAACTGAAGCCGTATTTAATTGACCAATAATTCTAGAAATCCCAGCAATAGAACTGGCAACTACCATAGCATAAAAAACAAAGGAAGAAAGATCACCCGAAGTCATTTCACCAGAAATTACCTTACTTGAACCCATCCATAACATTAAAATTATTGTTCCAAAAGCAAAAAGAATAACTAAAGATATTAAAAGAGATCGGGTTTTAATTTTTTGAATAGAAGAATTTAAAGTCTTGGCAATTTTTTGATTAAAGTTGTTAACTTCCTTATCTTGACCTAAAAATGATTGAATAATTTTAATAAAATTAGTGCTTTCCTCAATTTGAGAAGTACAAATTGAAATATCTTGAGCTTCAACATCAGAAAAATATTTAATTCTTTTTGCCAAAAATAAGATTGGAAGAGTAGCAACAATAATTACCAAAAATATAATTAAGGTAAGGCCATAATCAATGCTAAATAGAAAAATCAGACCGCCAAGAAAGACAATTAAATTTCGAATAAAAAAAGAAACAACATTGCTAATAATATTATATAACAAATTAGCATCATTGGTCATGCGAGAAATTATATCTCCTATCTTATTATTTTCAAAAAATTCTGGAGAAATATTGATAATATGAGCGTAGATTTTCTTTCTAATGTCAAAAACTATTTTTTGTGCCACAGAGTTAATTAAAAACGACCTAAAATAACCACTAATAGCCAAAATAGTGATAATCAAGGCAGAAATTAAAGATATTTTAGTTAAATACAGTGTATCTTGCGCAGAAAAACCAAAATCTATAAAGTATTTAACCATCTTACCAAGACCTAAAATAGAAGTAGAAGTAATAATTAGTGTAACAAAAACTATAAAAATACTATTTTTATAGTTTTTTAAATATGGCAGTAATGAGAAAAGATTATATTTTGCTTTAACCACAGATTTTACAATTTGGATTCTTTTTTAAATTAAGAATTTTAGATTTATTTTGTAAAAAATCAAAAATTTGTATTTTTCCAACCAAACTATTGCCAATATTAAGAACTTCTTTAATAGTTTGAGTTGCTTGCATAGTACCACCAACTCCAGCAATTGACCCTAAAATACCTTTTTCTTTTGTAGGTAAGGAAAAAGAAGAATCATAAATATTGTCATTAAAGCAATTATAACAAGGATTTTCATTCTCATAAGCTTTAAAAACCGAAATATGGCAAGAAAATTGCTTAACAGCAGTAAAAATAAGAGGTTTTTTCTCTAAAAAACATATTTTATTGATAATAAAACGAGTTGGAAAATTATCGGTACAATCAAGGATAAAATCATAATTTTGTACCAACTCAGATAAGTTATTTTCATCAATTTTAATTGGGAAAATATCGATTTTTAAATCAGGGTTTAACTTTTCCACCTTTTCCTTAGCGCTTTGGCATTTTAATTTGTCCAAATCAGAAAAATTATGGATAATTTGCCTTTGTAAATTAGATAATTCTACCTTGTCATGATCAACAATACCAATATTACCAACACCAGATGATACTAAGTAATAAATTGCAGCCGAGCCCAAACCACCAGCACCAATAATTAAAACTTTAGATTTTAGAAGTTTTTCCTGGCCTTCTTCTAAAATTTCTGGTATAATTATATTTCGTAAATAAAGTTCTTTTTGTTGACTACTTAACATTTAAAAAGTTAAATTAATATTAATTTTGATGACTATATCATTATAATTTTATGTTTTCAACTCTCAATTCCATCTTATCATTATTAATTAGCTTTGGAATCCTGTCGATTGGACATGGATTAAATACAAATTTACTAAATATTAGAAGTTTATTGGAAAATTATAGTGAAATTACCATTGGTATAATGAATTCATTTTATTTTCTTGGCTTTATTATTGGTGTTAAAATAGCTGGCAAATATATTACTAAAGTTGGACCAGTACGAACCTTTGCTGGTTTAATTTCTATTATTTCAACAATTTCTTTAATACATGCATTGGTTATTAATCCATTTGTTTGGATAATTCTTAGGTTAATTTATGGCGTTTGCATTGCTGGTTCTTATGTAGTCATTGAAAGCTGGCTTAATAGCTTATCTTACAAAGAAAATCGTGCTAGAATACTATCGATTTATATGATTGTAAATTTTTCAGGATTATTCTTGGGTCAAATTTTGTTGAGTAAGCAGCTAGTTGAAGCGTTTACCTTATTTGCAATTGTATCTATTTTAGCATCAATTTCAATAGTACCATTAATTTTTAGTAAAGTAAAACAACCTGAATCGCAAGATCAGGAATCCCTATCAATAAAAAAATTATATCAAAATTCTCCTCTTTCTATTATTGGTATTTTAGCAAATGCAATTTCTGCCAGTGCTTTTTGGTCATTTGGTGCAATATATATGTTACAAACTGGATTTACGGTTGAAGATGCAGCCTTTTTTTTTGCTATAACATTAATTGGAGGATTGATATTTCAATGGCCTATAGGTTATATTTCTGATAAATTTAACCGTAGAATTAGTATTGTTATTTGTTCTATTGCTACAATATTAATTTGTTTTACCTTAATAATATTAATTAATATATTAAAAGCAGATTTTGGCTATAATATTTTATTTATTGCTTTAATTTTTGGTGGTTTTTCTTATCCATTATACTCCTTATTTATCTCTCTTGCAAATGATTTCTTGAAATCAGAATCATTTGTTAAGGCCAGTTCGTCTCTTTTAATGCTTAATGGTATTGGATCAATTTTTGGCCCTTTATTAGCGGCAATCTTTATTTTTATTTTTGATTCTCCAGGTCTATTTTGGCTAATAATTACGATTAATTTAATAGTTACTATAATTGCTTTTAACGAATTTTG
>JAHXBT010000032.1 GCA_020054695.1 Rickettsiales bacterium
TCTCTTTCTATCAACATTAAAGTTTCTATGGTGCTAAGAGCAAACTTATCTACATCCATTACATCTTGAGAGTTAAATAAATTAACTATTCCTGCTTCTATAATTTTTTGACATTTCTGTAATCTTAATTCTTTTTTCATTAGTTTTTTAAAAATTTAAGTTAGTAAAATTATAAATAAAATTAACATTTTATTTATATTCTCATTTTTAAAAAACACAATTTATTTTGCGAACTCTATAAAAGCGCTACAAATCCAGTACTGGTATGGCTTTAAGCTATGTCCATGTTTGCTTGGAAGGTGGTTGAAGTCAAGTGGAAGAAGGGACTTGAGAAGGTTCGTAGTTAAATTTCTGGTGTTTTTGACGCCGTCTTTGCTATTTTCTTTAATCAATTGGCATAATGCCAAGGAATTTAAGATTGCAGGATATTTTTACTAAAAATTCACCAAAAATTTGGCAAGGGCAGGAGGAGGTATGGATTTAGGAGCTAATTTTACTTTTTTGAGTATGTTGTAAATTTTTTTTATTTAAGGCTTTTATTTCATAGTCTTTTATTATCGATCTAATCTTTCCTAAGATTAAATATTTAAGGTATGAATAATAAGGTAAGACAGCATCTTCATCTTTAAAAAAATCATTTTTTTCAACCTCAATAATTTCCGTTAAGATAATATGTTTATTTTTAGATTCTTTGATTGTCTGGTTTATATAGGTCTTTGTTTTTTCTTTCGAATCTAGTATTGTTGTATCCTCAATTTTATTATATCCTAAAAATTCAGGATCTATTTCACCATCTTTATATATATAGAAAATACGCTTTTTATCGTCGATATTGAATTGAATAACATATTTTATTTCATCGGAACAAATTATATTTCCAGCTTTATAACGATAGGGTGAAATACATGCAAAATAGGTATTTTTAAACATTCTACCAATCATAAATACCGACTCTTTATTACTCTTTGTTTTTACAACACCTCTTGTTGTATTGACGATTATTTTCTTAGAGATTTTGTTATTACTTAGATCTTGATTGAGATTGAGCTTTTGATCATTGACAGCATAAAAAGAAACCCTATCAAAGTATATTTGAACAGCTTCCATGGGCTTTAAAATTAGAAGTTTGTTTTCATATTTTTTTAACTCTACTACATAGTGATGTCCGAGCTGTAGATAGATTTCACTAATTATTTCTGGCTTATTTTTTCTGTTTTCAAGTATAAGATGATGAACGTAACTTTTGGTATTAATGCCACTTGAAATTGAATAAGTTGACAAAATCTTATGACCTCTTGTTAAAGAAAAATTTCTTAAGGCAATAAAGAAAACCATTATACCCGTAGCAGAAGTCACATAAGGAGCGATTAATTTAAAGAGATCGTGTAATTGATTGTAATCAGGATTCATTTTTATTTTTATCAAAATTCATAAATATAGCCATTGGTACTCCTTGAAGTGAGTTTTCAACTCCACACGACAATATCATTCTCTGAACATTGTTGTGCTTAATTCCATTTCTAGGAATTATACATTTCCATTTGCTAGAAAATCCATATTCTTTATCAAAAAGACCTTCTTTTTTTAGATTTAGATATGCTTCAGCATATTGATCCTTAAATGAAATTATATTTTCTGGTGTTAAATTGTGAATTTTAGAATAAACATTCCGCATCACACTTCTGAGCTTGCCAGCTTTTCCTAGTTTTCTTAAATTAAAACTAATTTCAGGATTTAAATTCAATGGATACCTCAATTCAGTAATGCAATTTTCTATATCATTCCAATTGCCATCAGAGTTATTTATTGTGCCTTGAGTTCCTAGTATTTCTTTCCACCTAAAAGAGCTGTCAGTTAGTAGAAATGAACCTGTTACCTGGCAAATTAATAATGACATTTCAAAATTTGGTGACATATCTAGTGTGGTAAGCTGCCCTCCATTTTGATAAACATCATCTTGCAATAGGGTATAAGGATTAGATAATTTTTCTTGATTAAGAAACTTAATTACTTTTTCAGCAGCTTCCGTTGTTATATCTGGTGTGGCTTTACGCAACATTTTTTGTTGCTGATTAACGGGTAACATAGATTGAATTCTATTAAAATCATCTTTTTGTAATTCTAAAAACACTTCTTTCTCCTCTTCATCAATACTATAATTTCCTAAACGACTTTCTGCCAAATTAAACATTTGTTGCTGCATATAGCTGTCAAAACAGCATGGATCTGGAATAAAATTGATGTATCCAGATCTAATGAATGGCTCTAAGCAAAAAAGGAGAAAGACATTTTTTAAAGTTTGCAGTTTGTATTGATTGGGATTTTGCACAGGATTAAATTCTGGCTTTATATTGTTAGGGTTAGTAAAGGGATTTTGAATTAAAATTTCATCAAAATATATTGTCGAGCTTAATGCAAATCTTGTAATTACTCTTGGATCTACAATTCCAGTATATAAGGCCCTTAGCGTATTATCTGGTTTGGGTAGTAGGCTAAAAATATCTATATCTCTAGTCCACAGAGCGCCATACAGCTCATGAATCTTTTTTACCTGATCATCACTAAGATTCTTTTTTACATCATCCCAAGTTCTCCCATTTGAAATTTCTAAAATATTCACTATTCCTTGATAAAAAGCTAAATTACGCTCACGAATGCTTAATACTCTACTTGACGTCTTTTTGGATGGATCTTTATCTTTACAGCATTTTTTATATTTTTTACCACTGCCGCAAACGCAGAATTCGTTTGGTTTGATTTTACCTTTTCGTTCCGGTTTATTCAAAAAATCATTTACTGGAGCGGTTCTTCCAAATGCATCCTGATAGGAAGACTCTCCATTAGTATATCCCACATAAGTCTCGCCACCAAAGCGCCACAATTCATCGCTTGGAGGTTGTAAAATAGTTCCTAACGCTTTCCAGTCTGTATTAATTATTTTTTCGGGAAACAGCTCATCTTTTTTTGATGCCGCTACATACCTTTTAGCTCTTGATTTGATGATGAAATTTATCTTACTTACATCCTTTTCGTTGAATAATCGTTTTTTAATAAAAGCATCGGTTCTTACAAGGCTATTAGCAAAGTTGCGTGCATTTGTTCTTTTTTCAAGAGGGTCATTAATATTGGGATTTTTTGCATATTCATAGTTTGTTAAGATTAAACAATGATCCATGTTTAGAGGAAAAATAGTCTGAGATGCTTTCAAAGCAATAGATGGATCATCTGGGTAAATAGATTTTTCATGATCATGCGAACATGCAAAATTATAAATTGTTACAGGATGATCTGATAAGATAAATTTTATATTAGAGTTTTTTGCAGATACAATTTCACGAACCCCCTCAGTCCATATTGTGCAGTGCTTTTGGCGAATTGATTGCATCTCAACCATCAACTGGTTTTGATCAAGATTTGAATAATGTTTTTCTATCCAATCTAACCCTTTAGGAGTTCTAATTTTTTGAGCATCCACATAAGAAAATAGATTAGAAAAGTTTTGATGCCACTTTGAAATATCATCTGTAGCAAAGGCTTCAATAGCTTTCTTACCAGTATCATCAATTTTACCAAATAATCTTCGCTCTATTTCATCATTGATGTATTGTCCAAAAAATGTTGAGTATAAATCTTCTTTAACAAAGCATTTAGATGTAGGGTGGTCATTGTAGTTATTATGTATCTTTATTTTGCCATTTGGCAACAATACATCACTTCCATCTGGTCGTTTTATTGCATCAGGATTTAGGTCGAGATAATGCAGTCTCGATTCTCCATGCTTAATAAACCCTCTTTGATGCCATTGAGAAACATAATGATTATTTCTTGTTATAGACATATTTCTGTTAAAATTGATTCCATGCTTTCTATAATAACAAAACAAGGATCAAACTTACAACTTTTAGCATGATAATTTCGAAACAAAACTCGCCATCCGCCCATTCTCGAACTAAAGCAACCCTTAAAAACATTGAAGGCCAACTGGGGGTTGGTTAAATACCAGTTGTAAATAAACCGAGTTCGAACTTTTTAACCGCTATGTGGTCACAAAAGTTTGTTATTTTTTTACGAAGCCAACAAAACTAGGGTTGTTTTAAATCTCCGTAACCAACTGGTAGGGGAGAGAAGGAGAGAATTTGGGTAAAAAATGGGCAAATTTCTGGGAATTTGGAGAGGATTTCAACAACTGGTATGGGCAAATGAAAAGCCTTGAGAGTCCGCTTTCAATGGGGTTAGAAGGGGTAATTGATTTCTAGAATTAACCCGATTTTCACGAGTTAGAGAATAGATGAATGGCTCCTCGGGAGGGATTCGAACCCCCGACCAATTGATTAACAGTCAACTGCTCTACCACTGAGCTACCAAGGAATGATATATTATAATTTTATACCTCTATTATAGAAAGGCTTAGCTTAGTAAAATTTTAATTTTCTTACTACACTATTTTTTGATAAAACTTGAAATAAATAATTAAATTAATTTTTTATAAAAAGTTATTAAAAAATCAAATAGTGCTGTGCTTTGATAATAAATTTTCAAAGATTATTTAACAACTGTCAACTACTTTTTTAAAAAATTATTTATTCTATATGAGATGATTTTGTGTAATTTTGTAAAATAACCAGCATGCCCAATATCTTCTCCAGCAAAAACTGAACTTGTTAAGATCTCCTCACCAGAGAACTTTACAATCAATTCTCCTAGTTTTTCACCTTTAACTAATATCGGAGTAAGTGGTTGCTTATATTTGACAAATAATTCTATCTCATCAATTTTGTGGTATTTTGGTATGGTAATAGCTATTTGTTCTTTAGTAATTAAATTGACCTTATTTTTTTTACCAAGCCAAACATCAGCAGCAGCTACTACGTCTTCCTCATTAAAAATAGTTATTTTTTTAAATCTATCAAATCCGTAATCTAATAAAGATTTAATTATTTTAGCTCTTTTTTGCTTAGTTTTATTACCGTTGGTAATAGCAATTAATCTTCTATTTCCTCTTGCAGCCGTTCCAACAACACCATACCCCCCCGCTTCTGTATAACCAGTCTTCATACCAATAGCTCCAATATAATCAGAAGAAATCAATGGATTACGATTTTTTTGCCTAATATTTCCGTAACTGTAACTTTTTTTAGCAAAAATTGGCATGAATTCAGGAAAATCTAACCAAATTCTTTTTGTTAAAATAAATAAATCATTTAGGGTTGTGTGATGATTATCTTCATTTAAGCCATGAGGGTTTTTAAAATTACTATTATGTAATCCAATTTCATTAGCAGTTCGATTCATCAATTCAACAAAATCATCTTCTGTTTTTGAAGTTGCTTGGGCAAGGGCTACCGATGCATCATTACCAGAAATAACAATTAAGCCATTAATTAATTTTTCAATTGTAACAATATCACCAATATTAAGAAACATAGTCGATCCCCTTTTACGCCAAGCATCAATGCTAATTTGACATTCTTCATCCAGATTGATATTGCCCTTTTTTAATTGATCAAAGATAACGTAAGCTGTCATTAATTTTGTCATAGAAGATGGACTAATCTTCTCATCCTTATTTTTACTGATTAATATTTCACCACTATCTCTATCAGCCAATAAAAAATAGTCAGAATCAGTAAAGAAGGAATATTTACCAGCAAATACATTGTTGGTTAAGAATAAAGATATGAAAATTATTAATAAAAATTTCATATTAAAAAGTTGCAACTATAATTTATTTAAAGTTAAATATCATTTATTATGACATTTTTTTGAAAATGAATAATATATTAACCAGATTAAAAACCAATAGATAAACCATGAAGATCAATTTTCAAGAAATATTAGATTTTAACCATATCGTAGATAATGATATTATTATTTGCCAAAAATTTGAAGATGTAAAGCAATCTAACAATGATTTAATAAAAAAAGCAAAAGAAAATTATGATTTTTCTGCTAAAAAAGGTGAAGTTTGTCGCCTTAGCTATCAAGAAAAAAATATTATATTAATTGGTCTGGGTAAAAAAGCAGAAATTAATGATAATATTTCAAAAGAAATTGGTGGTCTAATATCAAATTATATCAATGGAAATAAGATAAAATCATCTACATTAATTATTTCTGATGGTTTTGATTGTAATGTCAATAATCTTGAGAATGATTATGGTATTATTTCAAATATCGCATTTGGAATTACTTTAAAAAGCTATAGATTTAATAAATATTTTGTTGATAAAAAAAAATCAAAAAATATTGTAGCAAAAAATATTAATATTATTGTCGATGATCAAAAGAAATCTGAGAATTCTTTTAAATCATATCAATTAATTGCAGAAAATATCTGCTTTGCACGTGATTTGGTATCAGAACCTTCTAATGAGTTAAATCCTGAAAATTATGCAATAATTTGTCAAGAATTAACAAAATATGGTTTAAAAGTTGAAGTTTTAGGTGAAGAAGAGATGAGAGGTCTTGGTATGAAAGCTCTTTTAGGTGTTGGTCAAGGAAGCGCTTATGGTTCAAAATTAGTAGTTTTAAAATGGGATGGTGCAGGAGATCATTCCAAACCTCTAGCCTTTGTTGGTAAAGGTGTTACTTTTGATACTGGGGGTATTTCTATCAAACCATCTAATAATATGGAAGATATGAAAACTGATATGGGTGGTTCTGCTGTTGTTGTGTCCTTGTTAAAACTTTTAGCTCAAAGAAAGGCAAAAGTTAATGCAGTTGGTGTTGTTGGTTTGGTTGAAAACATGCCATCAAGTACAGCACAAAAACCTGGAGATGTTGTAACTTCAATGTCAGGTCAGACAATAGAAATTATCAATACTGATGCCGAGGGTAGATTAGTTTTAGCAGATGCCTTATACTACACTAATGAAAAATTTAAGCCTGAATTTATTATTGATTTAGCAACCCTTACAGGCGCTGTTATTGTTTCCCTTGCTGATATTTATGGTGGATTATTTGCAAATGATGATAAATTTGCTCAAAAATTAATTGAGTCAGGTAAAAAATCTGGTGATAAATTATGGCAAATGCCAATTGGTAATGATTACGATAAAATGATTGACTCTGACATTGCTGATATGAAAAATGTTGGATCAGGTAGAGGCGCGGGTAGTACAACAGCTGCACAATTTTTAAAAAGATTTATTGGTAATACTAAATGGGCTCATTTAGATATTGCTGGTGTTGCTTGGAAAGGTAAAGGTGACCCAACTTCTGTCAAAGGTGCAACTGGCTTTGGTGTTGCATTATTAAATCAATTTGTAAAAGATAATTATGAAAACTAATAGCTAAATTTTAAAATTATGTCAAGCACCACAATAATAACAATTATAGTTATATCTTTATTAGTGATATATATAATTACTATTTATAATAAATTAGTTTCTTTAAAAAATCGTTTTAAAAATTCATTTGCCCAAATTGATGTACAAATGAAAAGAAGATATGATTTAATACCAAATCTTATTGAATCTGCAAAAGCATATTTAACACATGAAAAAGAAACTCTGCAAAATGTTACTGAAGCAAGAAATCAAGCATCAGACTCATTAAAAAATGCTGCAAATAATCCTGATGTTAATAATATTAAAAGCTTTTCTGCTGCCGAATCAGCATTAGGTGATGCTATGGGTAAATTTAATTTAGTTATGGAATCATATCCTGATTTAAAGGCCAATCAAAATATGATGCAGCTTTCTGAAGAATTAATTACTACTGAAAATAAAATAGCTTTTGCTCGTCAGGCTTATAATGATGGTATTATGGATTATAATAGTTATAAACAAAGCTTTCCTCAGACTATTCTAGCCTCTATGTTTGGCCATAGTCAAGATGGGGCAATGTTAGAATTTGAAGATAAAGAAAAAATTAAAGAAGCTCCCAGATTATCATTTTAAATTAATTTATAGTGAACTTCTTTGCGCATCAAGAAAAATCAAGAATTAATACTAAAAAATTGGTATTAATGTTTATTTTAGCAGTTTTATCCGTGATAATAATTGCTAATCTATCTTTCTCTATCCTTTATTTTATTAATTTAAAAAATAGTTCACCTGCCATAAAGATAAGTTTTTTTGAATTTTTACTATCAAAAGAAAACATAACCTTATCTACATACATTAGCTTATTAATGACAGCTACTATTATAATTGTAAGCTTTATAAAAAGAATATTATTATCTTCTGGTGGTAAGGCAGTTGCAGAATCTTTAAATGGAATCTTGATCTCTACTGATACAAAAGATTTTAAAGAAAGACAGTTGTTAAATATTGTTGAAGAAATGGCAATAGCATCAGGCATTACCGTTCCCCCAACTTACATTATTAATGAAGAGTCAATTAATGCTTTTGCTGCTGGTTATAATTTTTCAGATGCAGTAATTGGTGTGACAAAAGGTACTTTAAATCATTTAAATCGAGATGAATTACAAGCCGTTATAGCACATGAATTTAGCCATATTTTTAATGGTGATATGAAATTAAATATTAAATTAATATCAGTATTACATGGTATATTATTTATTACTATTATAGGAAGAAGCCTATTGAGATCAGCTATTTATAGATCAACATTTTCCAGATCTAGAAATAATAAAAATAATTCTACTTTAATCATTGGGATTATACTGACTATTACTGGCTACATAGGATATATTTTTGGTCAAATAATCAAGGCATCAATTAGTAGACAAAGAGAGTATCTTGCTGATGCTAGTGCAGTCCAATTTACTAGAAATAAGGATGGTATTGCATCAGCCTTAAAAAAAATAGGAACATTAAGTTATGGCTCTGAAATTAAAAACCCCAAATCTCAAGAAACAAGCCATATGTTTTTTGGTGAATCTTCTAGTAATTTTTTATCTATGATGGCAACCCACCCTCCCCTAAAAGACAGAATATTAGCTATTGACCCAAATTGGGATAAAAAATTTAACTCTAATTTAGAAAATAATCAAAAAAAAACAATAGAAGCAAAAAAAGATAATTCCAATAAAAAGGAAAATATTAAAATGTCTTCTATGGCAATTCTTTTAAATAATATTGGCAATATTAAAAAAGAAAATATTAATAAAGCTCATAATATTATCTCAAATATTCCTGATAAAATTAGAGAAGAGATGCATAATTCTTTTGGCGCAAGAGCTGTTATATCCTCACTATTACTTAAGAAAGATCAACATTTTACAACACAATTAGAAATTTTAAAAATAAATGCTGACAATCAGGTTTTACTATTATTGAAAAAAATATATCCTATTATTAATAAAATAGACAAATCGTCAATTTTGTCATTAATAGAATTATCTATACCAGCTTTGAAGCAATTATCAACAAGACAATATATAAATTTTAAAAACAATATAAATCTTTTAGTTAATGTAGATTATAAAATTAGTTTATTTGAATGGTCATTATCAAAAATTATCTTTCATAATTTAGATATTGAATTTGACCCAAAAAATATTAATAATAAAGAAAAGTATGGCATTAAATCTCTAAAAAATGAAATTAACCTTTTGTTATCCCTAATTTCTTACAATGATAAAAATAATAATCCTAAGAAATATTTTGACTTAATGACTAAGTCTGAAAAATTAATAAAATTTAGGTTAATTAATAATAAAAATATAAAAATATCAGATTTAGATAAATCAATTATAAAGCTAGAACGGTTAAAATTATCAGATAAGGAAAAACTATTTAAAATGATCTCGAAATATATTGATTATGATGAAAAATCATTTAAAAATATGGAGCTAATTAGAGCAATTAGTGTTATTTTGGATTGCCCCATTGCCTTGTCATAATAAGTCACCTTTATGTAATTGGAGTAATTTGCAATTATTTTAATAACTAAAAAATACTAATTCCCATTATTAATTTTATTATTATTGAGATCATAGTTAAAGATAAGAATCCAACAATCCAAAGAAAAATAAACCAAAAAAATTGTTTTTTTTGTTTAGATAAATTTTTAATTTTACTGATTATTCTCATGTTAAAAAACTTTTCTAATACATTGCTTTGTCATCAGATTTCCCTCTAAATACATAATACACATATCCCGTATAAAATAAAATAATAGGTAGAAATATTACAACACCTATTAAAACTATTGATTGAGAAGTGCTAGCAGCAGAAGCCTGCCAAAGATTCATTTTAAATGGTACAATCCAAGGATATAGGCTAATACAAATACCTAAATAAGATAATAAAAATAGTAAAATTGTTAATATAAAAGGTCTAACCTCATTATCTGTGTTAACATCAAAATAAATTGTAGAGAATATAATCGCAGAAATTATAGGAATTGGAGATAAAAATAATAAATTTGGCATCGAAAACCATAAATTTATAATTCTATCATCAATAAATGGCATTGTTACCGTGATAATTGCCATAAAAAATCCAACATATATTAAAACATATTTAGCTGCTTTTCTAGCCCATTTTTGAGTCTTTTTATCAGTTTTCATAACTAACCAGGTACTACCAAGCAAAGCATAGCCGAAAATCATTGAAATTCCAGTGATAATTGAAAAACCATTAATCCAATCAAGAGGCTCTCCTATAAAAACCCTATTTTCTACTTGAACTCCTTGAATAAAATTGCCTAGAATAATTCCTTGCATTAGTGCAGCAAGTAAAGATCCAAAGTGGAAAGAAATATCCCAAATTCTTTGTTGTTTTTTACTATCTGATTTAAATCGAAACTCAAAAGCAATACCACGAAAAATAAGACCAACCAACATTAAAATAATTGGCATATAAAATGCTGACATAATAATTGAATAAGCAGGGGGAAAGGCGACAAATAAACTGCCGGCAGCAAGTACAAGCCAAGTTTCATTACCATCCCAAAAAGGTACAATAGAATTCATTATCTTACTACGACAAGAGTCAGTAGGAGCAAAGGGAAATAAAATTCCACAACCAAGATCAAAACCATCCAATAATACATATAAAAATATCACGCTAGCAATTAAACCACCCCAAATTAGTGGTAAATCTATAAAATTGGAGAAATCTATCATAATTATTTTTTAATTGAACTTACAAAAGATGCTTGTTTGCTATGAGAATAAAAATTATCATCATTGTCAGATATTGTAGGACCTTTTTTAATTAATTTTATAATATAATAGCTGGCTGTACCAAAAATTAATGTGTAAACTATAATAAAAATTGCTAGGCTAATAGCTATTTGGGTCCCAAAAACAGGAGAAAGACTATCAGAAGTCTTAATAAAACCATAAACAGTGTAAGGCTGACGACCAACTTCGGTTACAAACCAACCAGATAAAACAGCAATAAATCCTGAAGGCGTTAAAAATGCACACCAACGTAAAAACCACTTATTATCATATAATTTTTTCTTAAAATATAAGATAGATGCCATTATTCCTGTAAAAATCATAGCAAAACCAATAGCAACCATAATTCTAAAAGNCCANAAAACTATGGAAACTGGTGGCTGCTCTTCTTTACTAAAGGATTTAAGTCCTTTAATCTTACCATTAATTTCATGCGTTAAAATAATGCTTGCTAATTTTGGTATTTTAATTTCGTAGTGGTTTTCTTGATTTTCTTGATCTAAAATGGCAAATAATCTAAGTGCTGCACCCTCTTCATCTTCCCAAATACCTTCCATAGCAGCAACTTTTGCTGGCTGATATTTTAAGGTATTTAATCCATGATAATCACCTATAACTAATTGTATGGGCGAAGCAAAAACAGCCATCAGCATAGCAAAAGTAAATGTTATTTTAGCATGTTTAACAAATTTATTTTTTAATAGATAAGAGGCTGAAATACCACCAACTACAAAAGCAGTAGTTAAATAAGCAGCCATAATCATATGAAAAAAACGATATGGAAATGAAGGATTAAAAATTATTTTTGCCCAACTAGTTGGATATAAAAGACCATCATTGCCAACTTCAAAACCTTGTGGTGTTTGCATCCAGCTATTAGCAGATAAAATCCAAAAGGCAGAAATAATAGTTCCAACAGCAACAATACAAGTAGAAATAAAATGCATTCTTTCACTTACCCTACCCCAGCCAAATAACATAATACCAAGAAAGGAAGCCTCTAAAAAAAATGCTGTCAAAACTTCATAACCTAAAAGAGGACCAATTACATTACCAACCTTATCGGAAAACAATCCCCAATTAGTACCAAATTGATATGACATAACCACTCCAGAAACAACGCCCATACCAAAACAAACAGCAAATATTTTGATCCACATTTTATATATTTCTTGATAAATATTATCTCTTGTTTTGAGATATTTATATTCAATTACAGCAAGAAAACTAGCTAAGCCAATTGTAAAGGCAGGAAAAATAATGTGAAAAGAAATTGTAAAGGCAAATTGAATCCTAGCTAAAATTTCAGCATGTGAATTTAAAAAATCTATCAT
The DNA here is from genome assembly GCA_020054695.1 of Rickettsiales bacterium. Taxonomy (GTDB): domain Bacteria; phylum Pseudomonadota; class Alphaproteobacteria; order Rickettsiales; family UBA1997; genus CAJQHK01. The sequence continues at coordinate 12,433 of JAHXBT010000032.1, forward strand.
ATAATAATTCAATTAATTTATAAAAATATTATTTTAGACATTATCCCATATAAAATAACAAAAAATCAATGGAAAACGTATCAGAGTTAGTATTTCTATTTTTATCATCTCTTATTGCAGCTACTATTTTCCCTGTAGGATCAGAAGTTATTATAGCAAAATTAACCTATGAACAAAATTATAATAAATTATTATTAACAATTGCAAGCGTAGGCAATAGTCTTGGCGCTGTATTTAATTGGCTTTTAGGTTATAATGTAATGAAATTAAAAAATAAGAAATACTTTCCTCTAAAAGAAGAGCAAATTAAAAAACACTCCAAATTATATCAAAAATGGGGAGCGTGGTCACTATTATTTTCTTGGCTACCTATTATTGGCGATCCATTAACAGTAATTGCAGGAATATTTAGAACTAATATTTGGCTTTTTTTATTATTAGTAGCTATAGGAAAAACAACTAGATATGCGATAATTATATCTATTTTTTAGTATATTTGGTATTTCTAAATTTTCTAAAAGGTTTTTTTCTGTTGTTACTTTTCTTAGGAAATGTAATTTCATTCTCAATACCAAGTCTTTCAATTACCTTAGTGTAAGGAGTTCTATCTGAATTTGCAATTAATGATAAGGCAAAACCCTTCGAATCCATTCTGCCAGTTCTACCAACTCTATGAATATAATCTTCTGTAGCTCTTGGAAAATCATAGTTAATAACATGCTCAATATGGTCAATATCTATACCCCTAGCAACAACATCAGTTGCAATTAAAATTTGATAATCTTTTGATCTAAATTTTTTAATAATTCTATCTCTTTGAGATTGCCTTAGATCACCATGTATTGCCTTAGCCTTGTAGTCATTTTCATATAGTAATTCTTGTAATTTATCAGCATATCTTTTGGTATTAACAAAAATTAAGATTGAACCTTTTTTGTTTTCAAGCTGTTTTATCAAAAGATCAAATTTATCATTTGGATTAGCATGAATAAAATCATGTTTGATATTTTTATTATTTTCTCTTCCAGATTCAACTGTAATTGTCTTATAATCTTCTGATAAATAGTTTTTAGCTAATTTAATTACTTCTCCCGAATCAGTAGCTGAAAACATTAATGTTTGTCTTTTAGGAGATAATTTTGAATAGATATCTTTAATATCATCCTTGAAACCCATATCCAACATACGGTCAAACTCATCTAAGATAAAGTGATTTATTTTGCCAATTTTTACTGTTTTACGAGAAATATGATCCCTAATACGACCAGGAGTTGCGATAATAATATTGGGGTTTTTTCTTAAATTGGATATTTGCCTTTGAATATCAACCCCACCAGAAATAGGAAAGCATTTAATATTTTTACCTGCTAATAATCTTGCAGTATCAAATATTTGAGCAACTAGTTCTCTAGTAGGTGCAATAATTAAGCAATAATTTTGTTGCGGATCCTTTAGTATCCTTGATATTAATGGAATTACAAAAGCAGCTGTTTTGCCGCTACCAGTTTTGGATGACGCTAAAATATCATGACCTTCTAAAATTAAAGGTATTGATTTTTGCTGTATTTCGGTTGGATTATGATAATTAACCTTATCTAGAGAGGTAATAATTTCCTCTTGCAAATTATAATCTTTAAAAGATGTCATATAAATTATTCTATAATTGTAAAAAAAACTGCTTTCTCAAAACTTTATTTGAAATCATCTAATAATACTGATATAGAAAAATTATATGAAATAGAGTTAGAAATTCTTAACTTTAAAAATTATAGACGGTTACTTATTAAAAAGCAATGTTTTGGTGGGTGATAGAAGATTCGAACTTCCGACCTCTACGATGTCAACGTAGCGCTCTAACCAACTGAGCTAATCACCCAAAATTTTTATTATTAATCTCTTAATAAATCATTAATTGAAGTTTTAGAGCGGGTTCTCTCATCAACTCTTTTAACAATTACAGCTGCATAAAGATTTGGATCACCGGCATTTTTTGCAGGCAAAGTACCAGGAACAACAACGCTATAAGCTGGAACTCTACCAATAAAAATTTCTCCACTTGTTCTATCAATAATTTTAGTAGAAGCACCAATATAAACCCCCATGGAAAGAACCGACCCCTCTTCAATAACAACTCCTTCAGCAACTTCTGATCTGGCACCAATAAAGCAATTATCTTCAATAATAACTGGATTTGCTTGCAAAGGCTCCAAAACACCACCTATACCAGCACCACCAGAAATATGGCAATTTTTACCAATTTGAGCACAAGAACCAATAGTTGCCCAAGTATCAACCATCGTACCCTCATCAACATAAGCGCCAATATTAACAAAAGACGGCATTAGGACTACATTTTTAGCGATGTAGGCAGAATGTCTAACAACAGCACCTGGAACCGCTCTAAAACCAGCTGATTTAAAATCTTCTTCAGACCAATTTGCAAATTTTAAATTAACCTTATCATAGTAATTTAAACCATTGCTACAGTTACTAATAAAATTTTGATTGAGACGAAAAGAAAGTAAAATTGCTTTTTTTAACCAATCATTAACAATCCATGAACCATCTTGTTTTTCACAAATTCTTGATTGACCAGAATCAAGTAGGTTCAAGGACTCTAAAACAGAATCCTTAACTTCACCTTTAGTTTTATAATTAATTTCAGCTCTATTTTCAAAAGCTGTTTCAATAATTTTTTGTAAGTTGGTCATGTTTTTAATATAAAATAATTTTGAATATCCTATGAAAATTAAATTTTTACAAAATTTCGTAATCTTCTATTACCTGATTAACTAACATTTTGTTACAAATTTCTTTAACAGTTTGGTTGATTTTATCTTGATTTGTTTCATTAATATCCATTTCAATCAATTTACCCTTTCTGACATTTGAAATTTGATTAAAATTTAGATTATGATTCAAAAAATTTTCTATAGTTTTTCCTTCAGTATCTAATACACCTTCTTTTAACTTTATATGAATTTTAACTCTCATTTTCTTCTAAATATTTTTTTGCTTTTTCTAGGTCAGACTTAGTATCAATAGAAATTGGCTTGGAATCTAAAATTGCAACTCCAATTGTCATACCACTTTCTAAAGCCCTAAGCTGTTCTAACTTTTCTAATTTTTCTAAATTTGACGGCTCCAAACCAACAAATTTTTTCAGAGCATCCTTTGTATAAATATAAATACCTACATGCTCATAATAATTACCATTTTTACTATAAGGAATAGAACTTCTAGAAAAATACAAAGCCTTACCTCCATTATTAGTAAGATTAGCCATGGCAACTTTAACAATATTTGGATCATTAATGTCATCCTCATTGTCAATTTTAACCGCAATTGTTGCTATGTCAAATGAAGAATCTTGAATATAATCAGCAGTTTGTTGAATAATTTTTGGATCAATGATTGGCAAATCACCTTGTAAATTAATGATAAAATCATAATCATCCTTATTAGGAATACTTTGTAAAGCCTGATAAATTCTATCAGTACCTGAGGGTAAGTCAGGATCAGTCATTACTGCCATACCACCAATATTTTCTATCAAATCAAAGACCTCTTGACTGTCACAAGCAATGTAAACATCTCCAAGATTAGTTTTAATTGCTTGTTCATAAACTCTTTGAATCATCTTTTTACCACAAATATCAGCTAAAGGCTTATTCGGTAAACGAGTTGATGCTAAACGAGCTGGGATGATTGTTAAATATTTCAATTTATAATTTAAACCCCTCTGGAAGATTCATACCACCAGTTAAAGCGCCCATAGAATCAGCAGAAGAAGAGTCAGATTTTTTCTTAGCATCATTAATTGCTGCCACAATTAAATCTTCCAAAATATCCTTTTCATCTGTTTTGATTAAAGAAGGATCAATATCAAGCTTCTTAACAATACCAGAACCATTAACAACAGATTTAACCAATCCTCCGCCAGAATTACCTTCAAAATCTGTATTTGCTAAGTCTTCCTGAGCCTGTTGCATTTTTTTTTGCATTTCTTGTGCTTGACGCATTAATGCTTTCATATCCATAATTTTATTATTTTAGATTAATTATTATTTACCCTTATAAATATTAATAATATTATTTAATAATTCTAATGCTTCTTTTCTTGGTCTTTGAAAAACATTCCTGCCAATGATAGAACCATGAGCACCACCATCATATAATGCTTTTATTTCATCATAAAGATCTTTTTCTTTTTTTGCACCACCACCAGAAAATACTACAATCCTTCTACCATTAAAACTAGATTGCATAACATGAGAAACTCTATCAGCCAAAGTCTTAACAGGAATTTGAACCCTATCATACACCTTAATTGCGTCTAAATTCTCTAAAGCTGCAGTTGGAGGCTTAACTTTAATAATATGAGCGCCAAGTAAGGCAGCCATATGAGCTGCGTAAGCACAGATATCAACTGCTGTTTCACCTATTTTTGAAATATTACCTCCTCTTGGATAAGACCAAATAACTACAGCCAAACCATGATCTTTAGCTTCTTCTGCTATTTCTTTTATTTCCTCGAACATCTCAACTGAGGCATCACTACCTGGATATATAGTAAAGCCAATTGCACTACAACCAAGACGAACCGCTTCAGCAACTGAACCAGTAACAGCTTGATAAGGAGCAGAACCACCATTAAAAAGAGAATTTGAACTATTAACCTTTAAAATTAAAGGGATTTGACCAGCAAATGTATTGGCGCCCGCCTCTATCATGCCAAGTGGAGCAGCATAGGCATTTAAACCAGCATCAATAGCTAATTGAAAATGATAATGTGGGTCATAAGCATCTGGATTAACTGCAAATGACCTTGCTGGACCATGCTCAAATCCTTGATCAACTGGTAAAATTAATACCTTACCTGTGCCGCCCAGTTTACCATGAGATAATATTCTAGCTAAATTTGCTTTTGTACCCGCACAATCACTTTCATAATAAGAAAGTATTTTTTTAACTTTATTTGAAACTTTCATTTGATGTTTTTCTGAATTAAAAAATTATTTATTTTGCAAAAATTAAAAGAAATATTTATAAAAATAAACAAAAATCTTAAAATTTTATTAGAAAATGCAAAAAAACGACGTAATTACTGAAATTTCTAAATTTCATAACATTACCAATGAAGAAATTAATAATTTAGAAAAATTTATATCATTTCTACTAGAATATAATAAAAAGATCAATCTAATTGGCTCGTCAACCATTGACAATATTTGGATGAGACATATTCTTGATTCAGCACAATTATTAGAATTTATTACTGACAAAGAATTAGTGATAGCAGATTTAGGAACAGGAGCTGGGTTTCCTGGAATTATTTTATCAATTTTAGGTATAAAAAATATATATTTAATAGAAAAATCTCCTAGAAAATGCCAATTTCTGAGAGAAGTAAGAAAAACTTCTCCAAATCAAATTAATATTTTGGAAAAAAATATCGATGATATTAAAAATATAAAATTTGATGTAATTACCTCCAGAGCTTTTGCTCCCTTAGATAAATTACTAAATATTTCACAGAATTTACTAAAAGATCAGACTTATTACTTGCTTTTAAAAGGAAAGAATTTAGAAAAGGAATTAGATTTTTGTAAAAAACAATTAAAAAATTATAAATATCAAATATTAGATAGTAGAAGCTCTGGTGAGGGTAAAATTATTAGATTAAGTAAAAATAATTTGTAATTACCACCAATAATATGAACCTAAACATATGATATAAATTCTTTACACTAATTAAAACATTAAATACCACTAAAATGACCAAAAAAAGAGAACCCTATACAGAAGAAGAAAAATTAGAGATCTTAAGACAAATATTTTCTAAGAATAAAAAATATAAAGATAAAAGATTATGTGAAAGTCCAGTTGATATTTATGTTGGCAAAAAACTAAGAAAAATTCGCAATTCCCTTGGAGTGTCAATGGATGAATTAGGTTCTTTAGTTGGAGTTACAGGTCAACAAATTCAAAAATATGAAGAAGGATACAATCGTATTAGCGCTAGTAGATTATATGAGTTTTCTCGTATTTTACAAAAACCCATAAGTGATTTTTTTAAAGATTATGAAATTGACAATGATTACTATAATTTCCGTGGTCAAGAAGAAGAAGAGTTAATAGAAATAGAAAAAATTAAAAATCAGGAAGTGGTTGATCTGATTAAAAGTTTTAATCGAGTGAAAGACCACAATTTAAGACAAAAAATTATAGAGCTTGTTAAGTCTATTTTCCCTATACAAAACAATAGAACATATGATTAGTATTATTCTAAATTTAAACTATCTTTATCTTTTTGGATATTCGTACACATTTTTATTTTTAAGTTACAGTGACGCAGCTAATAGATTTTACTATCGTTAAAATAATTTTTATTAAANAATATAAAATCAAAATCATATTAAAATCGCTATGGTTTATAAAAAAATACAAAAATTAACTGAAAAAGATCAAATAGATTGGTTAAGATTAGCCAGAACAAATAATGTTGGCCCTAAAACATTTTTTAGAATATTGGATATCTTTAATTCTTTAGAGTTAGCATTAAAAAATTTACCTAACTTTGCTCAACAAGGAGGTGCTAAAAGGCCGTTAAAAACATTTGATAAAAATCTTTTTGAAAAAGAATATGAAGAAACACAAAAAGTAGGAGCTCAAATTATATGCTTTTGTGATAAAAATTATCCAAAGTTACTAAAAGAAATCTACGACCCTCCTCCTATTATCACCTGTCGAGGAAATATAAAACTTCTTAATAAAAATATTTTATCAATTGTTGGTCCTAGAAACTCATCTTTTAATGGTCAAAAATTTGCTTATAAAATTTCTAATGATCTTGGCAAATATGATGTGGTTATTGGATCAGGTATGGCAAGAGGAATTGATACTTACGCACACCAAGGAGCCCTTAATAATGGCACTATTGCTGTTCTTGCTGGCGGAGTTGACAACATATATCCTAAGGAAAATAAAGATTTATATAATAAAATATTAGAAAATGGTCTTATAATTTCAGAAAACCCACTCAAATCCTTACCAAAATCTATTAATTTCCCCAAAAGAAACAGAATAATATCTGGTATTTCATTAGCTTTAATAGTTGTTGAAGCAAGTCTTAGATCTGGTACATTAATTACTGCTAGATATGCAATAGAACAAAATAGAGAAATTTTTGCAGTTCCAGGATCTCCTTTTGATCCAAGATGTAAAGGTTCAAACCGATTAATTAAGGAAGGAGCAAAATTAATTGAAAATGCTGAAGACATAATGAGTGAAATTCCAGTAAAAATAAATGATAATCTAGAATTTTGCGATAGTAATGAAATAGAATTTCAAGGGTTATCTCCAAAAATTCCAAGCGAAAATGAATTAAATTCTGCAAAAAAAGAAATGCTAAGAAATTTAAGCCATAGCCCCACCTCTGTAGAAGAACTTATATCATTTACCCAGATTCCCATTAATATTGTAAATATTATCTTGATTCAATTAGAACTTGCCAATATTATAGAAAACAATCATGATATGATTAATCTAAAGAATAATGCTATTTTAACTTGAAAATGGTATAAAATGATTTTTTATCTATAAAAGAAATATACGAAATCACAAAAATTAGATTCCAAGCGCAAACATGATAAAACAAACTACATAACAACCCTAGTTTGTTATAATAAATTTAAAGATTTATAAAAAAGTAAATGGAGGTATTTGGATTTGAAACATTATTAGTGCTAGTAACACTAACCTTGTTAGAAATTATTCTTGGTATTGATAATATTATTTTTATATCAATATCAGTACAAAAATTACCTGCAAAATTACGTAAAAAAGCTAGATATTTTNGNANTNTATTGGCNTTAATTTTGCGTTGTGCCATGCTTTTTGCTTTAGGATGGATAATGTCTCTTACCAAACCAGCTTTTTCATTATTTGAAATAGATTTTTCATATAAAAATCTTATATTATTTTTTGGCGGTCTATTTTTGATTCACACTTCTTTTGCTGAAATTATGCTAGACCTAAAAAACACCAAAAAGAAAGAGGTTAAATTCCAAATAAAATCGACTTTATCTGGTGCAATTACACAAATTATGATGATTGATCTAGTGTTTTCAGTGGATTCAATTATCACAGCTATTGGTGTTACTGATAAAATATGGATTATAATTATAGCCATAATTATATCTATGATTGCTATGCTTTTCTTGTCAGGGAAAATTTCACATTTTATTGATAAATATCCTACTTTGAAAAGTTTAGCATTAGCTTTTATACTTATGATAGGTGTAATGTTGGTATTATCGGGATTATCATTCCAGGTTAATAAAAATTATTTATATTTCTCTCTATTCTTTGCACTTGTAGTGGAAATAATTAATATAAAAACCTCTCGAAATACTAATAAATAATGCCATTATTACAAATAACTGATCCAACAGAAGAAATATCAAATAATCATGGGAAAAAAGCAATCGGTATTGATTTTGGCACTAGTAATTCATTAGTTTCTTATTTAGATAGTAATGAAATAAAAATCATAGGAGATGAAAATGGCAATAAAATTACCCCATCTATCATAGCACTTGATAAAAATGGTAAAATATTAATCGGCAATGAAGCAAAAAATGGTACTAATATCATCTCTTCTATCAAAAGGATTATTGGTAAAAAATTAGAAGAAATACATAATAAGGATCAATTGCCATTTGCAATATTTGAAGAAGAACACTTGGTTAAAATTAAATTTGGTAAAATAAATTTAACAGCAACTGAAATTGCAGCAAAGATTATCCATAAATTAAAAATAATTGCTGAAAATTATTTTCAAGAAGAAATTAGTGAAACAGTTATAACTGTTCCTGCTTATTTTAACGAAAAATCAAAATCGGAAATTAAAAAAGCTGCTAAAATTGCAGGTCTTAATGTCTTAAGATTGTTAAATGAACCAACTGCTGCTGCTCTGGCTTATGGCTTGGATAACAACTCTAAAGGTACATATTTAATTTATGATTTAGGTGGTGGTACCTTTGATATTTCAATATTACAATTGACTAAAGGAATTTTTAGAGTTTTGGGTGTAAGTGGAGATAGCGATCTTGGTGGTGATGATTTTGACAAATTAATCTATAGTAAAATTATTAAAGATCTTCAATTAACAAATTTAACACAAAATCAGACCTTAGAAATTAGAAAAATATCAAAAAAAATTAAAGAAAATTTTATAAATTCTAATAAAGTTATTAAAAATATTACAATTTCAGATCAAAATTATAACTTCTCACTTACTTTAAAAGAATTTAAAGAGTTATCAAAATACCTAATTAATAAAACTATCAGTTTAACTAAAAATTTAATCAAAGATCTTGAGTTAAAAAATACAGATATTGATTCTATTATTCTTGTGGGAGGATCAACCAAATTACCTCTAATTTATCAAAAACTATCTGAAACTTTTGGTGAAAAAAAATTATTTACCAATCTTAATCCAGATGAAATTGTGGCAATGGGCTCAGCTATTCAGGCTCATTCTTTAACTTTTGGCTCTAATAACCTACTGCTTGATGTTGTCCCATTATCTGTTGGTCTTGAAACTATGGGAGGTATTGTAGAGAAAATTATATATCGTAACAGTCCTATTCCAATTACAAAATCTAAAGAATTTACAACCTATGCTGATGGACAAACTGGAATGAAATTTCACATAGTGCAAGGGGAAAGAGAGTTAGCAAAAGATTGCATTTCACTAATTAATTTTGAAATTAAAAATCTACCAAAAAAAGAATCTGGTCAAATTAAGGTAAGAGTTGACTTTACCATTGATGCCGATGGGTTATTAACAATATTGGCTTTTGAACAAGAATCTGGACAAGAAAAAAAAGTTGAAATAAACTGGAGTAACGAACTTGATGAAAAAAAAATAAAACAAGCTTTATTAGATGCTAACAAAAATGCTAAATCAGATATTAAAGATAGACTAAAGGCAGAAAGCGACAGTGAGGGTAAAAGAGTTGTAGAAAAAATTAAAAATATGTTTGAAGATAGTAACTAATATCATTTTATAACTTTAAAGCGATTTTTTTTAATAATATTGTTAAATTTAAAAAGATTAACTACAAATTACTTAAAATTTATATCAATTATGTTGTAGGAAAATAGTGTAATATCATTTCATACATCATTTAAAAATTAATAATATAATTTATGACCAAAATCATTACTGCAGCCTACATTATGATAGGTGATGAAATATTATCAGGTCGAACAAAGGATGAAAATCTTAATTTTTTAGCAGTAAATTTAACAGATATTGGTATTAATCTTGAAGAAGTAAGAGTTGTCCCAGATAATGAGGAAGAGATTATAAACGCAATAAAACAAGTTAAAAAGAAATATAATTATATTTTTACCACCGGCGGTATTGGTCCAACTCATGATGACATAACGGCGCAAGCAATAGCAAAAGCATTTGATGATAAAATTATCTTAAATAAAGAAGCAGAAAAAATTTTATTTAGCCATTATGGTAGAGACAATATTAATTCCGCCCGTTTAAAAATGGCAAAATTACCTTCAAAAGCTGTATTACTAAATAATAATATCACTTCTGCCCCTGGCTTTATGTTAGAAAATGTTATTGTAATGGCTGGTGTTCCAAAAATAATGAGATCTATGTTTAATTCTTCATTGGAATTTTTAGATGTTGGTGATAAAATTATCTCAAAGGAGATGGAGATTGCAACAAACGAGAGTGTTATAGCTAAGGATCTTAATGAATTACAAAATAAATTTCCAGAAGTTAAAATAGGTAGCTACCCGTTTTTTGGTGGAACTTCAATTGTTTTTCGCTCCTTTAATAAGAATAAATTAGATGAATGCTATAAAATAATATCTAATAAATTACATGAGTAATAAGAAATTTGATCAGGAACAACAAAAGTTATATAATGACTATGTTAGCGATATGGTTGACAATAAATTGTATTTTAAAGATTCATTAAAACATTATTTATCAAATTATATAACTCCAAGGTGTCATAGGACTTTCTTAATAGTAATATTATTTTTTACTAGCCTAATATTATATATTGTAACCATCGAAATATCAAAATTACTGCCTATTAAGCAATCATTACCTATATTAATTAGCACCAAAGATTCTACTACTCATTTTCCATTAATTAAAAGCCTTAGAAAACCATATGATACAGAAGTCATGTCAATCAATGATATGGTTGTAAGATATTTAATAGAAAATTATATCACTCGTAGAGAGTCTTATGATTTTAGATCAGGAGATATTAATGATATAAATAAAAAATTAGAGTTTATTAGAAATAATTCTTCATCTAAAGAATATAGGAAATTTAAAAAATTTTTTGATAGGTCAAACCCAACTAGTCCAGTTCGATTCTTTGGTAAAGATTCTTACAGTGAAGTTGACATCATATCCGTATCTTTTACTAAAGAAAAAAATAAAAACTTACTTAAAATTGCCCAAGATTTTCTGTATATTAATATTGCAAAGGAGGCAATAATCAATTATAAAATAAACCAATATGTTGGTGGAGTGAAAAGAATTTCTAATAAAAAAGTAAGAATATCATTTACATTCTTTGGCATTAATGAAAAATCTGGTGATTTAAAAAAACAATTAGATTTTACTGTAAATAACTTTGAAAATTAAAAATATAAATGTTTATTAAAAATACAAAATATTTAATAAATAAATTAATAATCCTAACTATAATATTATTTTATTTTAGCAATAATTCTTATTCAGCACAAGAACCTAGATTCTTAGGTAGTGAAAAAAAATTTAGATCTTTTATTTATAATCCAAACGAAGTATATAGATATACTGGACATTATACTTATTTGGGTTTTATAGAATTTGCAGAAGGTGAATCAATCTCATTAGTAACAATGGGAAATTCTAATTTATGGATGCATGAATCTTCTGGTAATAGGTTATTTCTTAAACCAATTGAAAATAACGCTGAAACTAACATGACTGTTTTTACAACTGGAAGCAAAGGTGGTCGTGTATATCATTTTGAATTAGTTGGTAGGGAAGCTTATGGTATCAATGATGAGGATTTAGTATTTTTAGTTAAGTTTATTTATCCAGATGGAGAGAGTAAAAATATTGTTAATTTCCCCAAATCTAACCCATCTGATGAGCCAGATATGAGAAAAGTTGCCAATTATAATTTTTCATATGAGTTCACTGGTTCTAGAATTATAGCGCCAATTAAAATTTTTGATAATGGAGAATTTACATATTTCCAATTCAGTAAAAAGAATGGAGAAATTCCAGCAATATATGCAGTTGACTCCTCCGGTTATGAAACATTAGTAAATTACCGCGTTGCTGGATCTTATATTATTACCGAAATAGTTACTTCGCAATTTACTTTGAGAAGTGGTAGCGACATAGTTTGTGTCTATAATAATAATATGATAATGAATAATGACCCAACCAAAAGTACCGCGCCATCTATGAAATTTTAATTTTTATAATACTAACTATGGTAAGGTTAATTTTTAGTTAAAAACATATCATTAGCTGATAGATGTTAATCAGATAATATATTTATAGTTCTTCTTCTTTCCTTTGAAGACATTACTGTAGAATATGTTTTAAAATTACCTATCGTACCTGAGAAATTTTCTCCTATCTCCATTCTAGAAATTTTAGATCCGCCAATTGGATTAACATTAAAAGATATCTCTTCCTTGTCATCAATATTAATTGTTAATCTTTCTTTTTTTTCATGATAAGAAATAACTATAACATGTGGATCAGAAAAATTAGCGTCATCTTTAACAGTAATTGACATACCGTTGCTACTGGAAGAGTTATTGTCGTGAACATAAAAAAACTCTCCATTAGTTTTTATTCCAGCTATAGCAACTGGCAATCCACCACTAAAATTTTCATAAAAAGATCATAAAGTTTGTTCTGAATCTATATTGCTGTCATCTCTATTTATGTTAAAATGTAGAGAATATCCTTCATTACCATTTCCAAATAATATAGAATTAAAATTAGAAAATCTTTCTTTATTAAGATCAGGATTAGAATAAAAAACTAATGGATCATCACTGCTACAATTACTAGAGGCACTGCTCAAAAATTGAATATCTTGACCAGATGCTTTAAAGCAACCAGCATAAACAGAGGAAAAAACAAAAAATGAGATAACAAAAGATAGTAATATTTTATTTAGCATGTCTAATATAATTAAAATAATTAATTCATATTTTATTAATAACTATANATTATTTCAAATATAAATTGATTATACCATTTTTAATTTATCAATGGTATAATGCCATCCTATCAAATTTGATATCAAAAAACAAGAAATCATTTGATAAAATCTTATTAAACTAATATAATTAGCAGAAATTTATTAAAAAATTCCTAGTATAGTGTTAGATAATTATTAATTTATGAAGGATCAAGACCATCAAACATTAACAGCTGAATTAAAAAATGAAGATAAAGGGCAAGAAAATATCCTAAGACCACTTTATATTAACGACTTCCTTGGCCAAAAAAAAATAAAAGAAAACTTATCCATTTTTATTGAATCCGCAAAAAATAGATCAGACACTTTAGATCATACTTTATTTTACGGCCCTCCTGGTCTTGGAAAGACCACTTTAGCACAAATTATATCACATGAAATGGGTGTTGGTTTTAAATCTACCTCAGGTCCAATGATAACAAAATCAGGAGATTTAGCAGCTATTTTAACCAATTTACAGGAAGGTGACATATTATTCATTGATGAAGTACATAGATTGCATATTGCAATTGAAGAAGTGCTATATTCAGCAATGGAAGATTTTAAACTTGACATAATAATAGGTGAAGGTCCATCAGCAAGGGCAATTAAAATTGATCTACCAAAATTTACTTTAGTTGCGGCAACAACAAGAATTGGTCTTTTAAGCAACCCAATGCGAGATAGATTTGGAATACCATTAAGACTTAATTTCTATGAAATTGACGAATTAAAAGATATTGTCATTCGAGATGCTAAAATTTTAAATCTAAAAATAACAGGTGATGGTGCTATAGAAATTGCTAAAAGGTCTAGAGGTACACCAAGAATAGCCATTCGTCTATTAAAAAGAGTTAGAGATTTTGCCTCTTTTGCTAAACAAGATATTATTAATCAAGAAATTGCTGATGCTTCTCTTAAAAAACTAGAGATAGACGATATAGGTCTTGATATGTCTGATCATTTATATTTAAATTTTATACTAAATAATTATGATGGAGGACCAGTTGGTATTGACACTATATCATCTGGCATTAGCGACGAGAAGGACTCTATCTGCGACACTATAGAGCCATATTTAATACAAATAGGTTTTATTGACAAAACTCCAAGAGGTAGAATTTTAACAAAAAAGGCTTTAGATTATTTAAAATGAAAAAAAAAATTGATTTTGGAGGATTTGCCAATAAATCCCCTTATTTAGCTCTATTTTTACTTAAAACTCTTATACCAATTTTAGCTGTAATTTTTGTCTTATCATTTATCACCTTATCAACTAATAAAATTTGTAATTATGAGATGCTAGACATTATATTCTCTGTAGATAAAGAAAATTCTGAAGAAATAAGAAATTCAAAAAAATATAAATCAGCAGAAGAATTTATCAAGGGAGGTAAAAAAATTATTTATTATATTGCTGATAAATCAATAAATTTTCTGACATTTTTCCTAAAAGATGTGTTAAAAAATCATCAATTTGGAAAAATTGATTTTAATCATATAGAAAAAGAACATGAAAGAAAATGTTCAATATGTATAGACGATAATAGACCAGTTATTAAGCCTAAATTATGCTTAAATAGATTTTAATATCATTAACAAATTCAAACCATGTTCGGTACAATAATTAACATTTTTAAAAAGCTGCCTTTTCCTGCACTAATTTTATTTTATGGTCTAATACCCACATTTTTCTTAATGTTAACCACTTTATTTATTATAATGCATATTGATGTTATTTGTCCTAGCACTATATTAAATTTATTATTCCATGATAACCATTCTACCGGTTATAAAATTACTTATGAATTTATTATGAGTGGAATGGAGTTTTTTGGTGGTTTTATTGACAAAATGTTTGAAATTATTAAAATTACTTTTGATAGTATTTTGGGTGAAGGTAATTTTTTTAATGACCCTATGTCGCAGCAAAATCAGTGTATTTCTCCTATAGAGCCAAAAGGGAAGGAAATGTAATTTAACCATATTTTATATTAAATATAGTTAATTATATAATAATAAAATAAATCTTATCATGATAAAAAATTTCCTAGATCTAGTTATAAAAAGAAATGCATCAGATTTACATTTATCATCTAGTAACATACCAACTATTAGAATTAATGGGAAATTAATTAAGATAGGAGAAGAAAAGCTTGAACCTAATTTTATTAAAGAAGTAATAAAAAAGATTTTACCAAAACATAAATTTCAATTTTTTAAAGAAGGTAATGAAACTGACTACTCATTTTATCATAATAAACATTCTCGTTTTAGAGTTAATTGCTTTAATAATATTAAAGGCCCATCAATTAGTTTTAGATATGTAAATAATAAAATATTATCTTTGGAAGAAATTAAAGCCCCTCAAATATTTCATGATTTATGTCACTTAACAAACGGTCTAGTCATTATATCGGGTGCTACTGGCTCTGGTAAGTCCACCACCTTAGCAGCAATGATTAATTATATTAATAATCAACAAGCCAAACATATAATAACAATTGAAGATCCTATAGAATACATTCATCATAGTAATAATAGCCTAATTAATCATATAGAAGTTGGTAAAAACACCAAATCCTTTGCTGGATCGCTAAGGGCGTGTTTAAGACAAGATCCAGACATTATATTAGTTGGAGAAATTAGAGATCTAGAAACAATGCATTTAGCTTTAACTGCGGCAGAAACTGGTCATTTAGTTTTTGCTACTCTACATACTAATTCATCTTATCATGCTATAAATAGAATTATTGATATTTTCCCAGAAAGTGATAAAAATACAATCAGATCTATGCTCTCAATGTCCTTAAAAGCAATAATATGCCAACAATTAGTCACCACTAAAAATAACTCAAGATGCGCTGCTTTTGAGATAATGATTGCCAATTGGGCAGTAAAAAATCATATCAGAACTAATAATATTCATAATATTAATTCAGCAATTGAAACTGGGTCACAAATTGGTATGACAAGCATGGAAAGTTATTTAAAAAAACTAAAAGAAGAGAATATAATATAGTAATAATGACAGATTTAGCAATTGAAATTAAAGATTTAAAAAAAACATACAATATTGGTAAAAAATCTGAGAAAGAAGCCTTAAAAAATATTAATCTTAAAATTAACAAAGGTTCATTTTTTGGTCTATTAGGACCTAATGGGGCAGGAAAATCAACAATTATTAATATTATGGCTGGTTTAGTTAAAAAAACCTCTGGATCTGTTAATATTTGTGGTTTTGACATTGAAAAAGAAGCAAATAATGCTAAAAAGAACATAGGTATAGTACCTCAAGAACTTTTTATTGATCCATTCTTTAATGTTTTTGAGACATTAGAAATTTATGCCGGCTATTATGGTGTAAAAAAACAAGATCGCAGAACGGAGGAAATTATTACAGCTCTTGGTTTAAAAGATAAAATATATGCCAAACCAAGATCTCTATCTGGTGGTATGAAAAGAAGGCTTTTAGTAGCTAAGTCATTAGTTCATAACCCACAAATTATTGTTTTGGATGAGCCAACAGCAGGTGTTGATGTGGAATTAAGGGACAATCTTTGGTCATATGTTAAAAAATTAAATGAAGAACAAAAAACTACTATAGTTTTAACAACTCATTATTTAGAAGAGGCAGAAGAATTATGTAATGAAATTGCAATTATCAATAATGGCTCTGTAATTAAATGTGATAAGAAAAAAAATCTAATGAATTCTCTTGATGAAAGGGAGATAATAATTGAAATATCAGACAATATTACAAAAATTCCGGAACAAATTACACAAAAATTAAATACCAAATTAATTTCTCCTAATAAAATAGTTATTAGTTACAAATCTCATGAAATTGAATTTTCAAATATTTTAAATATTTTACATGAATCTAATTTAAAAATAACTGATTTTGAAACTAAAAGAGCCGATTTAGAAAAAATTTTTAAATATCTAATCAGGAAATAAACAATATAGCAAAATATTAAAATAACTAAAATTGAAAATTAACATTTTTACTCTTTTTCCAGAAATTTTTACCTCTTACCTATCTTTTGGAGTAATAGCTCGAGCCTTTGAAAAGCAAATATGCCAGTTAAATTTAGTTAATATTCGTGATTTTGCAACTGACAAAAGACAAAATGTTGATGATTACCCATTTGGTGGTGGTCCAGGCATGATAATGAGAGCAGATATAATTGGCAATGCTATTGATAATCAAGAAATTAATTTTAATAAAAATAAATTTATCTTTACATCACCAAAAGGTCAAAAATTTAATCAAAATATAGCCATAAAATATAGTAAATTATCTGAAATATCCATATTATGTGGCAGATATGAGGGGATAGATCAAAGAGTAATTGATCAATATAATATGGAAGAAATTTCGGTAGGCGATTATATCCTATCAGGTGGCGAACTCCCAGCCCTCACCATGATTGATGCAATTTTAAGAAATATTCCAAATATATTAGGAAATAAAGAATCTTTGATTGAAGAAACATTTAATGATGATTTTTTAGAATATCCACAATATACTAGACCAAGAGAATGGAAAAATAGAAAAGTACCAGAAATTTTATTATCTGGCAATCATGCTAAAATTAAACAATGGCAAGGGGGTAAAAAACTTCTAACAAAATCAAAATTTACAAAAAATGACAGCGAAAATAATTGATGGTAAAAAAATTGCACAAAATATCAAAGAAAATATCAAAAAAGAGGTAGAAAACCTTAAAAATACCAAAAATATCACACCTACAATAGCTGTTATTTTGGTTGGAGACAATCCTGCCAGCAAAATCTATGTTAACGCTAAGGAAAAACAAGCTATAGAAGTTGGTATAAATTCCATTAAAATTAATTTAACAGACACAGTAACTGAGATAGAATTATTAAATAAAATTAAAGAACTTAACAAAGATCCTAAAATTCATGCTATTTTAGTACAATTACCACTGCCAAAACATATTAATAGTGACAAAGTGATAGAAACTATTGATCCTAATAAGGATGTTGACGGTTTTCACCTCACTAATGTTGGTAAATTAACCATTGGCAAAATTGATGAAGCAACAATACCCTGCACTGCCATTGCTTCATTACATTTAATTAATGAAATTGAACCTGATATTAGCGGTAAAAATATTTTAGTCATTGGTTCATCAAATATTGTTGGTATGCCATTATCACGCCTTTTAATGCACAAAAAAGCTACAGTTACTGTTGCCAATAGTAAAACTCGTAATTTAAAATTTCTTTGTCAAAATGCCGATATTATAATTTCAGCAACTGGTGTTGCAAATTTAATCACGGCAGACATGGTAAATAACAATAGCATTATAATTGATGTTGGCATCAATAGAGTTACTAAAAATGACGGTACTACAAAATTAACAGGAGATGTTGATTTTGACAGTTGTTATAATAAGGTGCAAGCCATTACCCCAGTACCAGGTGGTGTAGGACCAATGACAATTGCTTATTTATTAAAAAATTGCCTCAATCTATGCAAATAATAATGCTACATTGACAGAGTTTGTGTTTTATCAACTTCTGCTCCTGTTGGACTTTCTACTACTGATCCTGGTGTATCACTTGCTGCTGGTGCCGGTGGTAGTGATGCTGCTTCAGATGATTTTCCACTACTACCACCACCGCATGATTGCAGCATACTAAATAGTCCTCCCACAATCCCAGTTACCCCTTCTTTTACCACTACTTTTACCGCTTCTTCTTCTTCTTCTGCTTCTTCTTCTCCATCATCATAAACAATAGTATCTACTTCTGATCCTGCTGGTACTGGTGCTGCTGGTTCTGCTGCTCCTACTCGTTCTGCTGGTACTGTATATGTTGGTGGTAGTGCTCCTGCTCCTGCTGGTGTTGCTGCTGCTGATCCTGCTCCTGGTGTTGCTGCTGCTTCTGGTGCTGCTGGTGGTGGTGGTGCTGATCCTGCTCCTGGTGTTGCTGCTGCTTCTGGTGCTGCTGGTGTTGCTGCTGCTGTATCTGATGCTGCTGCTGGTGATGGTGCTGCTGCTGGTTCTGGTACTCCTCCTGATCCTGCTCCTGGTACTGTTGCTGCTACTGCTGCTACTGCTGCTGCTCCTGTTAGTTCTAGATCTGTACGTCGTGATACTGGTGGTGGTGGTGCTTCTGGTGCTTCTGGTGGTGCTGCTGCTCCTTCTCGTGATCCTGGTGTTGCTGATGCTGCTGGTTCTGCTGATCCTGCTGGTGATGGTGGTGGTGGTGCTGCTGGTGTTGCTGGTGTTGCTGCTACTGCTGCTCCTCCTGCTGCTGGTGCTGGTGTTGCTGGTGCTGGTGTTGCTGCTGCTGCTACTGAATCATCCAACTCAGGTTGTACTCTGCGCGTTTCTCCATATTCTGGGAAAATAGCATTAAATTGTTCGCTATTCTTAGGTTTTATTAATTGTCCATCATTGCCCTTCTCTATTGTTTTCAATGCCTGAAATGCCTGTTCTATAGCACCTAACACAGATAATCCAGAATCTTTACCATAAGAGCCATTAGTAAATAAGTCTTTTAAATTATCTTGGGTGATTTCTGTACCCGTAAATTCTTCAAACTTAAAATTAGTTTTAACACCTTTTTTAAAATGTTCATCATTAATACTATCGCTAACAGATTGAATAACTAAATAGCCATCACCATCAATACTGGCTTTAAATTTATCTACACCACTATAAATTGATTTTTTCTTTGCTTGATTGAGTGTTTTTTTGTCATATACGCCTCCACAAACAGCATCTCTAGCTTCATCAATAACTTTACTTTCAACCTCAAAACTACTATGAATTTTCTTTAAATCTAGTCCATTATATTTAGGTTTAATAGCATTTTTTTCATCATCATAATATTCAAAAGCAATGAATCTGTGTGCCGCAGCAAGGAGCTCAGTATCTTGCCTTTTTTTCGCAAGTTCATCATTAACAATTACATCTTCCCTCTTTTCAAAGTTAGGGTTTAAATCGTGATTTATATGTTGTATTCTTTTATTGCGAAACTCGTTAAAAAAATCTTCTACTTTTGATGTATCTATAATTTCTCCATGATTTTTAGCAAGATCATCATTAAATAAGATATTAATATTGTCTTTTAATTCTTGAATGTCAGTTATTACAAGATCTTCTTTAGCAATAATAGTTAATGCTGTATTAGTAAGAGAAGTATCTTCTTTTAAGTTTTTTACTATATCTTCTAATTCATTTTCGTTTTCAGGTACAATAATAACACGCTTAAAATCTTCGTTACCTATATTTTCAATTTTACTATTAAATTTTTTAAATTCTTTATTTTCTTTGGATCCATAAATATTAGTTTCCATAATTTTATAAAGTAATTATTATATCTTTACCCTTGTTTTTTTAAAATTAATATATACTATAATCTCCTTTATATTGGGTGATTAGCTCAGCTGGTAGAGCATCTCCCTTACAAGGAGGAGGTCGGCGGTTCGATCCCGTCATCACCCACCATACATAGAATTACTTACCTACAAAACCAATACCTCTATTGATATCAAATTTTGATTTACCAAATTGTGATACTGAACTTGGTCTTGGTGATCTAGATGGAATATTACTATCGTCTGTAGCATCACTTTTTTTTCTATCTTCAGTATGTGCAGTATTACTAGCGTTTATAATAGTATCTGTTTTTCCTTTAGCACCATATGTATTATTTGTATCATTGATAACGGCTGTAGTATTTGTTTTTTCTTTAGCTTCACCTTTAGTAGTAGCAAAGAGTTCTTTGACATTCTTTATATCTTTTTGTACTATATTACCAAATAACATATTTATTCCGAATCCTGTCGCTGCAGCAATACCAGCAGTTGCAGCACCAACGCCAACACCAGCTACTAAACCACGTACTGCAGTTGGCGTAGAACCTACGTGAGTAGTAGTATCTACGCTAGGATGATAAATTGCCTCACCAACTGCAAATCCAGCTGTAACTGAAGCCGAAACAGCGGCAGCTACAAGAGAAGCATTACCAAGTAACCTAGTCGCATATGCCGCCTTTTTAAAGCCAAGATTATCTAAAGAGTGTGAAGCTAAATAGCATACACCAGAAAAAGCAGCGGTAGAGGCTGCAAAAAGTGCAGAACCTGTTCTAGCAGCAACATTCTTTCCACCTTCAAAGGTAGGACTAAATATATTCCCAAGTTCAGATGCTCCTGGAAAAGCAGAACCAAGTGTTAAAGGAACACAAGCGCTAGCTATTCCAGATGCAAAATTTTTTACCATAGATATATTTGCATATTCAGCGATCTTTTGCACTGCCTTAGCAGCAACAAAACCAATAGCAGAGATTCCGAGTAAGTATGGGGAGGCGACAAGTCCAGCTCCAATTGCCAAAGAAGTTTCACAAGCGACTCTGACAAACTTACATGCTTTTTGTAGAACAGGATTTTCTTTTACAAAAGAACTTTCTTCCAACGCATGAGCTGCTGTTGCCACAATTGTTGCACCAATAGCAATACCACCAACAGCCATAGCAGTACCAACAGTGACTCCAGAAGTAAGAGCAGCAGCAGCAACTAAAGTAGTACCAATAACGACACATTTCATAGCGGTACCTAATGCCGGGTAATCTTCAGGAAATTTATTTATAGTAGTAGGTTCCATATTAATGTTACTTATATATATGTCTTAATACAAAAATATAATTATATCACAACTGTTTACCTATTGCAAGTTTTTTATTTATTGTCTTTTTTTAGGAACTGAGTGCCCATGTTTACCCCACCATAATCGCGTTGCAATTTTGACTCCCACTTAGGGGGAGTTGGGAACTGAGTGTGTTTGTTTATTAGGTTGTAATTGGGAAGTGAATTCGGACAAAACTCCCCTTGTGGATAGGGGGGTCAAGACGCAAATCGGATTGGTGGGGTAAACAAATGAGTTTGATCTAAACAATTATGAATAAGNAAAAAACAAATTGCGTTTTTATTAAGGAGTGCAGTGGTTTGATGTGTTAAGAAACGAGTTNAGTTTTATTTTCTATTGTGTTTGTTACCCCACCAAAGTAGCAAAGCTACTTTGGCTCTTAAAAATCGGTTTGCTTTTTTTGAGTGAGTTTTAAGAACTGAAAACTGAAGTAAAATCCTTAAAACCACTACCGGCAAACTCACTATATTTTAAAACATCCTCTATTTGTAAAAAGGCAATTATAATTTTTAATCTTTGGTTAAAAAACTCCTGATTACTTATGGTCATTTGTTCAAAATTATTTAAATTTAACTGTTTAGCTATAATTTTTAGGTTTTTTTCAGATATTTTTTGTAATTTTTCATAATTTTCCTCAAAAATATTATAATATTTATTTAAATTATCTTTATTTAAAGTAAAAATTTCTTGCCACATTGCTGGGTTAGAATTTTCAATTCTTAAATGTTTTTTTAAAAAATCTGGTAAATCATTTGGGCGTTCCTCCTTAAATTTAAAACTAATATGTTGTGGTAAATGTGAAATGAGGCAAAATATTTTATCATGCTCCTTAGGATCTAAAATGCTAATTTTTGAGCCAATTTTTTGCCAAAAATCCTTAATTTTTTCAATATTTTCTTTATTTTGACAATATTTAGTTCAAATCACCCTTTTATTAAGAAATAATTCAACTTCACTATTTTTAATACCCCTAGATTCCTTACCGGCAATTGGATGAGAGGGTATAAAATGATTTTTTTCTTGGAAAATTTTAAAATATAAATCTTCAGGATATTTTTTGATTGATCCAATATCGGTAATCAAACATTGATAATTATTAACTTTAATTTTTTGGAAAATTTCTTTATAAGCAAAAAGTGGAGTGGCAATGATAATTAGATCATTTTTTGTTAAATCTTCATCAAAATTAAATGTTGCATCAATACTTTTGTTTTTTAGAGCAAAATCAAGGGCATAATCACTCTTATTATAAGCTAATATTGTTTTTGATAAATTATTTTTTCTAATTGCCATAGCAAGAGACCCGCCAATTAGCCCAAGGCCTATAATGATTATTTTATTGAACATCAATTAGTATTATTTTTTATAATAATGGGTATGGCAACATTTTTAATTTAGGTTTACTATAACCCCTATATAAAGAATATAACTTGTTTTTTTAATAATGTAAAATAATATTATTACACTAAGTTATGAATTAAATATATAATAAAATGGTAAAATCAGCGAGTTTAGGTTTTTCAAGAGTTGGCTTGAATAGAGAATTAAAAAAATCAGTTGAAAAATATTGGAAAAAAACAATAACAGTAGATGAATTACAAAATACAGCAAAAACATTGAGAAAAACTCATTGGCAGTTACAAAAAGATGCTAATATTGATCATATTCCATCTAATGATTTTTCTTTTTATGATCAAATTTTAGATATGATTGCAACTGTTGGTGCGGTGCCTGCAAGATATAATCATAAAGCAGGTCAAGAAGTTGATCTTGATTTGTATTTTTCTATGGCTCGTGGTCGTCAGGATGGCACAAAGGATGTGGTAGCAATGGAAATGACTAAATGGTTTGATACCAATTATCACTATATTGTTCCAGAATTTACTAAAAACACCAAATTTCAATTTTCTTTCTCTAAAATCATTGATCAATATTTAGAAGCTAAAGAATTAGGTATTAATACCCGTCCTGTTATTATTGGTCCTGTTTCTTTCCTTTTACTTGGTAAATCATATGATGGGGTTAATAAGTTTGATCTTTTAGATAATCTGCTTGTTACTTATCAAGAAATTATTGAAAAATTAGTTGAAAAAGGTGCTGAGTGGATCCAAATTGATGAACCATTTTTAGCTACTACAAACTTAACTGATGAAATTAAGTCTATTTATAAAAAATCTTATGAATTTTTAGGTAAAATTTCTGGTGCTAAGTTAATGGCAACAACTTATTTCTCTGATTTAAGAGATAACCTAAAATTTTCTTTAGAACTTCCTGTTGCTGGTTTTCATTTTGATTTAACAAAGTCAGAATTGGCTCTTGATAAGATTTTACAATCACTTCCTAAAGACAAGATTATTTCTTTGGGATTAGTTAATGGTTGTAACATTTGGAAGTCTGACATTAAAAAACTAATAGCACAAATTAATAAAGCAAAACAAAGCATTAATTCTGACAATATTATTATTGCTACTTCATGTTCATTATTACATGTACCTGTTGATTTGGATGTGGAAGATAATCTTCGTCCTGAATTAAAATCTTGGTTGGCTTTTGGTAAACAAAAACTACATGAGGTTAGTTTATTAACTAAGATAGCTAATGAAGGTGAAGAAGGTTATTCAAATCAAATTGAAGAAAATTATAATGCTATTGTATCTAGAGATGGATCAAAATTAATTCACAATACTGAAGTAAAAGAAAGATCTAAAAATTTTGATCTTAAAAATTCCAATAGGGATTCTGATTTTAATACTAGAAATAAAATCCAAAAAGAATATTATAATTTCCCCTTACTTCCAACTACTACTATCGGCTCTTTTCCCCAAACTACTGAGGTTAGGCAGTATCGTTCTAAATTTAAAAAAGGTCAGATATCTTTAGCAGAATATGAAAAATTCTTAGAAGATGCAACTAGGCAAGTTATTAAATGGCAAGAGGATGTTGAAATTGATGTTTTAGTACATGGAGAATATGAAAGAAATGACATGGTTGAATATTTTGGTGAACAGTTAAATGGTTATGCTTTTACCAAAAATGGTTGGGTACAAAGCTATGGTTCTAGATGTGTAAAACCTCCCGTTATATTTGGAGATGTATCAAGACCTAATGCTATGACAGTTAGATGGTCTTCTTTTGCTCAAAACTTAACTGACAAAAAGGTAAAGGCTATGTTAACCGGACCAGTAACTATGTTAAAATGGTCATTTGTTAGAGACGATCAGGAAGTTAGTGAAACTTGTAAACAAATTTCTCTTGCTATTCGTGATGAAGTCAGAGATCTTGAAAAAGCTGGAATTGAAATTATTCAAATTGACGAGCCAGCTTTTAGAGAGGCTATGCCACTTCGTGATGATGACCACGCTGCTTATTTAAAATGGGCTGTAGATTGTTTTAAAATTTCATCTTCTGGAATTAAGGATACAACTCAGATTCATACCCATATGTGCTATTCTGAATTTAATGATATTGTAGACTCTATTGCTAACATGGATGCTGATGTAATTTCTATTGAAACTTCTAGATCAGCAATGGAACTACTTGACGCTTTTGTACAATTTAAATATCCAAATGAAATTGGACCTGGTGTTTACGATATTCACTCACCTAGAATTCCTAAAATTGAAGAAATGGAACATTTGCTTGAGAAAGCTTTGCAAGTTTTAGATAAAGATCAAATTTGGAGTAACCCAGATTGTGGCTTAAAAACTAGAAATTGGGATGAAGTTAAGCCAGCTTTAGAAAACATGGTTAAAGCTACCAAAAATGTAAGAAAAAAATTGGAAAAAAAGGGGGTTTTAGCTATATAAACCTATCTCACTAAAATATTTTTTTTATTTTGGTGAGATTCTATTAAACATATTTTACTACCAAGAAAACTAAATGTTTGCGAAATTAACAGGTAAAATTGATCATATTTTTGAAAATTATATTATTTTAGATGTTAATTCGGTTGGTTATAAAATATTTTCCTCTAAAAAGAATTTAGATAAAATAAGAAGTTCTGATAATAAAATATATAGTTTTTATATTGAAACTGTTGTTAGAGAAGATTATATTCATCTTTATGGTTTTCATTCAATTGAAGAACAAAGTATATTTAATATATTTTGTAAAATTAATGGGGTAAGTAGTAAAATTGCTATTAAAATCTTAAGTTTTGCCACAATTGACGAAATTATTAACGCTATTAACAGTGATGATAAAAATGTTTTTACTAATATATCGGGTATTGGACCAAAATTAGCCTCAAAAATCCTAATTGATCTTAAAGATTCTATTAAAAAATCAGATTATAATTTTGATGATGATAAATATATAGCTAGTGATACTAATATAAATAATTCTCAAATAATTTCAGACGCTATTTCAGCCCTAGAAAATCTTGGATATAAAAGATCAGTAATCTATAAAATTGCTAGTAGTAAGATTAAGGAAAACCCTGATATTACGCTTGAAACATTAATTACTAGTTGCCTTAGAGAGCTGTGATAATAAAAAATTTAGCAACCTGTAAATTCTATGTTAATATTAGATAATAATTGTCCGTCTTAAAATGAGTTTTGGTATTAAACAAGAATTTATAGATTTTTCTCATCATTTAGCAGATGTGTCGGGTCATATTGCAAAGCAATATTTTCGTTCTGATTTAGAAGAAGTTAAAAAAAATGATAATTCTCCAGTCACTAAGGCTGATAAAGAAATAGAGTCTAAAATTAGAGATGAGATTATAAAAAAATATCCTACGCATGGAATAATTGGTGAAGAATTTGACGATGTTAATAAAGATGCTGATTATAAATGGGTTATTGATCCAATAGATGGCACCATATCATTTGCCATTGGTAAGCCAATATTTGGCACTTTAATTGCCCTAACCTATCAAAATAAACCAGTTATTGGAATTATTAATCAACCAATTAATAACGAAAGATGGTGGGGAGTAACTGGGGGATTGTCATATTTTAATGATAAAATTATTAAAACTAAAATTTGTCAATCAATTTCCGACGCTGTATTTTGTACTCAATCCCCCTTTTTTTTCACAGGTAAAATAAAAGAACAAATTGATAAAATTACCAGCCAAACTAAATATCAACATCAAGGAGGTGCTATTTATTGTGGAGATTGTTACCATTTTGCTCTTTTAGCAAATGGATATGTTGATATTATTATTGAACATGGTTTAAATAATTTTGATTTTTTAGCTCTTGTGCCAATTATTGAGTCAGCTGGAGGTATTATAACCGACTGGAATGGTAAAAAACTTGATATTAATTCAGATGGCAGGATAATTGCTACATCAAATAAATATATATATGATTTAATCATAAAATATATAAATATCATTTCCTAAATTTAAAAATTTTAGAATTATGGACATATTATTTAAAAAAATGGTAGCTAATTTTATTGATCTAATAGCCTCATTTTTAATTAGAGTAATTATATTATCTCTGGTAATAATTTTTTATAAGCATGAAATTACAGCAGAAATTAATCATTTTTCTATTCAAATAGGTAATGTTGCATCAGATAATCCAAATGAATTATTACGATTACAAATAATAACCTTTATACAACATAATTTATTTAAAATATCTTTCCTAACTATTATATCTTTTTCTTTGCTTGGATTGTTGTATAATATTTATTTCCATTCATCTACTTGGTGCGCAACGATAGGTCAAAGAATTTGCAATATTGTAGTAGTAAAAAATAATAGTGAATATGTAGGTTTTTTTAGGGCAGTAATCCATAATATTATATCTAATATACCTTTATTTATTACATTATATTTTATTATATTTACTATCATCCATTATAATAAATATATTGGTAATAATTCATATAGCATTATTAATATCTTTACTGCTAATAATTTTAATATATTAATCTCTATTATAATGTTTTTGTGGATTACTACACCAACTTTCTTAAAAAATAGAAAATCAATTCCTGATATTTTATGCAATATAAAAACAGAATTGGGTAGAACAGATAGTAAATTTCCTAAAATAAGAATATAAATTATTATATTATTAAGCTGTAAATTATTAATATAACTGCCCTTACAATGTTATTCTTGTAAATTACCACCTATTAAATAACGCAATAACTTCTCTAATAGCATATATCTCGTCATCATAATCCCACAATGATATTGTTCAAAATGAACAAAAAATACAAAATAATGATTCATAAAATTAAAAATTATCATTTAGGGCCAAATTATCCCTATGAATTAACTCCTTACTAAAATTATCTTTAACTATCTTTTTAATTTCATTAGTATTTTTACCAATAATTAATCTGGCAATAGTGGAATTGTAGGAAACAACACCCGTGGCAATTTTTTTATCTTTTTCATCAACAACTAACACCATATCACCCTTATGAAACTCACCGTCAATATCAATAACGCCAACTGATAAAAGACTAGAACCATTTTTAATAAGTGCAATTGACGCTCTTTTATTAATAGTAACTTTACCTTTAAAATTTAAAGAATCTGAAATCCACCTTTTTTTAGCATTAATTTTTTTATTATTAGATTCAAATAAACTATAATTATTTGTCTCTATAATATTTTTAATTGGGTTATCCACCAGGCCATTAGAAATAATTACATCACAACCAGCATTAAATGCCATTTTCACTGCCTCAATCTTGGTTTTCATACCGCCTGTACCAAATTTACTTACTGCATCACCAGCCATATTCTCTATATCTTCAGTAATTTCGGTAATTTTATGAATTAATTTAGCGTCTGAATGTAATTTAGGATTTTTATCATAAAGACCATCAATATCAGAAGTAAGATCATCAAATCAGCATCAGACATTTGAGCAATTCTGGCGGCAATTTTATCATTATTGCCAATCTTTATATCCTCAGTTAAAATTGAATCATTCTCATTAATAACTGCAACTATTTTATTGTCTAATAAAACTTTGAAGGTATCAATGGCATTGAGATAATTTTGTCTATTTAAATATTCTCCACCAGTATGTAGTATCTGGGCTATATGAATATTATATTTTTTAAATGCTTGATAAAATGATGAGGTTAACTCTGCTTGCCCAATTGATGACAAAGCTCTTCTTTTAGATTCAGTAATTTTACTATAATTAATATATTTTTTACCAATTGTAATTGAGCCTGAAGATACAATAATTACAGAAATGTTATTATCTTGTAAAATTTTTATATCCTTTGCTAATTTTTCAAGCCAGTTAATTCTAATCTCATTATTTTTTAATAGTAAGGCAGAACCAATTTTGATTATAATTTTTTTCTTTTTTAAAATATTCATTTAGAAATATCTAATAAGTTCTAGTTAAATTGGTTTTATAATCACTATCAAGATTTATAGGGACTCTTTCTATTTTAACCTCGTGAGGCTTGTCGTCTAAACCATAAAACTCATCTTCTCTAACACTAATTTTACTTATGACATCATAGAAAGATGTAATAAATCTGGTATAAAGATCTAAATAATGATGATTAGAAATGAATTTCTTCCAAATAATGAATCTAATGTCGCCATTAATATTTACTTTTTTTTCATATTCATCATTAGACTCTAATTCAATTTCATTATTCTTAATTAATTCTTTTAAAACCTGATTAAAAAATAAACCTATCCTAGGTTGAATCTTAAAACCAATATTAAAATCTACTCTAGCGACATCCTTAGCTGAATAAATGGTAGTTTTATAATTACAGGTGAATGGCTGACTAACAATATTAACATGAACAAACCAATAAATATTTGCTCTTTTTGGTCTATTCTCAAAAAGGGAGTAGGTAATTTTATTCTCTATTTTGTTAGGATTTTGAGATGATGTTAAGTAAACAATATGATTGGCAACCTTATTAATATTTCTATCATTGCTTAAATCTATTAAATCGCCAATAATATGGTCAACATCAATGAATTTAATATTTCTTTTTCTAAAACTTTTAGCCTGCATCCAAAACCACATAGAGCAAAATATAATAGAAGCTATCATCATTACTATCCAACCACCATGGAAAAATTTATAGATGCTTGCAGCAAAAAAGTGAAGCTCAATAGTCATAAATATAAGTAAAAAGCTATAGCAAATAAATTTTGAGAAATTTCTTGATAATAAATAGCAAAGAAACAATATTGTTGTGCACAGCATGCCACTAACTACTGATAAACCATAAGCAGCCTCCATATAATGCGACTCTTTAAAATAATAAACTATACCAATACAACCAACAAAAAGAAAAGTATTAATAAGTGGAAGACTAATTTGAGCTTGCTACCTTGTTGGATATTTAGTTTTTAATTTAGGGAAAATGTTTAACCTACTAGCTTCGTTTACCAAACTAAATGAACCTGTAATTAAAGCCTGACTAGCGATAATTGTAGCCATAGTTGCTATTATAATAGATGGTAATAAAAAATATTGAGGAATAGTTGCAAAAAATGGATTAACTCCTTTTTCTAAAACACTACCTTCCATTTCTATTAACCAAGCTCCTTGACCAAAGTAATTTAATAAGAGACAAATTTTGACAAAAAACCAACCTCTTCTAATGTTTTTTCTATCACAATGCCCCATATCAGAATATAAAGCCTCTGCACCTGTAGTACACAAAAATACAGCCCCTAAAATTAAAATTCCCGCAGGTGAATTAAATAGTAAATTGATTGCATAAGCTGGATTTATAGCTGCAAATATTTCAGGATGATCTAAAATATTTAAAAATCCAAATAAACCAATCATTGAGAACCAACAAAGCATTATTGGTCCAAATAAAGTACCAACAATAGTTGTACCAAACCTTTGAATAGAAAATAAAACTGCTAAAATTGTTATTACAATTGGTACCGTATTCAATTCAGGGTTAAATATTCTTAAACCTTCAATTGCTGCAGAAACAGAAATAGCTGGAGTAATAATACCCTCAGATAATAATAAAGAAGCCCCAATCATAGCAAAAATTGCAATCCACCATTTTTTACCTTTTTTAATTAAAGAATATAGGGCGAGCATTCCCCCTTGACCCTGTCTATCAGCACTTAAAACGATAATAATATATTTTAAGCTAGTTTGTAACGTTAATGTCCAAAAAACACAAGATACTGCACCATATATAAGTTCTTTAGAGATTATTTTTTCAGATATTATAGCCCTCATCACATAAAGTGGAGATGTACCAATATCGCCATAAACAATACCAAGCGCTATTAAAACTGGTATTAAAGATATTTTTGCCTTAGAAATATTAAAAAAATTTAACATTTATTATTTTTATAAGTTTGACAATGAGAAACAAAATTTTGGAATATTTTGGAATCAATCTCACTGCTATGAAACTCTGGATGCCATTGTAAACCAAGGCAAAATGGATGGGTCTCATGTTCTATAGCTTCGATAATACAATCCTTTAATGCTGTTGCTGATATTTTTATATTTTTCCCCAGATTATCGACAGCTAAGCCATGAGAAGAATTAGTTTTAGCTGTAGATATACCAACTATTTTATGTAATTTACTATCTTTTACAATATCGATATCATGAAATGGAATAGTGTAGTCAGTAAAATTCTCATAATATTTTTGTTCATGATCTGGAATATTATGTTTTAAATCTCCACCATAAATAATATTAATCGCTTGCATACCATTACAAATTCCTAAGATTGGCATAGTTGTTTTTTCAATTACTTTTTGCAAAATAGTAAATTCAAAGCAATCTCTTTCTTTGTTAACTTTAACTTTAGCATCTGGTTTTCCGTAGCGACTTGGATCAATAAAACCACCTCCAGCAGTTATAATACCATCAATTAGATTAATATAATCCTCAATACAACTATATTGATAAGGTAAAATTACAACTATAGCGCCGCATTTTTCTAAATTTTCAACATAATTACAGGCAATGCCAAAATGATCCTTTATTGAAGAAAAATTAATACTATGACGAAAAAAATCCGGAACTATGCCAATTACAACTTTATCACTCATTTAACTTGTTTTCAAAAAAATATTATTTTAAAATTTTAGTAACCAAACTAAGAAACGCATAAAAACTAAAAATTATAATTTTATTAAATGACATTTTAGTTTTTCAATAGTTTATTAACAATCTATACTATGATGGAGCAAAATAAATTGCAAAAAATTTTAGAAAATAACTTCCCAGATGCACAAATTAAATTAATTGATTTAGTTGGTGACCAAAATCATTATTCTTTATCCATAGAAGATAGTGTTTTTACGGGTAAATCAATGGTTGCACAGCACAAAATTGTTAATTCTGTTTTGAGAGAATATTTAGATAGTGGAGAATTACATGCTTTACAACTAAAAACAATAGCAAAAAATTAAAATAAAAAAATGACCGGTATAAATCAAAAAATACAAGAAATAGTTACAGAAAATGACGTAGTATTATTTATGAAAGGTAATAAGGATTTTCCTAATTGTGGTTTTTCAAGCGCAGTTTGCAACATATTCAATAATAAAATTAAAATTGATTATTTAGATATTAATGTTTTAGAAGATTCTGAACTTCGTGAAGGCATTAAAAAATTCTCTGACTGGCCAACAATTCCTCAATTATACATTAAGGGTGAATTTATTGGTGGTTGCGATATTGTGCGTGAATTATTTTCTAACGGCGAGTTAGAAAAATTACTAAAAGACAATAATATTGCTATAAATGCCTAATTATTCTATTTTAGATAGAAAAATTATTAGAATTTCAGGGGTTGATCGTAGTAGCTTCCTGCAAGGTTTAATTACTAACGATATCAACTCACTTAGTGATAAAAATCCTACAATTTATAGTTTAATGCTAACACCTGTTGGTACTTTTTTTTGTGATTTTTTTATTAGTGAGAAGGAAAATAACATTTATCTTGATGTTGAAGAATCTAGGATTGATGAGATATTACAAAGATTATCTCTTTATAAATTATCTGCAGATATTGAATTAAAAATTGCTAATAATCTACAAGTTATCTCATTGGATAAAATATCTGATAAAATTGAATCTATTTTAGACCCAAGAGATAAAAGATTAGGTTTTAGGGCTATCTTAGATGAGAAAACATTACTAGAAATACAAAATAATTCAGATTTTTGTCAAAAAGATCTTAATTTTTACAATAAAATTCGTTTCAAGTACAAAATTCCCGATCATAATGATTTAGTCGTTAAGAAATCAATTCCTGCCGAATATGGTTTTTTTGATTTAAATGCTATTAGTTTTGAAAAAGGATGCTATATTGGGCAGGAAGTAATGGCTAGAATTAAATATAAGGGAGTGATTCGTAAAAAAATATATCTTATAGAAATTATTGGCTATAATGATTTTATAAAAAATGATGAGATTACCTTTGAAGATCGAAAAATTGGCAATGTTTTATCTTCTATAAAAAATAATAATAAAATTCTATCATTAGCAATCTTAAAGAATTCTATAATAGATGAAAATACTAAAACACAATTACAACTCAACAATAATTTGATCAAAGTTATATGATATTATTAGTTGGTCTTGGTAATCCAGGAACAAAATATAAAAATACTCGTCATAATGCAGGTTTCTTAGCTATTAATGATATTGCTAAAAAATTCTCTTTTGATAAAAAATCAGATAAATTTGATAGTGAGTTTTTTACTGGAGAAATTGGAAACCATAAGATTATAGCTATTAAACCCCAGACTTTTATGAACTTGTCTGGCTCTTCTGTGCAAAAATTTACTACATTTTATAAAATACCAACTAACAAAATCTTTGTCTTTCATGATGAAATTGATCTTAAAGTTGGAACTCATAAAATTAAATTTGCTGGTAGTAATGCTGGTCACAACGGTTTAAAAGATATTGATAGTAAAATCAGTAAAAATTATTATCGAATTAGGATTGGAGTTGGTAGGCCAGAAGATCCAAGATTTGAGGTTTCAGATTATGTTTTAGAAAAATTCCCCACAATTGAAAGAGATATAATCGATCAAGAAATTATTAAGATTTCTGATAAGGTTTTAGAACTATTTGAATAATAAATATATTAGAAATTGTTATGATTATAATGGTTTAAAATAATTATACAAAAAATATTAATATTTAATACTATGAAAAATATAAAATTAGGAAAAGATACCGATTATCAATATGATAATCCGGATATTAAAATTTTAGATTATGTGCCAAATCCACATCCAGATGTTGATTATCTTATTAAATTTTCTTGTCCAGAATTTACTTCTATCTGCCCCGTCACTTCGCAGCCTGATTTTGCCAATATTATCATTGAATATACGCCAAATAAGAAAATGGTGGAAAGTAAATCACTAAAATTATACTTAACTTCCTTTCGTAACCATGGCGCTTTTCATGAAGATTGTACAATTAAAATAGCTAAAGATTTAATTGCTTTAATGGAGCCAAAATGGTTGAGAATTTCAGGCTATTGGTATCCAAGAGGTGGAATACCTATTGATATATTCTTTCAAAGTGGAGAAATTCCTAAAAATATTCATTTTGATTGCCATAAGGAATATAATTATAAGGGAAGATAAATTTTACAAATAAAAAAAAATATTGTAACATAATAATGTTGTAAGGATACTATTTAGAAAAAATATTAAATAATCATGTCAACTTTAAAATGCATCAAATAACTATTGAAAGGATTGTACCTTTTAGCGCTAAAGAAATGTTTGACTTAATTATGGATGTAGAATCATATCCTGAATTCTTACCTTGGTGTAAAGATGCAAAAGTCCTTAAAAAAGATTGTGATACAGAAGTAATAGCAGACCTAGATATTAGTTTTAAGGCTGTCCACAAAGCCTATACTTCTAGAATTACTATTAATCACATTTCAAAGAGTGAATCTGAGGTTTTTGTAAGGGCGATTGAAGGTCCTTTTAAAAAATTAGAAACTTATTGGCATTTTAAGGATGTTGGTGATAAAAAAAGTAAAGTTTATTTTGATATTGATTTTGAATTTCATTCCAAATTATTATCTTCAATGTTAAATTTTATTTTCAAAAAAGCCAAAATGAAGATGGTTGAATCTTTTGAAGAAAGAGCTTTTCTAATATATAAGCCTCATAAATAACTTAAATGACATATAAAACTGATTTAGTAATTATTGGAGCAGGACCTGTCGGTTTATTTGCTTGCTTTGAAGCTGGGATGTTAAAAATTAAGTCCCATATTATTGATACTTTAGAGTTTACTGGAGGCCAATGTACCGCACTTTATCCAGAAAAACCAATTTATGATATTCCAGCCCATCCTAATATTTTAGCTGCTGATTTGATATCTAATCTTGAGGAACAAATCAAGCCTTTTAATCCAAAAATTCATCTAAATCAAAGAGTTGACGAGGTTAAAAAATTAGAAAATGGCTCCTTCTTAGTTAAAACTTCTAAAAATACTGAAATTGAAGCAAAAGCAATTATAATTGCTGCTGGCTGTGGTGCTTTTGGCCCTAACCGACCACCAATTGCTGGTATTGAAGCATTTGAAGGTAAATCAGTATTTTATGCTGTAAAGTCTAAGCAGGACTTTGCCGGTAAAAAAATTGCTATTGCAGGTGGTGGCGACTCGGCTGTTGATTGGGCAATTTCATTACAAGAAGTTGCAGAAAAACTTTATGTTATCCATAGAAGAGATCGTTTTAGATGCGCACCTGAAAGCGCTGATAAGTTAAAAAAACTTGCAGCAGAAGGAAAAATTGAAATGGTTACACCTTATCAACTAAAATCTTTAGAGCATAATAATGGTAATTTATCAAAAATTATTGTTGAAGATTTAGATGGTAATCAGAAGGGTATTGATGCTGAAATTTTATTACCTTTTTACGGACTAAGAATGGAGTTAGGACCAATTGCTAGCTGGGGCTTAAATATTAATAAAAATCTAATTGATGTTGATCCATTTACTATGGAAACTTCTGAAGGAGGTATTTATGCTATTGGTGATATTATTAATTATAAAAATAAGTTAAAATTAATTTTAACTGGATTTTCAGAAGCAGCACAAGCCTGCCACGATATCTATAATATTATTTATCCTGATACGCCTTTTCATTTTGAATATTCAACATCAAAGGGAGTATGATGGAAAGTATCACAAGTATAATGGTCAATATTAATCTACTTTTAGAGCATTATAATTATATAATTATCTTTATTCTAATGGCTTTAGAAAGTAGTTTTATACCTTTTCCTAGTGAAATTGTTATGATTCCTGCCGGTTATCTAGTATCACAAGGTAAAATATCATTTATTTATTCATTATTATCCTCCGTTGCTGGCTGCGTTTTTGGTGCGTTTATTAATTATTATTTAGCAAATTTTTTAGGTATCAAGATGATAAAAAAATATGGTAAATATTTTTTTCTACCAGAAGAAAAATTCTTTAAAATTCAAAAATTCTTTAGAAATCATGGTTCTATTTCAACATTTTCTGGTAGGCTAATTCCTGGCATAAGACAATTAATATCAATCCCTGCCGGTCTTTCTCACATGGATTTAACAAAATTTACATTTTATACTGCCGCAGGATCTGGCATTTGGTCATTTATTTTACTTGTAATGGGATTTGTATTTGGACAAAATCAAGAATTGATTATGGAAAATATGAGAATGATTATTCTATTTACTATGATTTTTGTCTTAATAACTATTTTACTTTATATCAGATATAAAAAACAACGAAGTTGTTTTTAAAGATACTACATTACTTTGGACATTTTTTGTTAAAAACTATGATAAATTATAGTAATTTTTAGTCATTTAATATTATTTGAGACATATAATTGTCTAGATTATGACATTGTCACTAATCTTAAAAACTCTTCTCTTCTTTTATAATCCTCCTTAAAAATTCCAGTCATTTGAGTAGTAATAGTACTGGAAGAAACTTTATGTACACCACGAGTTGTCATGCATTGGTGTGCAGCATCACAAAGAATGGCAACACCTTTTGGCTCTAAAATTGTTTGTAGATCATTAGCAATTTGTGCTGTCATAGTTTCTTGAGTTTGTAATCTCTTAGCATAAATATCAGCTAAACGAGCCAATTTACTAATACCCACAACCTTTTTATTGGGAATATAACCAATGTGAATTTTACCAATAATTGGCACCATGTGATGTTCACAATGAGATTCCAAACGAATATCACGCACTATAACAATTTCGTCATAATTGCCAACCTCTTCAAAAACCTTACCTAAAATAGACCTAGTATCAATATTATAGCCAGAAAAAAACTCTTTATAAGCATTAATTACTCTTTTGGGAGTTTCGATAAGACCTTCACGATTTGGATCATCACCAATCCAAGAAATCAAAGTCTTTACTGCCTCCATAGCCTGATTATCTGAAATTTTATTATTTGTCATTATTAATTATTTTAAAATTTTTTAGTAAAGATCATATTTTTTAAAAAACTTTAGTCAATAATATAATACCAACTTCTCTTAAAAAGATACGTTAATATTAAATTAAGATCGTATTTTTTATTGTTCGATATCAAACTTGTCAAACGTTGTTAAAGGTTGATCTTTATCATATCTAATATCTTCAAACCTAATAATTCTTAAGCAAGTTAATTAATATTGTTTGAATCTAATTTTTGTGCTAAAATACCTTACTACAGAACATTATAATCAATCAACCTCTTGAGTCATGAATTAATATAAGTAACGGCAGTAATATATACAAATTCTCTAGCAATATAATGTGGTAAGATAGAGCTATTGGTCTTTAAATTCTAGTACCATAAGTTATTAATATTTGATAGCTATTATTTGCTAGTATTAGCGAAGTAAGCATTTACTATTTATTGTTTCTTATGGGGTTATAATATTATAATTGAATTAATATATTTTAATTTGAAAATAATAAAATTATTATAAAATCAATTTTACATAATCATTGAAAATATTATGGATAAAAAAACAAAGATTGGAGTTATTTTAGATTGGGAAAAGAAGGGTACATTTTCTGATTTTCCATATTTTGCTCTTCGTAGTCATTATTCAAATGCAATTATCTTATCCGGTGGTTTACCGATTATGATTCCATATTGTGATACTAATTTAATTGATCAATATCTTGATCAAATTGACGGCCTATTAATACCAGGTGGTTTTTATGCAATGCCAAGTGATTGGTATATTGATAATAAGGATAGCTCACATTACCAAATAACCCCTAGACTAAAATTTGAGTCTGCAATTATATTGAAAGCTTTAAAATTAAATAAACCAGTTTTAGGAATTTGCGCTGGGATGCAAGTAATTGCTGGATTAATGGGCTGTAAATTAATCCCTAATATTAAAAAATATATTAAAAGCAATATTGATCATTTTGATTTAACTCAAGATCATGAAATGGAAATTACTCCGAATACAAAATTACATCAAATAATTGGTAAAGATAATATTATGATCAATTCACATCATAATGAGGCAATAATTGAGGTAAAAAACAATGTGGTTATTTCTGGTAAGGCAAAAGATGGTGTAATTGAAGCAATTGAATTAAATGATTATGATTTTGCAATTGGGCTACAAGGTCACCCTGAAATGAAATGTTCAAAAAAAGAAGATTTGGAACAATTTAATCCACATTATCTTATTTTTAAAAAATTTATTAGAAAATCCTATGAAAATAGTAATAAATAGACCACAAAATTGGCCAATTTTAGAAAAAAACAAAAAAGTTAATGTTATTTTTCCTGCTTTTGGAATTTTAGATACTGAAAAACAAAAAATTAAAGATTTTTTGAAAAATTGGCAGTTGGAACCGTTATTTTTTATAGAAAAAACTCAAAATGATCTTCATTTTCTATCTAAATCTGACTTGGATCGTTTTGAAGAATTAGAAAATGCCCTTAATAACGATATAAATATTATTTTTTGTGGATCTGGTGGTTATGGTTCATCCAGAATTATATTACAGTTATTAGAATCGTCAGTAAAGATAAAAAATAAAATCTTTCTTGGATTTAGTGATATTACCAGCTTACATTTAGTTTTTAATAACTGTTTTAACTACCCTACCCTTCATGGACCAATGTTAAAACAAATTTCTAAAGGGGAAATAGATTCAAAGAGTGTTGAATTTTTATATAATATTTTAAGTCAAAAAAAGTTAGAATTATCTTATAATATTAAACCTATAAATGATTTATCTAAAAATATTAAGAAGCAAAAATTTCCAAAATTGTTAGGAGGTAATCTTAGCCTTATCCAAACATCTATTGGTACCAAGTGGCAAATTAATAATAATGGTAAATATTCAATGCTAATTGAAGAGTATGATGAAAAATCTTATGTTATTGATAGAATGCTAAATCACTTACAAAATGCCAAAATTTTTGATAATTGTCATGTTATTTTAATTGGCAACATTAGCAAAGTTGACAATCAAGAATATTTAGAACAGATTTTAAAGAATTTTGCTAATAATATTAATATTCCTATCTTTAAAATAGAAAACATTGGCCATAAAAAGGATAATTTAGCAATTCCATTAGGAGTTGAAATTACTGTAAAATAATAGTAATACTCATTGACATAATATAAAATTCTATTGTAGAAAATTTTTGACAATTGGTATTTAGTAATCGTAATATGTTTGGAATTGGTCTGAATGTTAGTGAACTAAATCATAACTACTTAGATGTAAAATACCTACCAATTAAAATATGCAAACCATTTCCCACTTACAAAGACTAGCCGTATCTAATATTGTTGGTCAAGTAAAGGTTCTCGAAGATAATTTATACCAATAATAATAATTTTCTTTACAAAGAAAAAAAATCAAAAGATAATTGTAAAAAATAATAAATAATATTCTATTAAATGAGTGATCAAACTAATCTAAATACTGAATCGACAACCCAAAATAGTAAAAATATTACCCTAAATTTTGGTCCTCAACATCCAGCTGCACATGGCGTATTAAGGCTAATCTTAGAAATGGATGGTGAAGTAGTTAAAAGATCTGATCCTCATATTGGCTTGCTACATCGCGGTACTGAAAAATTAATGGAGCATAAAAGCTATCTCCAAGCTTTGCCATACTTAGATCGTTTAGATTATGTTTCTCCAATGTGTCAAGAACATGCATACTGCATTGCTATTGAAAAATTACTAAATGTTACAGTTCCTCTTCGCGCTCAATATATTCGTGTTTTATTTAGTGAAATTACCCGTATTTTAAACCATATTATGGCTATTACTACTCAAGGTCTTGATCTTGGTGCTACCTCACCATTTTTATGGCTCTTTGAAGAAAGGGAAAAATTAATGGAATTTTACGAAAGGGTTTCTGGTGCTCGTTTACATTCGGCCTATTTTAGACCTGGGGGGGTTAATTATGACTTGCCTAAAGGTATTTTAGAAGATATATCTGAATTTGCTGATAAATTCCCTAAATATATTGATGATATGGAAACTTTGCTTACCAATAACCGTATTTTTAAGCAAAGAATGGTTGATATTGCAATTGTAACAAAGGAACAAGCTTTAAGCTATGGATTTTCTGGACCAATGCTAAGAGGTTCTGGAGTTGCTTGGGATTTACGTAAATCACAACCTTACGAGGTTTATAATAAGATGGAATTTGATGTTCCTATTGGTAAAAATGGTGATTGTTATGATCGTTATTTAATTAGGGTTGAAGAAATGCGCCAATCAATTAAAATTATAAAGCAGGCAGTTGAACAAATGCCAGAAGGTGAAGTTAAATCTAAGGACAAAAAAATCTCTCCACCAAGTAGATCAGAAATGAAAGAATCAATGGAAGCTTTGATTCATCATTTTAAAATTTATACCCAGGGCTATAAAGTGCCAAAAGGTGAATCCTATGGTTATGTTGAGGCTCCTAAAGGTGAATTTGGTGTTTATATAATTTCCGATGGTGGTTCTAAACCAGTTAGGACTAGACTTAGGGCGCCTGGATTTTATCACCTACAGGCATTAGATTTTATGGCCAAAGGGCACCTGCTTTCTGATGTTGTTTCCGTAATTTCTACTCAAGATATTGTATTTGGTGAGGTTGATAGGTAATTAATTATTGTAAAAATATAAAATCATATCATCTCCTGTAAAGCAAAATTACCCTCATAATATCTTTTACTATTGCCACTACCACCCTTGCCGTCACTAAGAATAATATCTTCTCCTATTTTGGTAAATTTGGTTGAATTTTCACCCTTAAGTGCACGGCAACAAGCATAACAAGACAATACTCCTACTAAATCATCATCAAAAATAATCTTTAAATGTTCTAAAATATTAAAAAAATAAGTATTTTTATATTTATTAGAACCAATATTGGCACCTCCAGCAATCTTTAACAAAATATATTCATTATTTTTGGCAATAAAGCTGATATAGATATCATTTAACAAAATAGCAGAACTAAGATTAAAGATATTTTGTGATTTTTGGCTATTTTTAATAATTACAACCATGGAAATACCTGTTGCAAGAATATTTTTTGATAAGTTTACTTTTTTAACATTTTTATTGAATTTATATTTTGCCTTATAACCCAGTGATAAATGTAATTTACTAGCATAAATATATTTATTATTGGCTGTAACAATACCTGCTAGATTCTTACCATCCATGAGTATTTCCTTAATTTCTATGTTTGTTAACCATTTAGCTCCATTTTCTTGAGCAATATTAGCATTAATTTTGTGAATATCATAAGGCAAAACATTATCTTGGGGAAATATTATGACATTTTTAATTATATTATTTTTACCAAAAATATCTATAACCTTCTTTTGGTTTAATTTATTATCAGAAATATTATTATATTTTTGATTTTTGAGGATAATTTCAATTGCTGGTAAGGAATCTATTTTTAACTTCTTTTTGGTTACTTTTTCAATGTTTTTTTGAATATTAAGGGATTTTTTAGCTTTTTCTAAATCAATTTCATAGCTGGTTTTAAAAGAAAATATTTTTCTAATTTTTTGATATAGCCAATTAAATTCATTTTTGAAATATATTCTAAATAACTTGAGATCAAAAGATAATTTTACATCAATTTTAGGGTAATTGATGTCCAAAATATTATATTTTTTTGGGAATAATTTTCTAAAAATAGCATTTTTTAATAATTGATGGCCAGCGAAATGATCCCTAGCATAAAGTGCAGAACTATTACGACTATGAATTTGTTTAGTAGAATGGTGGGCATTGGATTCAAGATAATCTCTTGTTAAATAAATTATTTTATCAAATTTAGATTTAATTTTAGAGTTGGTAACTGCAATAATCACCTGCTCTTCTGCAGCAGGACCTCCAGCAGCAATCATAACTTTTTTATTCTTATGTTTATAATAATACTTTAAATATGGACTATTTTTGATGTTTTTAAAAGTAATTTCTGATTTTTTATCTTTAATTTTGTAAATTTCAAAATTTTGGTAATTTTTTCCTAGAATGTCCTTAGCAATATTTATTATATTTTGATTAGAAGTAAAAAATAGATCAGACTCCGATGATAATGTATGAAAATTAACTACTTCAACAATATTTCTATTTAAATCAGTCATTCAAGGATTCCTGAAATTGATTTGACCTATAATGATTACCACCACGATATTGTGGTTTTGATAAATTTTCCAAATCTTTTATAGCCTTATCTTCACTATTACCCCCCCTAAACGCTCTTTTCATACCGTCTGGATAAGGAACATTTTGTGGATATTTATTAACTGAATTAGGAGCTAAAGCTTGCGGTTTATTTTGATTAACTAACGGTCTATTGTTCATTTGCATCATTTGTTTTTGAAAACCTGGTGGTACCTGATTTGCACCATTCATATTAGGTGGCGCAACCCTATTATAATTTACCGCGGGGCCACCTGCCTTCATATTAGGGTTTTGCATGTTACCCATATTACCACCTGGATAGCTATATAGTTTCATGCAGGAATTTAATAGAAAAACAACAAATATTAATGATAAAATTTTCATCAACAATTTTTAATTAATTTTATAGCTAATTAAATTAACGCTTATACGCGTCAATAAAATATTCTTTTTGTTTAAAGTCCCGACATTTTATTGATAAAAAGGAGGCCATAGGTAATATTAGAAAGCTACCAAAAGCATCTAAAGCACAACGAGTAGTTTCTTCACCCCTACCTTCCCTAACGGAATACCAAGTTTCTAAATCTATAGTTTTTCTATAATCATCTCCAATTATAGTTGCCTTATAATTAATGTTAGAATCTGGTAATAAAAATACATTAACAGGTGTCTGACCATAATAGGAATTGTTAATATAAAGATGAGAATTTGGTGGATTACTATTAATTTGAATGGACACCCTATCATTATTCATTCTTGCACAAGAGGTTATAAATAAAAATATAATAATAATTAATATAGTGTTTTTTATCATTATTTTATTGAAATACTTATAGCATTTTAATTAAAATCATTTTCCCCCTCTTCTTGTAAAGAAGTAACAAAATCAGATAAAAAATCTGAATCATAGTTTAGTTTTTCATTAGGATTATGAATTATAGAGAAAATTTTATCATATGTTTCCTGAAGATTATTATTAATAATAACATAATCATATTCATTAAAGTGACTAATTTCATCAATAGAACCAGACATCCTCTTTTTAACTATATCTTGGGTATCCATCGCTCTTTTTTGTAATCTATAATGCAATTCTTTCATAGATGGAGGTAGAAGGAAAAAACTGATTATCTTGTTTTTATTAAATTTTTCATTTAATTGTCTAGCACCTTGCCAATCAATATCAAATAATACATTGATATTTTTGCTAAATGAATCATCTACCATTTTTTTTGGAGTACCATATTGATTACCAAAAATATTTGCTGACTCCAGCAGTTGATTTTTTGATTCTAATTCTTCAAATTCATCTTTGGTAACAAAATAATAATCTTGACCGTCTAATTCATTTTGTCTTTTTACCCTAGTGGTAGCTGATGTTGACAATTTAATATCCTTATTACCGTTGATCAACATATTACAAATAGTCGATTTACCAGCACCAGAAGGAGAGGAAATTATAATTAAGAATGGAGGACAAATAATGCTCATTATATAGAGTAAATTATTATAAAATTACTCTTCTTTCTTTTCTATAGTCAAATCTGGCGCATCAACTGCTTTCATTCCAACAACATGATAACCACAATCAACATGCAAGACCTCACCTGTAACACCGCTACCAAGTCCACTCAATAAATAGATAGCAGAACCACCAACATCTTCTAAAGTTATATTCCTCTTTAATGGAGAATTATATTCATTCCATTTAAAAATATATTTGAAATCCCCTATACCACTTGCCGCCAAAGTTTTAACTGGACCAGCAGAAATAGCATTAACCCTAATATTGTCATTGCCAAGATCAACAGAAAGATAGCGTACACTTGCTTCAAGAGCTGCTTTTGCTACACCCATAACATTATAGTGAGGAACAACCTTTTCTGCACCATAATAACTAAGAGCAATTACACTACCTGAATCAGATTTTTTTAATAATTTTTCAGCATATTTGGTAACAGAAACCAAAGAATAAGCAGAAATATTCATAGTGTTTGCAAAATTTTCTGGAGTTGTATCAACATATCTACCTCTCAACTCCTCTTTATCAGAATAAGCAATAGCATGTACTAAGAAATCTAATTTACCCCACTTTTTTTCCAAAACAGTAAACACCTCTTTTATAGAATCA
The DNA here is from genome assembly GCA_020054695.1 of Rickettsiales bacterium. GTDB lineage: Bacteria > Pseudomonadota > Alphaproteobacteria > Rickettsiales > UBA1997 > CAJQHK01. Next base: position 57,186 of record JAHXBT010000032.1, read on the forward strand.
ATATCAGAAACATCACACGGCAATATGATATCAGAATCAACTGAAGCAGCTAACGGTTTAATTCTCTTTTCTAATGCCTCACCTTGATAAGTAAATGCTAATTCTGCGCCATATTTATGCGCTGCTTCGGCTATGCCCCAAGCAATTGAACGATTATTAGCAACACCCATTATTAAACCTTTTTTTCCTTTTAGTATAGTCATAATTTATTAATTTTTATTTTCAAAAAGCCAAGGAGTTAGTTTACTAGCTTTATTTTCATATCCATCAATTTTATCCTCCACAGTTAATGTCATACCAATATCATCCAACCCATTAATCAAACAATATTTTTTAAATTTATTAACTTCAAAAGATATCTCATTATTATTAAAAGAAATTTTTTGCAATTCAAGGTCTATAGTAATTTCATTATCAGGATTTTTAGCAAAATCCATTAATTCTCTAACATTTTTCCGATCAAGAATAATTGGTAAAACTCCATTTTTAAAACAATTATTATAGAATATATCAGCAAAAGAAGTTGCAACAACGACTTTTATACCAAAGTCTAATAAAGCCCAAGGAGCATGTTCACGACTTGAACCACAACCAAAATTATCACCAGCAATTAAGATTTTTGAACTTTGATAACCATCTTGATGTAATATGAAGTCATTAATCTTATTTCCAGATTCATCATATCTCATCTCATAAAATAAGCTGGCTCCAAGACCAGTTCTTTTAATCGTTTTAAGAAATTGCTTGGGGATAATCATGTCAGTATCAATATTGACAAGATCCAAATAAGCAGACCTAGCGGTTAATTTAGTAAATTTTTCCATCAGCTGTAATTAAATTTTATCTAGATGTTATTGTTAAAATTTATATTTGCAAGACTACATAATATTTAAAGATTATAAATAATATTACCTATTATTTTTTGACTCTGATATTTTTTTAGCAATAATTTTGATATCACCTAGAATATCATAGATACCATCTCTTATTTTAGCATCAAAACTAATATTAGTTTTTGCCCACTCTTCCATCCAAGGTTTTGCTATTTCCCAAATATTAACATCCTTATCTAAAGACAATGCTACGCCTTCAATTAAAGTAATGGTTTTTTGTAGTAACAATAAATTTTCATTACTTTTCATGTTATATTTTTGGATCATCTCAATTAATTTAGTAAAAATTAATATTAATGGTACTTCTGATACTTTTTTATCTGTTACTGATTCTCCTAAAATACGGGAATATAATGCAAACTCATTAAGGTCAGTGTTTTCTGGTATTAATCCAGCTTCCAAATGAAGTTCTGCTACTCTTCTATAATCTCTTTTAAGAAAATTAATAAAAATTTGAGTGATAGCTATTCTTACTTTTTTCTCTAATGTGCCAATAATACCAAAATCTATCAAGGCAATTTTGCCATCTTTAGTAAGAATTAAATTACCTGGATGCATATCAGCGTGAAAAAATCCACGATCATAGGCTTGATGAAAAAATCCTAAAACTAGTGTTTTCGCCATCTCTTTCTTGTCAAACTTAGTAGTAGAGATTGCTTTTTTATCAGAAAATCTAGTGCCCTCAATCCACTGCATCACAACAACATCTCTTTTGCTAAATTCCCAATAAATTTTTGGTACAACAAAATCATCAATATCTGATAGAATATCTTTTATCTTTGAAGAAGAGGCAGCTTCAAAAAGCAAATTAACCTCTTTCTCTAACATATTTTCTAAAGGTGTTAGTATGTCCCGTCTTATTTTTCTCACATTCTTTAAAAAAATACCAATAAAAAAAGTAATTATTTTAATGGTTAATAAGTCTCTTTTTATAATCTTATTAATATTTGGTCTCAAAAGTTTTACAGCAACCAATTCACCACTTTTAAGAACTGCTTTATGAGTTTGGGCAATTGAAGCTGATGCTATCGGTTCTCTTTTAAATTTTTTGAATATATTATCAATATCTTTTTTATAAATTTTTTCAATATAATTAACTGCCTTATTGGCTGAAAATGGCTTACAATTATCCTGAAATTTTGATAGTAATTCAGATAATTCTGTTCCCACAATATCGGGTCTTACTGATAAAAATTGCCCTAATTTGATAAAGACAGGACCTGAGAATTTAAGAAATAAATAAATTGCCCTTTCTTCATAAAAAGGAAAAAATATTAAAAATAATATAAATAATATAAATAATTTAATTATATTTAATATGGATTTGATTAGTAGAATCATTTTAAAATGAGTTTGATATTATATTATACAATTTTAACTTAAAATGTATTCATTTTGTGATCTCGATTAGAAAAAGCAGAAATTAATATTAAGTTTATTAGTATTTTTATTTTTTATTTATTACCACTTACCTTCTAACTCATTGATAATTGATCTTTCAACTATTACTCTTTTTTTGGCACCATATTTTGTTAACAACTGAATCACAACATTGTTATTAGACATTCTAGCAGTATCTAAAGCAGTCAAATTTTGTTTATTTACTGCATTAAGATTGATGTCTTTAGAAAGTAAATAATCAATAATTGGTAAATAACCAATCCTTACTGCCTGAATTAAATAAGTTTCTCCAAAATTATTTCTAATATCTAAATTTGCTCCTGATTCAACCAATAATTTTACCATTTCATAATCGCCCATTTTTATAGCAATGTTAATAGATGTAAGACCTAAACTATTTTTTAAATCAGGATTTGCACCAGCGGCAAGTAAACTGGCAACTATCAAGCGTCTTTTTAGAGAAACTGCAAAAAGTAGAGGCGTGTCACCAAATTCATTATAAATATTTACATTAAAAATTTCTCTAATAATTGCATTAAAATCATTGATGTCATTGGTACCAATTTCTGCAAATAATATATCTACCTTGTCTGAATATCTTGGTAAAATTGGATGGTGAATATTTTCATCACTAAATCTTCGAGATAATAACGGTGGCGCTATGTCTGTTGTTAAAAAATCTGGCGCTATTTTTGTAACAGGTTTAGGATATAATTTATTAAATTTGTATTTTTTATTAGAATTTATTTTTTTTATACTCTTATCATTAATTTTTAATTCTTTTGATCCAATAATATTAGTTGTATTTAGCTCTATGTTACCTACGTCAGAAGAAGTTGGTGATAAAATATTAGATATTTTTGCTTTTACACCAATTAAATTATCCTTTATATTTTTGGATTGATTTCTTAAAAAACCCTCGGCCTTAACTAAATTACTTTTATCCTTAAGAATATTAAGCTTATAATTCTTAGGATTTTGTAATACATTATTATCACCCTTATTTTTATCTTTTTTTTCTCTTATTAATAATTTTTTAGGTAAAGGTTTATTCTTATTTGAGTTATTTTTTTCTGTTTCCTTATTTTTTATATTAGATATTTTAGATCTAACATCGTCTAAACCTAGAGATTCAAGGTCAATTGCATAAGAATAGGAGGAGAAAAAATTAAAAAAAATAACAATTACATAAAGAAAGAATCTCATTATATAAATGGTAAAAAGGGAATATCAATACAAGAGGATAAAATAAACAATGAAGATAGAATAATTATATTTTTGATCATAATAAATTTATTTAATAATAATAAATAACTTTAAAGTAACTTTTATCACCTGTCAATATTATACCATTTCAAAATTAAAATGGCATATTTATTTATTGTTAAAATATTTTATAACATAGATAATAAATTATCAAAATCCTTTTGATCTAAAATACAGGAATCATCTAGTAAAATTTTTATAATTTTACTATTTTCCTGAACTAATAATAAAATTTTAGTTCTTTTGTCAAACTCAATTTTAGGTATTTTATTGGCTAAAAAACTCTTGATAGTAAAAATTTGCTCTCTGTTGGTAATTTTTATTTCAATTTCAGGTAAAATATCTTTATTTTTTAATTTTTTTAACTCTTCATCTCTTTTTTGTTGGGCTGCTAAAGGGTCAATAAAATCTGGGTCTTTCTTTTGATAATTTTCCTTGCCAAAAGATTTTTTTTTATTAATTTTAATATCAGCAAACGATTCTTTTTTAGCTGGAACATGTTTAATAAATTCCACCATTTCTATAATGTTTTTAACCAAAATTCTAATTCCACCTTCATCCTTTCGAATTAAAACTTCTAGCACTAAATTAGTACCGTCAGCCATTATATCACGCGATTTTGTAATTAATTCATCATCAAAAATTGAGGCCTCATAAATACCGTAAGGATCAGACATGGTTAAATAAGAATAACGCCCCTTAGCACTAGATTTATGTTTACTATAAGCAACTGAGCCAAATAATTTAATAATTTGATCATTTTTGGCCTCAGATTCTAAAAATTCCGATGTCAAAACACCTCTTTTTTGTAAGTCGTCAATGTAATCTTCTGTTGGATGCTCATTAGGGAAAAAACCAAAAGCTTCAAATTCCTTTTCTAATCTTTCTTTCTTTTGCCAATCATCACATTTGATTAAATCTGGCTTTTTATCTTCAAGACCCATTTCACCACCAAAAAGACTCATTTGCGGATTGGATCTTTCTTCCTCTTGCTGTGAAGCAAATCTTGATAATATTTCTTGTGATTCAAAAATTTGGCGGCGATTTTGATGAATATTTACAAAAGCACCTGATTTAGCTAAAGCCTCAATTGATTTTTTATTAATAAATTTACCTCCAGAACGAGATGAAAAATTATAAATATCCGTGAACTTACCTTCTTTCTCTCTTCTTTGACAAATCTCATCAATCATCTTAATACCAACCGCTTTAATAGCGCCAAGACCAAAACGAATTGCTAATTCTTGATTATTATGATTGAATTTTTTAACTTCAATTGTCATCAGAAACTATACCTATTATCATCAATGTTTATAAACTAATAACCAAGATTTATCTGTTTTATTATCAATAGCAACATCACGAGATAAATTATTACAATCTAGCTTTTCTCTTTCAGCAGTAATAATAACTAAAAAATTATTCTCATTAGATTTTTTTTATGTTTTCTAACCGCTATAGAAAATTTATCTATATTGTCTTGCGTGCCATTGAGTTTAAATATTATTCTTCTCCTTCTACTTCCTCTTCCTGGCTACCTGCAATTCTAGCAACTGAAGAGACTTTTTCAGAAGTAGTTTTGATCAGTGTTACACCTTGAGTGTTACGGCCAGAAACCCTTACATTATCAATTTTAGTTCTAATTAAAGTACCATTATCAGTAATTAGCATCACTTGATCCTTATGATCAATGGGAAAACTAGCTACAACAGATCCATTTCTCTTGGAAGTGATAATGTTAGTAATACCAACACCACCCCGGTTCGTGATACGATATTCATAGGCAGAAGTTCTCTTACCAAAACCATTTTCAGTAATGGTTAGTATAAATTCTTCATCCAACGCCATTTGATGAACTTGCTCCTTGGTTAGGTCAGAATTAATTTTTGGCAATACTCTTGGAATTGCATCTATGAGATCAATTTCCTTACTATTTTTAATTTCTTCATTAAAAATTAGGACATCTTTTAATTCAATTCTTTTTTCAGTTGGTATCTTAAGATATTTTTCCTTGGTTAACATGTCAGCTTCAGAGTGTTTAAGGATTGACATATCAATTACCTCATTATTTTTTTCTAATTTAATACCTCTAACACCAGTTGAGTTACGACTTTGGAAAACCCTTAAGGACTTTGATGAAAAACGAATTGATTTACCATCTTTAGTAGAAAGCATAATATCATCATGATCCGAGCAGATATTAACACCAATTAATGATTCACTATTTTCTAATTTCATAGCAATTTTACCACTTGCCCTAATATCAGCAAATTGATCCATAGAATTTTTACGGATTTGACCAGAAGCAGTAGCAAAAGCAATATTTAAATCTTTCCAGGATTCTTGATCTTCTGGTAATGGTAAAATTGTAGTGATTTTTTCATCCTGCTCTATAGGTAACAAATTAACCAATGCCCTACCTTTAGCTTGCGGTGATGTTAGTGGTAATTTATAAGTTTTCATACGATAAACCTTACCCTTATTGGAGAAAAATAAGATTGGAATATGAGTATTGGCAATAAAAATATTAACTGCAATGTCTTCATCCTTAACATCCATACCACTTCTACCTTTTCCTCCACGCCTTTGGGATTTATAAGTTGAAAGTGGCACACGTTTAATGTAGCCATTCATGGTAGCAACCACTACCATATCTTCTTTTGGAATAAGATCTTCAATATTTGATTCTAATTCTGATTCTTCAATTTGTGATCTTCTTGGAACAGCAAATTGCTCCTTAACTTCAATTAATTCTTTTTTAACAAGATCCATTAATAGATCACGATTCGACAGAATTTCAATATATCTAGCAATTTTTTTAGATAATTCTTGAATTTCAGAGTCGATTTTTTCAATTTCAAGACCTGTTAATTTAGCCAACCTCATATCTAGGATAGACTTAGCCTGAATTTCACTAAAATAGAATTTACCATCCTGAACAACATTATTTTTGTCTTGGATAAGGTCAATTATAGACTGTATTGTACCAACTGGCCAATTTCTTGATAGAAGTTTTTCTTTAGCTTCTGCGGTATCTTTTGAAGATTTAATTAGGGATACAATTTCATCAATATTAGCAACTGCAACAGCTAAACCAATTAAAATATGAGTTTTATCTCTTGCTTTATTAAGTAAGAAATTTGTTCTTCTAACAACAACATCTTCCCTAAATTTAGTAAAAATTCTGATAACATCTAGCAAATTAAGAAGTTCTGGACGACCATAATTAAGAGCTAACATATTAACACCAAAACTTTTTTGTAATTCAGTGTAATTATAAAGCTGATTAATAATAACTTCTGAAATAGCATCGCGTTTTAAATCAATAACAACCCTTACACCATTACGATTAGATTCATCACGCAAATCAGAAATACCTTCTATTTTTTTATCTTTAACTAATTCAGCAATTTTTTCAACCAATTTAGCTTTATTAACCTGATAAGGAATTTCATTAATGACAATTGAGAATTTTTTACCTTTTTCTTCAACATTACATTTACCACGAATAATAACTGAACCACGACCAGTATTAGCAGCATTGATAAAACCTGATTTACCATAAATTACACCACCAGTTGGGAAATCTGGCCCTGGAATAATTTGTAATAAATCAGTAACGGTTAGATCATTATTGTCAATATAGGCTAAAAGACCATCAATAACTTCACCAAGATTATGAGGTGGAATATTAGTGGCCATACCAACAGCAATACCACTACTACCGTTAACAAGTAAGTTTGGAAAACGAGCTGGTAGAACCATCGGTTCTTGCTCGGAACCATCATAATTTGTTATAAAATCAACCGTATCTTTATCCAGATCTTCCAGCATAATGTGCGAAATTTTCTCCAAACGAGATTCAGTATATCTCATGGCAGCTGGTGGATCATCATCAATTGAACCAAAATTACCTTGACCATCAATTAATGTAACGCCCATGGAAAAATCCTGAGCCATTCTAACCAATGATTGATATATAGCAGAATCACCATGAGGGTGATATTTACCCATTACCTCACCAACAATTCTAGCAGATTTTTTAAATGGCTTATTAAAATCATAACCACCTTCATACATAACGTAAAGGATTCTTCTATGGACGGGCTTAAAACCATCACATACATCAGGAATAGCACGAGACACAATAACCGACATAGCATAATCCAAATAGGATGTTTTCGTTTCGCTCCTAATGTCAACAGGTACAATTTCTTTATTATTATTATTTGCTATCACGTTCATTATTTTTTATGTTACTTTGACTTATAATATTTTAAATCAAGTAGTTGTTAATGTAAATAGTATTATTTTAGAAGTTGAGGTCTACCTCATATAATGTTAATTCTACATTGATGTAAACTATAAATTAACTATTTTTATCTTAATAAAAACATGTCTGGGAAATAATTTACTAGAAATACATTAATTTTGAAGATATTGGAGAATATTCTAAGATATACGCAGATGATTGTGTCAATCAACTAGTTGCATGATTTAGTAAAATTTTAACCATGCTAGATACATCTATGCAGGAAAATATTGAATCAAAATTACAAAGAGTAAAAATATTACAAGTAATCGATGTCAGCAAACTACACAAAAATTAGGAAAATTCCTAGTTTTCATGTCTTACCTATTGGAGAAAATTAAAATATTTGACAGCCTATCTATTGATATGATAAATACTAAAACCCCCTTAAAACATCTCTCATAGAATATAGGCCATTTTCTTGACCACTGGCCCAAATAGCAGCACGAATTGCTCCTTTTGCATAAATAATTCTGTTAGATGCCTTATGAGTTAACTCCACTCTTTCACCGTCGCTAGCAAAAATAACCGAATGGTCACCGATAACATCACCACCTCTAAGCGAGGCAAAGCCAATTTCATTTTTAGTTCTTTCACTTGTAATTCCGTCTCTGGTTCTTTTGGCAACTTCACCAAAATTTAAGCCACGACCATTAGCAACAGCTTCACCAAGAGAAAGTGCAGTTCCAGAAGGTGCATCTTTTTTGTAACGATGATGCATTTCAATAATTTCAGCATCATAATCTTCATGTAGAATTTTTGCTACTTTTTCAGTCAAATTCATTAATAAATTAACACCAATTGACATGTTTGTTGAATAAACAATTTTAGTATTAGCTGCAGCTATATGAAGATTTTGTTTTTGTTGCTCAGTAAATCCTGTAGTTCCACAAACAAGAATTTTATTATGTTGAGAGGCCTTTTTAGCACATAAAATTGATAACTCGGGGGAAGAAAAATCAATTACCGCATCAGAATTTTCAAATAAAGCATCAATATCACTACTGGCATCAAGATTAAGATTTTTAATAGAAGTAATTTCACCAATATTTTTACCATCTAAGCCTAATTTTTTATCAACTAAACCAAAAGCAATTTCTGTAATATCATTTTCATACACTAACTGGGCGATTTGCACTCCCATTCTACCATTAATTCCTGTAATTCCTATTTTCATTTTTAATTGTAAACTAGGTTATTTAACTAACTCATTGCACGCCTCTTTTACCATAGATCTAACTCTTGCAATATAAGAAACTCTCTCTTTTTCAGAAATAACACCTCTAGCGTCAAGTAAATTTAAAACATGACTAGCTTTAAGTGCCTTTTCATATGCTGCTATTGGTAAATTATGACTAATTAAATTATTTGCCTCCACCTCACATTCAATAAAATCTTGTAATAATATATCCTTATTTGAATGCTCAAGAATATAGGCCGAATTTTGCTTTTCTGTTTCTAAAAAGACATCACGATAAGTAATTTTTTCTGCTCCCTGCCTACCATTCCAGTTAATGTCAAAAATATTATCAATATCTTGAATATGCATGGCTATTCTTTCTAAGCCATAAGTCACTTCAACTGGAATTGTTGAACATTCAATGCCGCCAATTTGTTGCATATAGGTAAATTGGGCAATTTCCATCCCATTATACCAAACTTCCCAACCAAGACCACTAGCGCCAACAGTTGGATTTTCCCAATCATCTTCAACAAAACGAATATCATTATTTTTGATATCAATGCCAATTGTAGTAAGTGATTTAAGGAATAAATCCTGAATATTATCTGGTGCTGGTTTTAAAATTGTTTGAAATTGATAATAAGAACCTAAGCGATTTGGATTATTGCCGTAACGACTATCGGTTGGTCTACGACAAGGTTGAACATAAGAAATATTCCAATTTTCTCGAATTAGAGATTGTAAAATAGTGGCTGGATGCAAAGTACCTGCACCAACTTCAATATCAATTGGTTGTAAAATAGCACATCCAATTTTTGCCCAATAATTTTGTAAATTAAGAATAATATCTTGAAATGATAATTGTTTTGTCATACTTAATAAAAAACTTTTTTATAGAATATGATAATAAAATTAAAATGTAAAATCATTTTAAGGTGTTTTTACCAATTCTCCTTAACCCATATATTTCATATATTAACCTAAAACTATCTATTAAGCTAACTCTGTATGGCTTAATAAAAATAGTATTTAGAGAAATAAATTAATCTGATCTATTTTTATATCTAAATTTTAAACCTTTATTGTTGTATCTGCCTATTTTCATATATTTAAATGAACCCATATTAAGATTAGCAACATTATTATTCATAATATTTTCTATTAAACCATGAGTAAATTTTGGTGTACCACCATTATGAGCATAATTTGAACCATTCATTGAAAATAATTTCATATTCCAATTACCACTAATATAATCTAATGCTGTAACATTATAAAGGAAATTTTGTAAAGAATTGGATATTTCACGAATATCACAAGGTGCTGTTTTAATATTATCAGCTAAAAATGAAAAAATTGGTTTTTGGGGCGTGAATTTAATATTACATTGAACAGATTGAGAATTACTAACATTAAAAATAATTTCCTTATCTTTGAGATTACCTTTTATATATAAAATATCAAAATCATATGATGTTTCTTGACCATTAACTATGGTTATCTGATCCTTACTAAAATTAAATAAAATAAAAAATTGTTGATCAAACTTTGAAAAATATAGAAAATTATTTAAATCTTTATCTTTAATTGCTGAAAACATAATATTACCTAAACCAACTAATTGATAGTAGCGCAAATCAATTTCAATAAATTTCTTATTATAATTTATGGAATCGATAATAGATGATTTAATGATNGCAGCGACACTATTTTTACTATTCCAATCATTATCAAAAGTAGGAAGTGCCCTAGTTTGACGGTTTTTAATTTCTTTTTGGCTTAATTTTGGAAATAAATTTGTTCTTTCATTGTAAATATCTTCTATTTTACTCGCATAAAGTTTTTCTCCAGTCTTTTTAATAGAGATACAGGAAGAAAATAACAATAATAATAAGATAATAATAATATTTTTTATATTATATTTACTTTCCATAAACAATAGTGCATTTTTTACTATATAATAAATAATGTATTACTGATCTATCTATTGAATATACATCGGTAATATTACCATTTTTTAAAGCATCGATTACGGATTGTTCACCTGTTAATTTAATTGCTATATTACCAACAAGAGGGAAATCAATGCCACCAAATAGATTTTTAGTACAGGCTTGACCTTTTTTAACATTATTTATGTCATCAAGATCAATTTCTTGTCTCTCATTATAACTAGTTGAATATGTGGTGCAGGAGGCTACAAGAAGCAATGCATAAATAAATAAAAAATATGGAATTTTATAGAATATTTTGCGCATAATATATTTTATATTATAAGATTACTGCAAAGACTATAATAGTAGTTAGCAGCTATACAGAATTCTTTTAAATACCGCTAGATAATAGTATCTATCTTTATAAATTATATCATATTTTTTATGATTTGTCAAAATACTAATTTTAAATCAAAATTAATTTAAAGTTAAAAAATGGTATCAATTACCAAAATTTATTATATTTCAAGAATATAATATATTCATTATGATTATTTTTTATATTCATTGGCTCTTCAACTGCTAGCAGATTTAAATTAATATTATAATTCTCTTTTGATAGATTATATGATATTTCAAGATTTTTTTCCTTGCCAGAAGGTTCCAAGCTAATATTATTTATTGATAAANNNTCNACNTTACCTTTATTATCATAACCAGTAGGAATGTTTATATCTACATCACCATAGTAAACCCTTAGCGGTTCATAATAATTAATAGCTAATTTTCCTTCAAAAAAATTATTATTAAATATACCTAATGAATACCCCCTGCTCTTAATATTAGAATAATTTCTAAAAATACCTCTTTGATTACCAGATAAATTAGTAATTCCCGCTAAAGAACTAGAAATAGAATAAGTATTATTAATGATTTTTCTTTTATTTTTGATATTAATAAAATTTGTTTTACTATCATTATTATTTGAAAAAACTCCTACAGCACTACCCCCTAAAAACCTATCTTTATATTCCAAAATATTACCATAATCAACATCTATATCAAAAAAATCCGATTTATAATCAAAACCTAACTGCAAGATGTTACTTATGGGATCAGTATTTAAAATATTAGAATTATTGAATATTTGTGAAAAAGATAAATTGCTATCGGCAAAACTACTTATTTTATGTTTTATATTAATTGTATTTTTAGTTAAATTATCAAATCCAATATGAGAAGAAGTTATTTGACTAAAGGACGGATTACCTGCAACCAAATTATAATCTATTAAAAATCTATCATGAGTTTGATTTGAATAATTATTACTACCAAAAGAAATAATATTTTTATTAAATGATTTTTGATATAAAAAAGAAATATTACGATTATTAAGTTGATATGGATCGGTCTGTGATTTATCATAAATAAAATTATTAATATTAAAATAATTTGATCCAATTATGTTGCCGTCTAAATCTTTTGATTTTTTTTGATTAATGAGTTTTAAACTAAAAAAAGAATTATTTCCAACGATAGGTATTTGAGAAGATTGATATTGATCAAAAATTAAATTTGAAAGAAGAGGGTTTCGAACATAATGTGATATTTTATCAGTAAAATTAGCCTTATAATCACGACCAAAATTATCAAAAAATACTGCTGTCTTTAAATGAGGTACTACATTTTTAATAAAAGAATCTCCAAAAATAGAAGATGTAATTAAATTACTATCAGATAAATTATAGCCAAAACTATTAATTGATGCGGCTGAGGGGATAAGAGTTTGTCCTATGTAATTTACTGCTGCCTCAGCATTTAACAAACCATTACCATAAGTTGAATCTACACCAACATCACCTAAATCAGTAGCGCTTTGTAGTAGAATATGAGCAGTATTGGCAGCTGTTAAATGTGGCCAAGCCGATCTTAAAATGGCAGCAACTCCAGAAACCATAGGAGTTGCCATTGATGTACCACTAAGACTTGAATAAGAATCTATATGGGCAGAAAATATATCCTCTCCAGGCGCAACAAGACAATAATTATAAGCACTACCGCATAAATTACTGAAACTAGATATATTATTTTTACTATCTACAGATCCTACTGATAAAATATAATTTTGTAAATCAGGATCAGAAGCGTAAAAAGCAGGGTGCGTTGGGTTATCAGCAGTATCATTACCAGATGCAGATAATGTTAATATATCATTATTTTTTGCACTAACTAACTTAGATCTAACATCGCTAACCTGATTATCAAATCCCAAACTTAGATTAACTATACTTACAGAGTCATTGATAGACTGATTAATAGCGTTGGTAACATTAGTATTGGTACCACTATTATTATCATCAAAAACTTTATATCCTACTATTATAGCATTAAAAGCAACCCCATGCATACCATAATTATCACGATCAGCGGCAATAATACCAGCAACATGACTACCATGACCATCAACATCACTTATATCCGCATCGTTATTAGCATAATCTCTATTAATTCCATCTGAAAATGTTCTGATCTTATTACCAGAAAATTCACTATGGGTTAAATTAATGCCGGTGTCTATTACTGCAACATTAATATTATCACCAGCAATATTTTTACCATTTTGTTCTAGTAAGGAATATGCGTTAGATAAGTTGATTTGATTAAAGGCATTTTCTTTATTAGAAATATTATTATACTCAGTTGTTTGATATAAAGAAGACTTGGTTGGGTTTACTTCACTAGCCCAACTAGAGACATTGTAATTTAAAGAATTATTATACGATGAACCACCGCCGCCTCCTCCGCCACCTCCTCCTACACCACCGATGCCTGACACACCAATAGCAAGACCAGAAAGCAATAGAATTATGGCAAATATGCTCATTCAATACCAAAAAAATTATCAACTAATTTTGTAGGTAATAAAATATAATATTGTCCTTTATTATTCATGTTAGCCGCCCTAATTTCAGAATTTTCTTCTGATCCAAAGAAAATATCCGCTCTCACAGTGCCCTTAATTGCTGAACCAGTATCCTGAGATATTAATAGTTTTTGGAATTCTCCTAACTCATAATCTTCAACTTCTACCCAAAGTGGGTAACCATAGGGTAAGATATCCTTATCAATTGCTATTGATCTTTCTGATAATAAAGGCACTCCTGCTCCACCGATTGCATCACTATTTTTATTTTCTTTAAAGAAAATATAAGAAAAATTATTATTTAAAATTTTACTGGCCTGACTAGGGTTATCTTTAAGCCATTTTTTAATGGCAAAATATGATCTATCTCCAGAAATTATATTATTTTCAATCATATATTTACCAACAGAAGAAAAAGGCTGATTATTGCTACCAGCATAGGATAATCTAACTACCACTTCATCATCAATCATTACATTACCAGAACCCTGAATATGCATAAAAAATAGATCAATTTTGTCATCCACATAAAACATTTCTAAATCTTGATTTCTTAAGGCACCAGATTCAATTTCCTCCCTAGTATAATAAGGATTATTATCAAGATTCTTAGGTTTAGAATAAATAGGGTATTTAAACTTATCACTTTTTACTCTACTGCCATTTAATGTTGGAATATAATAACCAGTGAATTTACCATGGGAACTACCTTTCTTATTTGATACTAAAAAGGGTATGAACCAATTTTCAAAGAAATTTTTAGCCTGGCGCGATTCCATACCCCTTATCACTTTACCAATCTCGCATACATCTCTAAAATCCCTAACGAGCACATTGCCAATTTGACCACCTATCATACGAGAATCAGGCATGGAAGAAAATTTATTGCAAGAGTTTAAAAAAGATACTAGAGCAGACGAATGATTATCCTTCTCCCAATTATTTAAATCACTAAAATTAACCCTATTTAAATTTATATCACCCCTACCATAAATTACTAAATCTGAAACACAGGAAGTAAAAAAAATAAAAGATATAATGAGTAATATGTATAATTTTTTAAATAAAAACATTATATATTAACTAAAGATTTATATAGTCTAATTTTGATTTAATACGTACTCTAAAATAGAAAATGCAACTTCCTTATGACTAGAATCTGAAAAATCGGAAATATTATTCTGCGCTTTCTTAATATAACTTATAGCCACATTTTGAGATTTATGTATAATATCATATTTTGATATCATTAACATTATTTTGTCAAAAGAATTACCTATATCACGATTAAAATTAGGATTAAATATCATCTTAATAAACTCTTTCTCAGAATCATCACACAATTCCATTAATAAAATAATTGGCAGGGTTACTTTACCTTCAATAAAATCATCAGCAATATTCTTCCCAATAGAATCTTTATTAGAATTATAATCTAAAATATCATCCACAATTTGAAATAACATACCTAAATTAGTACCAAAATCTTTCAATTGAATAATCTGATCTTTATTAGCACCGGCCAATATGGCGCCAGATTCAGTTGCCACAGAAAATAGTATAGCTGTTTTAGCATATATAATATCTAAATATTTTTCTATACCAATATTTACATTTCCTATATTAGATAATTGTGATATTTCACCATTAGACATTATCTTTGATGCGCTAGCAATAGATTTTAATATATCCATCTGTCCAACCTCAATAATAATCTGAAATGAAGTAGCTAAAAGTAAATCCCCAGATAAAATACCAGCCTTATTACCCCATTTATAATTCGCAGTCTGCCTACCTCTTCTTAATTTACTATTATCTATTACATCATCATGTAATAAGGTTGCATTATGTAACAATTCAATTGCAGCAGCAATCTTTAAATAATCTAGTTCCTTATTAGAATCAGATAAAATGTTGCTACTAATTATTACCAATAACGGTCTAATTCTTTTACCACCAAAAGATACTAAATTTTCTATTATTTTATTAGCTAATTCAGAGTCACCTTTAGCTCTATCAACTAATATATTATTTACAATATCAAGATGTTTTCTATATGACTTATGTATATTTTGAAAGATATTCACTAAATTATCTAAAATTAATAAATTGTACGGATATAGAAAGATCGGTCGACTTAATTTGCGACATAATATTTTGTAAATCATCTATCTTTTTACCAACAACCCTTACCTCATCACCTTGTATTGATGATTGGATTTTTAGCTTAGAATCCTTTACTTTTTTAATAATTTTTTTGGAATTATCTTTATCAATGCCTTGAAGGATTTTAATATTTTGCCCTAAATTTTGACCACCTAATTTCTCTACATCACCAAAGGAAAAGAATTTTGTATTAATATTTCTTTTGGTAGCATATATTTTTAAAGAACTAGCTATTTGTTCTAACTTATAATCATCTTCAGCCTTGATTGTAATATTTTCTTCTTTTTTGTTAAAATTAATACTAAAGTTAGAATCTTTAAAATCATAGCGGTTTCCAAGTTCCCTTTTTACACTATTAACTACATTATCAATTTCCTGATAATCAACTTTAGATACAATATCAAAACTAGGCATGATTATAGGTTATTTTGATTGATATGATCTTCCTTATATTTGCTTTTATCATCGAATATCCATTGAAAATTATTTTTTATATCATCGCAATAGATAACTCCAGCAGTAAAAGACGATAACATGATTATAAATATAACTATTAAATAAGAAACTTTAATCATTTATTTCTTTTCTTTTGCTTCTCTTTTTTTAAATTCTCCTTCTATCGAAGCACCATCCTCCACAACTAATGAATTATAGGTGAATTTTCCAGTAACTATTGCTTTCTTAGATACTTTAATACTATTAACATCTAAATCACCAGAAAATTTACCCTGAATGTCAATCATGTCAGAAGAAATAGTGCCTTCGCAAAGACCTTTTTCTCTTATGATAATAGATCGAGAGATAATAGATCCTTTAATTTTTCCTTCAACTTCAATACAACCTGAACTATTTAAAGTTCCCTCTATGTACATACTAGAGGCAACTATAGAAGGCATAGAAGATTTAATAATCTCAGATTTATTAATTATATTATTTATTTTTTTTCGAACTTTTTGCATAAATTACTATTATATCATTTTAACTTGAAAATATTTCTATATATTATTCATCTTTAAGTTAAACAGTATTAATTAAAAAAACCAAGATAATGTTTTTAATATAAAATGTTATACTATTAGAAACATCTTAAAAAACTTTTTGTCCAACTCTTAAGAACCTCTTAGGATCAACTGGTTTATCTTTATAGCGAATTTCATAATGTAAATGATGACCTGTACTTCTACCAGTATTACCTTGTTTTCCTATGACTTGACCTTTATCAATAAAATCACCCTTCTTAACACTTATCTTACTTAAGTGCGCATATCTAGTTTTAATATCAAAGCCATGATCTATGGCAACCATTTTACCATAATCATAAAATCTACCTGCAAAAAT
>JAHXBT010000028.1 GCA_020054695.1 Rickettsiales bacterium
CTATCGATAACATAACCAACCCTCGCCTAGACAAATTCCTAACCTCCTACCTACAACCTAACCATCCAGAGCTTACCCGTTCAAAGATACAGAACCTTATTAAAAATGGCAATGTCTTTGATCAAAATAATCAGCCAATCACCCAAATTAATAAAAAGGTTTTAGGGGGTGATGAATTTAAAATCAATATTCCCGAGCCAGAGCCTAGCCATCTTGAACCTAAAAATATTCCTATTGAGATAATTTTTGAGGATAAGGATTTAATTGTAGTAAATAAGCCTGCAGGTCTAACAACCCATCCTGGAGCGGGCAATAAGGATCATACTTTGGTTAATGCCTTGCTCTATTTATATCAAAATAATCTTTCACAAATAGGTGGGCAGTTTCGACCTGGTATTGTTCATCGCCTTGATAAAAATACTTCTGGCTTAATGTTGGTTGCCAAAAATGATTTTGCCCATCAAAAATTATCAGAAGCAATCGCTAATAGAGAGGTTGAGAGGAGATATCTGGCATTTTGTTTTGACACTCCTGTTCCAAATTTTGGAAAGATTGATAAGAATATCGATCGTAGTAAAAAACACAGACTTAGAATGGCTGTAGTACAAAAAGGTGGCAAAAAAGCAGTAACTAATTATAAAATCATTAAAAATTACAATAATATTGCCAGTTTGATAGAATGTAAATTGGAAACCGGCCGTACCCATCAAATTAGAGTTCATATGACAGCAATTGGGCATTCCCTGATTGGAGATCATGATTATGGTAATAAAAATCGTATAATTAGTGGTATAAACCCTGATTTTCAGAAATTTATCTCTAATTTTGATAGACAGGCTTTGCATTCTTATAAAATTGCTTTTGAACACCCAAGAAGTGGTAAAAAAATGAAGTTTGAGAATGACCTACCTTACAATATGAAAGATCTGGAGATGAGGTTGGAGCAGGTTAGTGGTAAAATTTAAGATTAGAGAAATCTAGAGATACTACTAAGGAAAAATACTTTTACTCACCCTTAAGGTGTCTGGATATAGATCTAGTTCTGTAATCAAACCATATAAATATGACAATAATAGGAATAGATGAGGTAGGTAGAGGCCCCCTTGCAGGACCAGTGGTTGCATGTGCAGCTTTTTTTACCAATGATATTCCATCAAATATTCTAGATGATTCAAAGAAATTAAGCCCTAAAAAAAGGCAAGAGATTCTACAACAAATCCAAAATAATGTAAAATATGAGATAAGCGTTATTTGGCAAGATCAAATTGATGAAATTAATATTTTAAATGCTACCAAGTTAGCCATGAAAAATTCGGTAGAAAATATTATTAAAAATAATCCTAATAATTTTTCTAAAATTCTAGTTGATGGTAATTTTATACCGGAATTAAATATTGATAAAAATATTAAAAGAGAAGCAATTATCAAAGGTGATCAAAAAATTCCTGAAGTTATTGCTGCTACAAGAATTGCCAAGGAATATCGTGATGACTTAATGACAAAATTATCAAGGGAATTTAACCAATATGATTGGCATAAAAATATGGGTTATGGCACAAAATTTCATAGGCAGCAAATCCAAAAAATTGGTATTTGTAAATATCATCGAAAAAGTTTTGTAAAAAAAGTTTTAGGATAAATTTAAGAGGTTTTGTAGGTGGTGTGCGGATGCCATTAATTTTTAATACTGTGTAAGGTTGTAAAAAATGGTATATACCCAATTAAGGCAATTTTTTTGCTTTAGCTCCTCTTTAATTACTCAACTATGAGTTTTATAAATTTAATTATTATAAATAGCCATTAATTTTGCGCTTTTATAATTTTGCCAATTAAAAATATTTTCTATTTTAAAATTAGAAAATAAACCTGTTTCTTTTTTCTTTAAGTCTATATTAATAATATTTGGTTTTTTAATTTTAGTTTTCTGTAATAAATATGATATAGCTTCATCGTCACCACCTATGGCATCAATTAATCCCATTTTTTTTGCTTGCCTACCATTAAAAATTCTACCATCAAATATTTTTGTAAAATTTTCTTTTTGTATTTTTTCTTTACGATGTTTTTTTACAATATTAACAAAAAAATCATGACTATCGTCTATTACTTCTTGTATTGCTAACTTTGCTGTTGGATTTTCTTTCTCAAAAAATGAAGGAGAAGATTTTAAAGGTGATGACTTATAATTTAAAAATTTAATACCAATTTTGTTAGCTAAATCGGTTACTTCTCCAGACTGCATAATTACACCAATAGAACCAGTAATAGTGCCATTTCTGGCAAGAATATAATCACTGGCCAAAGCCACTAAATAACCACCAGAAGCTGCTACAGATTCCATAGAGGTAACTATAGGTTTATTCTTAGATATTTTTTTTAGTTTATATAGTAATTCTTCGCTAGCAACAATATCACCACCAGGACTATTAACTTTTAAGATAATAGCTTTGATATTTTGATTATTTTGTATATTTTCTAATATTTTATCACGATATGAATCTTTTAGTATCACATCTTCTATTGTAATTTTTACAATAGTGTTAGGTTTGGTTATTGATGTCGATATATTGGGTCCTACAAAGGAAGATAAAATTATAGAAACGAAAATAAAAATAATTAAAATGCAAATATTGCGCCATTTATTTATTTTTTTTCTTAGGATTGATATTGTTGTTAAATGTTCAGATTCAAAATTCATTATAGAAAGAATAATAAGAAGATATATAACATAAATAATTAAACATAAAAAACACTAACTTCTTTCTTAAATATTTTTACTAAGATTTGGAATTAGTATAATGTCATTCTAGCCTGAAAATAAGCGTTTTAAAAAATATATACAACACCAAAGTTTATTTTTGGATCAACTTTGGTGAAGTATAGAAGATAATAAATATGTTATTGGTGGGTGATATTTATCGTATCAATTATAACAATTTATGATTCCTTTTTATCTTCAGTTTTATCATTATTTTCAAATAGATCTCCAACAATATTTCCTATTGATTCTCCACTACTCTCACTAGAATAAACGTAGTTATTTTCATGGTCAGATTCCATTTCCTTAATTGATAAAGATAATTTACCAGTTTTAGGATCAAAAAGAGTAATCTTGGCATCAATTCTATCGCCAACCATAAAATTCTCTGTTTTTTGAGAATTTTTATTCTTACCAAGTTCTAATCTTTTAATAGTACCCTTAATACCTATATCAGTTTCAAGTTCCACTATATCTTTTTTAACAGCAGTTATAACGCTTGATATAATTGCTCCTTCCTTGATTTTTTTTAACTCTTGTTTGAAATTTTTATTTTCTAGCTGTTTGACCCCAAGAGCGATTTTTTGCTTTTCAGGAGAACTTCCTAAAACAACAACCTCGATTTTATCACCTTCCTTATAATCTTGCAATTTTTCTTCAGGCTTATCACCATTTGATAAATCAGACATATAGATAAGACCATCAACATCACCTTCAAGACCAATAAATAGACCAAAATTAGTATAGTTTCTAACTTCACCCTCAACCACATCACCAACAACATGTTTTTGTGAAAAATCTTCCCAAGGATTATTAATGCATTGCTTCATGCCCAGTGATATTCTGTGATTTTTAGAATTAATATCTAAAATCATAACATCAATTTCTTGATCAGGAGAAAGGTCTTTATTGGGATTGTTAGAATTTTTAGTCCAACTAATCTCTGATACATGAACCAAACCTTCAATTCCGTTTTCAATTTCAACAAAAGCACCATAGTTAGTTACGTTTGTAACTTTACCTTTGACAATTCTACCAACAGGAAATCTTTCCTCCAATGATTCCCAAGGATTTTGTTGTAATTGTTTCATACCAAGAGAAATTCTCTTATTTTTCTCATCACATTTAATTACTTTAACCTTAACTTCTTGGCCAATAGTTAGAAATTCTGATGGATGGCGAACCTTATGCCAAGAAATATCAGTTAAATGCAATAGACCGTCAAAGTCACCAAAATCAATAAAGGCACCATAATCTGTTATATTCTTTACAACGCCGTCAAGAATATCATTAACTTTAATTTTAGACAACACCTCTTCTCTTGCTTTTCTCCTCTTACCTTCAATAACTAGTCGTCTTGATACAACTATATTACCCCTAATTTCATCAATTTTAAGAACTTTTAATTTGTCATCTTCATTTATTAAAAAATCATCTTCTGTAGGCATTACAACATCAACTTGGCTTTTTGGCAAGAACACTGTTATGTATCCAACGTCAACAGCATAGCCACCTTTGACCCTTCCAATAATTTCTCCTTCAAATTCTGAATCATTTTCTAAACAATTAGATAAATATTCCCATGTTTTTAATCTTTGACCCTTTTGGTAACTAACAACCAATTCCCCTTTTCTATCTTCAATTTTTTCTAAATATAAATCAATAACATCTCCTTCTTCAAAATCTTCTTTGAATTCGTTTTTAGGTATGTAGCCAACGGATTTTGCACCAACATCTACAACAATATTTTTATCTGTTATTTCAATTATAACAGCCTTTACAACTGTACCTTCTTCTAATTTTTGACTGTCTTTTTTATATTCATTAAAAAGATCTGCAAAATTTTCTTCTATAATATGGTTTTCTTGTATTTCTTGAGTCATTGATTAAATAGATTTTAATATTTGCCTTTTGTCTAAAAAAATGGTATTAGTTTAGTTTTCAAATATTTAATCATTAAAAACAGTAGTAGTATTAATGATTTTGTTAAATTTTACATGTAAATGCCCCTGCACTCTGACTAATCTTACAAAAGGAATAAATTTATCAGAAAAAAAATTATATTTATATTTATTTTATAAATCAAGCCTTGATCTATATTCTATTTTGTGTTATAATCGTTATATATTTGATTTTTATCTTGTTAAATATTTAGTTGATTTTTATCTTGTTAAATATTCTAATTAGGTCTTAAATTTCTTAAAGGATTTGTCTTACACTATTACTTAGTTTATAATCTTAAATATCTTGTTAAAGATTAGTAGGTAGTTTTTTAACTTCAATTACGCAAATATGTTTTGTTATATCTTCATGTTTTCTAAGACTTTTGTTGATCGCTGTTATTTACTGTTCTTATCTTTTCTTTTTTCTGTATTTTTCCTTTTTTCTTTTGGATCCTTTGCTTCTTGCATTAATATTACTGAGAATGATTTAGAGTTTTTACCTAGTGGTGATAATTGTGATAGGTCTAATAATAGTGCGTTGATTATGTATGACAATTCTAATGTTGCTTCTGTTGATTCTGATAA
>JAHXBT010000030.1 GCA_020054695.1 Rickettsiales bacterium
TGCGGTGATTGTAAATTATGTGGTTTCAAAAAAAACTTAAATTTAAATAAAACAAAAGTAGATTTAAAAAAATAAATTAGTTATAATAAATGAATAATAATAATAATAATAATAATAATAATATTATTAAGCCTCCACAATCTAAACGATCAAAAATATCAAGCAACACACCAGCACCAGCACCAGCAAGAGTACTTACTGCTCCTACTGCTCCTACTGTTAAACAAGTCTTTAAAGTACTTACCATTGTATCATTTATATAATTTAATATTTAATTACCAAATTACAACTATATCATATTTTTTGAACCTATGCAAGAATAATTTTAAAATTTTAATTTATTGCAGTTTTAAATTCTTTTACCTTGGCAGAAATTTCTTTTAAAATATTATCTCTATCTAATATATTGTTATTTATAATCTCAACAAGAGAAGATCCAACAACAACAGCATCAATATCTAGTTTTACCACTTGCCTCGCAATATCTGGATTTTTAATACCAAAACCAAGCGCAATTGGTAGATCACTATTTTTTCTAATGTGATTTATAAAAGGAATATTTTTTGAAATATCAGCCTCCTTTGTACCTGTAATACCTAAAATTGAGACTAAATAAACGAAACCAGAAGAATTTTGACAAATTTTTTGAATTCTTTCTTCTGAACTATTTTGACTAATAAGATTAATAATATCTAACTTATTATTTTGAGCTATATTGTTTATTTTAGAACTTTCTTCTAATGGTAAATCAACAATTAGCAGAGCATCAATACCAGATTCCTTAGCTTTTTTACAGAATTTTTCATCACCAAAGTGATAGATTGGATTATAGTAACCCATCAATATAATTGGAGTTATTTTATCTTTTTGACGAAATTTTATTGCTAAATGAAATAATTTTTCTAAAGTTGCACCACTATGAACAGCTCTTCTACTAGCTTCTTCAATAATTGGACCATCTCCTGCTGGATCCAAAAAAGGTAAACCTATTTCAATAATATCAGTACCATTTTCTACTAAATTATGCATAATCTTTAAAGATAAATCATAATCTGGATCTCCTGCCACAACAAAACTAATTAATGCTTTTTGATTATTTTTTTGTAAATCTTGAAATTTTTCCTTTATTCTCATTAAAATATAATATAAAATGTTTTCTTTGATTACCCAACTATAGAATTAATTAAACAACATAAGAAAATAGATGCAAGAAAATAGAAATACCTTAATAGCCATAACCCTATCCATTTTAGTATTAGTTATATGGACATTCTTTTATGAAAAACCGAGAATAGAAGCGTATGAAAAACAAGAAATCTCTAAAAGAGAAAAGGAGGTAAAATTGCAAAAAACTAAACTTGCCAAATCTAAGGCAAAAACAATATCTGTAAATAATAATAAAAATCAAAAATTGCTCAAAAGGGATGATGCAATAAAGGTAAACCAGTTTAATAGAATTAATATTAATAATGTTAACTTAAAAGGATCAATTTTACTAGAAGGAGCTATATTTGACGACTTAGAATTAACCAAATATCAAGAAACTATAGATCAAAATAGTAATAATGTAAAATTGCTTTCTCCTAAAGAATCTGAACAACATTTTTTTATTGATTTTGGTTTTTTAAGCTCTAATTCTAAGTTAGATTTGCCAAACTCCAAAACATTGTGGAAAGCTGACTACGATAATTTAACTCCAAAAAATCCAGTCACATTATCTTGGGAAAATTCTAACAATATATTGTTTCAAATTAAGATATCTCTTGATGAAAATTATATGTTTGAAATAGAAAAATCTGTCAAAAATAATTCAAAACAAGACATAACAATTGCCTCTTTTGGTAGAATTAACCGTAATTTATTAGATGAAGGATTGGATAATTTTATTCTTCATGAAGGAGCTATATCTGTTTCTAATAAATTACTTAATGAAATTTCTTATTCTGACCTTGAAGATGATGTTAATCATGAATTTCAGTCTAATTCTGGTTGGCTTGGAATCACTGATAAATATTGGCTCACTGCTATGATACCTGATTATACCATGTCATTTAATGGCAACTTTTCTTATGAAAAATCTGGTAAGAAAAATATATACAATAGTAGCTTTATCACAGAAGAGTTTGAAATTATTGATGGCGGCGTAGTTACGTTTGATCATTATTTCTTTGCTGGCGCCAAAGTTCTATCATTACTTGACTCTTATGGAAAAAATTTAGGAATTGACTCTTTTGATAAGGCTGTTGATTTTGGTTGGTATTATTTTCTAACAAAACCCTTCTTCTTTATACTTAGCTTCTTTAGTGATTTGTTAAAAAATTATGGTCTTGCTATTTTAGCTATGACATTATTAGTTAAATTAGCTATGTTTCCCCTTGCTCACAAATCATTTACCGCTATTGGTCGTATGAAAAAGTTCCAACCAAGAATAGCTGAAATTAGAGAACAGAATAAAGATAATAAGGTTGAGATGAATCGCCAAATCATGGAGCTATACAAAAGAGAAGGCGTTAATCCAGCTGCCGGCTGCCTTCCTATGATTATTCAAATTCCAGTATTTTTCTCACTTTATAAGGTTCTTTTTGTCACAATTGATATGAGGCATGCACCATTTTATGGATGGATTAAAGATTTATCAGCTGCTGATCCTACCTCTATTTTTAATTTGTTTGGTTTATTACCATTTGCAGTGGATGGTTTTTTCTTACAAATTGGAATTTGGCCAATATTAATGGGTCTAACTATGGTATTACAACAAAAATTAAGCCCAACACCAGCTGACCCAATGCAAGCTAAAATGATGAAAATATTACCTTTTGTTTTGATTTTTGTATTTGCCACCTTCCCTGCTGGATTACTAATTTATTGGACTTTTAGTAATGTACTTTCTATTGCTCAGCAATACTATATTACAAGGAAACTAGCCTAATTCTTAATTACTACTTTCTTAAATGGGCGACAATCTCAATATGGTAAGTATAATAAAATTGATCTATTAGACTTAGCTTTTCTAATTTAAATCCATTATCACTCAGGATTGATAAATCTCTAAAAAAACTATTAAAATCGCAGGAAACTATAGTAATGTTTGATTTTTGTAATTTAGAAATTTCTTTAATTTGTGATTCTGCTCCATTTCTAGGTGGATTAATAATAATCAAATCATATTTTTGCAATTCTTCAGACAAAATAGGATTTATAAACAAATCTCTAGTAAAGGCTTGCAATTGATCAGAAAGAAAATTTTTCTTCGCATTTTTATTAATAGAGTCCGTCATCTCATCTATTCCTTCAAAGGCAGTAATATTTTTGGTTTCATTAATAACGCCAAAAGAATAAGATCCAATCCCTGCATAAATATCAGCAACTTCCTTAGCTTTAATTTTAACTATAAATTCTGATATCTCGGTAATTATTGATTTTAAACCATTTTTTGTAGCTTGTAGAAAAATATTATTAGGTACTTCAAGCCAAAAATTATTAATATGTAATTTTGGTTTAGCAATTTGAATCAGAGGAATAATTTCCCGATTAATCTGTAAACCAAGATTTATTTGATATTTTTTGGCAAATAAAATTAATTTTTCTTCTAATTTAAGTGAGGTTTTTGTAATTTTTAACTCAAAAACAACATCTAAAATATTATCAAAAGAACAAATTTGGACGGATTTAATAATATTTTTATCAAAATTATTTAAAAATACCTGTAATTTGTAATTAAAATTAGATATTTCCTTCTCTAACATCAGGCAATTACTAATTGCAACCAAATGCTTGGAATGTGATTTATAAAAACAAATGTTATTGCTATTATCGAGGTGAAACTTAACTTTTCTACGAGAATTTTGCCCAATTTTTGTAAAATTTACCTCTTTTTGATAAGGAATATTATGTTTTACTATAAGATTTTTAAAATTTTGTATTTTAAAATTTTGGTAAAAATTATCTTCTATGTGTTGCATTGAACAACCGCCACAATCATCAAAATATTTACATTCAGCTTCTTTTCTAAATTGACTTTTAGCGATAATTTTTGTTATTTCTGCCAAAGTAAACTTGCTATTCTTTTTTATAATTTTTACTTCTATTTGATCACCTATTACTGCTTTTTTAACAAATACTTTATTATTTTGGGCATCTTTGGCAATTCCTAACGATTGATTTGATATATCGGTAATACTTAATTTCACAATAAATTAATTAGAAGATATTAATACCACTTCTCATCCTCAACATTATTTGCAGGTTATAAAAAATTTACTTTATATTTTGGGTTGTAAATTGTAAAAACCTTGGAAAATGTGGTTATTTTTCTATACTACCTATTTTATGGTTTATTTTCCCAACTCTTCTGACCTATCTTTGGCAGCATTAATAACTTTTTCTATTAAGGAAGAAAAATCTCCATTTGCAAATTCTTTTAGACCTGCCTCAGTCGTACCGCCCTTGCTAGTAACGGAATTGATTAATTCAGAAATATTAAGATTATCATCTAAAAGCATCTTTGCAGAACCATAAAGCATCTGTGTAACCATTTTTCTTGACGACTCTTCATCAAAACTATTTTTTTTGGCAATGTTAATTAACTCCTTGGCGAATAAAAATAAATAAGCAGGACCACTTCCAGCAATTGCAGTAAAAATATCAATTTTTTGCCCCTCTTCTAACTGTAAATTTTTTGACCACAAATTCATTGTTGAATCTATTTCACACCGAGATAAATTCTTACTAGCAACATAAGCAGAAATTCCCTCACCAATTGCCATAGGTAAATTTGGCATAATTCGAATAATTTTTATATTCTGCCCTAAATAATCAGTAAAAAAACTTATCTTTTTACCAGCCAAAATAGAAATAAAAATGGTATTTTGAGTAAAAATAATATTTTTGATAAAATTTGATAAAATTTCAGTTGCAGATTGTGGTTTAAAAGCAAAAATTACTAAGTCTACCTGATAATTTTGAGGAATTTTGTTAATATCAGAAAAATAATTAATGTCTTTTATTTTATTTTTTATAAAAGGGTCAACGATAGTGATATTTTGTGGATTAATATTTTTATCTAAAAAATTTTCTAAAATAGCTGAACCCATTTTACCACAACCAAGAAATAATATTTGTAATTTTTGATTTGTCATTAAAATTAGTATAATTTTTGTCAGAATTAAAATTTTTAAGGCGTCTTAGAATATTTCTTAAATTTAAAATAAACTCTGTTTTATCGTTATAGCTCTAAGTGAATCCAAATGATCTTTTTGCTCAAAGAATTTCTTTAAATCTTTCTTAGGTAATTTTTTACTAATAATGGCTTTTATGCTTCCAGGATCAATTTGTTTACCATTTTTTCTAATTTCATAATGTAAGTGCGGTCCCGTAGAACGACCTGTAGTACCAACATAGCCTATAACATCACCCTGTTTAACCCTCACACCTTTTCTAAACTTTCTATTGAATCTACTCAAATGAGCATATGCTGTCTCATATCCATTATTATGCCTTATTAAAATAAAATTCCCATAAGCACCTCTCCTAGCGCGGTATGTAATTGCGCCATTACCGGCAGCAAAAATTGGAGTACCAGTTGGTGCTGCAAAATCTAAACCCTTGTGCATTTTATTATATCCTAAAATTGGATGACGCCTCATACCAAACCCCGATGAAAGACGGGCACCATTTATTGGTGTTTTTAAAAGGGGTTTTTTAATTGGTCTGCCGTCTTTATTTAAATATTGATTATTTTTTTTATTATTAAATAAGTAAATTTCAATTGGCCTGTTACGTACAGTAATAGAAGAAAATAAAATATTGCCATTTTTAGCAAATTCACCTTCTTGATCATAAAAACTTTCTAATAATATTTCTACCTCGTTTCCAGATCTAATATCACGCTGAAAATCAATATCAAAACTATATAAATTAATTAGATCTATCATGGTACCGTTAGGAACTCCTTCCTTTTTGCCATCAACAAAAAGACTGCTATTTATAACAAAATTATATTTTACTATCTTCTTATTTAGCTCTTTTTTTGCTTCAAAAGAGGAGTAGGAACCATCATTTTGTTTAATAATTACGATTTGAGTTTCTGGATTAACATTAACAATTAGCTCATCTAATACCGGCCACTCTTCTAAATCTTTTTTTTCATCTACAATATCTTTATAACTTCTTTTAATATGATATTTTATATCTAAATTTTGACCAACAACTATTGATTTAGGATTAATTTTTTCCTTCATAGCCTTTAAAATATCAAAAGTTGCATTATCAGAAATACCTATATCAGATAAAATCTTGATAATTGTGTCTTTTTTTTTTATTTTATAGTTGATTTGGTGGTTAGTATTAAGGAAAAAGTTAAAATCTTCAGATAAATTAACTTTTATATTTTCATATTTATCATTTTTTTTGTATTCAACTTCCTGCCCAATAGAATACAAAAAAATATTTAATAAAATCAATAAAACTACAATAGATAGGGCTATAAGATCAAATAATTTGAAATCTAGTAATTTTTCTATATAATATTTGATTTTAAACTTAAAAAAGGAGTTTTTATCCATAATTTTAAATTGCAACTCTTAAATCCTAATGCTAAAATAATATTTTAGTTTATTTTATTTTAAATTGCAAAATGATAGTGGAGCAAAAAAATAGTACTTTGAGTACAAAAAAAACAGCATTTAAATCTGGAAATTATGTAGTTTATCCTACCCATGGCGTAGGGAAAATTCTAAAAATTAAAGAAGACATAATTATAAATCAAAAAATAAAAACCATTATAGTTTTCTTTGAAAAAGATAATATGAAACTAACTATTCCATATCAAAAAGCTGTCAAAGTTAATTTGCGCCATTTAATAAGTTTGGACGATATGGATGAAATATTTTTAATATTACAAAGTGGTACTAAAAAACAAAAAGGCATGTGGAGTAGAAGAGCTCAGGAATATGAAAATAAAGTTAATTCTGGTGATATAAAGTTGCTAGCAGAAGTATTAAGAGACTTAACTAGAGATATCTCTGATGCTGATAGATCGTATAGCGAGAGATTAATATATGAAAGTGCGTTAGAAAGGTTATCAACTGAGTATTCCTTAATTAAAAATATACCTATTAATGAAGCTAGAGAAGAAATTATATCAAAAGCTAAAAATAAAATGATTTCCCTAGGATCGTCTGATATTGATGATGATTTTGATGATGATTTTGATGGGGAAGAATAAGAGGAAGATTATTCTTTTGAAGATGCGGGCAATTAAAGAATCTTTAAAAACTAAAGATTAGAATTTTTAGGGAGTTTTTATTATAATTCATAATTCTTTTTGGTAAATATATAATAACAGTTATAATATGGCGACTCATAAGCAAGAAAATATCTACAATAAAATAATGAAATATTATAATTTTATTGATCAATTGATAGATTTATCTCGTGATGAGGAGCAGATAAAAAGCGAAAAATCATTTAAAGTTGTACAATCAGTAATAGACACTTTGGAAGAATGTGCTGATGAAATGGCTGAAGAATTTATTAACTATATAAAGCATCCGAAATCAGAAAAAATAAAAACCAACGCTTTATTTGCAATAGATAAAATTCTTACAAAGACTTATGAATCTAAAGAAAAAATGATATATATTAAAAAACACTCGGTTGACTAATTATAATACCACTTCCAATCTTTAAAACAATTCTTGCTGTAAAATAATTAAAATATCCGACGTCCTTAAACAAAAAAACTCAGTTTAAAGCTTGGAAATGGTATTATTTCTAGATAAAATTATAGAGTCAGTAAGTAATCCGTATTTCTTCATAAAAAATTTAATAATATCAGCACTATCTAGAAGATCTTTTTTTGTTATGGTGTTATCTAAAAATAAATTGTTCTTTAGAAAATTAGTCATGCAAAATAACTTATCTTCATATGGTTGACCAGATTTGTAAGAAACAGCTTTACCAGATTTAGGTGAAATAAAATGTAAATTATCTTTACTACCTGTAACTGTACAAATAGATAAATCTAAACCATAACCATACATTTCAAGTAACTTTAACTCAAATCTAATGATATTAGAAACAACAGATCTATTATCCTCTTTTAAAGAATTTAAAAAAAATAAAAGCTCAGAAAATAAATTACTATCCGGATCTTGTTCCATAAAATTCTTAGAGATTATCAAACAAAATAAATTAATGATATTAAATCTAGGAAAATCTAATATATGTTTAGAAGAAAATGATTCTATATTTTCAGTTTTTACATATGACAAACTATTTGCGTTTTTAGCATATAAATCAAAAAAAACTAGGTTACCAATTTGATATTTTGCATAATTTTTAGAATTTATGGAATTTTTAATGAACGAATTACAAATGCCATGAGATTTTGAAAGAATTTTAACTATAAGCGAATCTTCTCCATGTTTTTTTCCTGAAACAATAATACCCTCATCACTAAATTTCATAATGTAATTATTTGCTTGTTAGTAAAGTTATTTAAAGATTCTAGCATTTCTGAAGGTTTTACTGAAGAATTATCACTTCTAAAATTCAATATGATGTATTCCAGATCAATATTATACTGCTCCAAAGATTTAATTGCTGTCAAACTATGACTAATGGATCCTAAATAATTGTTAATTACCAAAAGTACAGGAATTGATAGCTCTTTCATTAAATCTAAAAAGGTCTTATTGTTAGTAATAGGAGTCATAACCCCTCCGGCGCCTTCTATAAACAAAAACTCATCTTTTTTTCTTGCTCTAGCAATATTTTCCAAACAAAAATCAATAATTTTACTAAATTCAAACTTTACTCCCTCCCTTTTAGCTGCTATATTTGGGGACAATGGCAATTTAAGCCTAAATGGAGAAACTTTATTAATATTATTAATATTCTTTTCTAATCCTAAAGATTCTAAAATTAACAATGTGTCGTTATCATTATCAAATTCGAAGCCGCTAATTACAGGTTTAATAATATTTGCTTTTTGATTATTATTTAATAAAGTTTGACATAAATTAGTTGTAAAATAAGTTTTACCAATATCTGTACCTATTGCTGTAATAAAATATTGTTTATTTTTAAGTAATTTAGCTAGTTTAATCATTTAATTTTATTAATTATATGACGCAGGTCTGTCTGGAATATATGAGGGAAATTTTTTTCCTATTAACTTTTGTTTTAATTAAAGGAGAAAGATTTCAGACAGTCCTATCATCAGTTTCTAACTTAGTATGATATATGATAATATAACAGATTTAAAAAGGGATTTACAACCAGAAAGTAGATTCCTAGCATTAGATGTAGGAACTAAAGTAATTGGAATGGCAATTTGCGACCCTTCTAGAACTATTTGCAATCCATTTGGTACAATTAGCCGATTGGGAAATAAAAAAGATTTTCTTAAAATACAAGAATATATTAAACAAAATGAAATTGAACTATTGGTAATTGGCTTGCCAATCCATATTAATGGCAGTGAAAGTAAAATAAGTATCTTTGTTAGAAGGTTTGCTACAAATATTGATGTATTCTTGCTAGGGAAAATAAAAATTTTATTACATGATGAAAGATACAGCAGCTCATCTGCTAGAATATTTATTGATGACAATCTAAAATTAACTAAAAAACATAACAGAAAAAAAACAATTGATAAAATTGCAGCAAATATTATACTAGAAACATTCATATTAGATTTTAATAAATCAGTGATTTAAATTTATTCATTTATGATTTTTAATAAGGTTAAGGAGATTCTAGGGTATGGATCAGAAAAGAATAAAAAATTAGTAGACAGCCCAATTGGCAATGCATCAAAATCAATTAAAAAATCTTATAATAGATTTATAATTGATTTAAGATTGATGATGAAAAAATCAAAAAAACTTTCCGAATCCAACTTTAAACTAGGTAACAAATATTATAAAAGAGGAGAATTTGGTGAAGCGGCATTCCGCTTTACTATTTTAATCAAATTGTGGCCTGACTATTATGAAGGATATTTTATGTTAGCAAAATCACTTGTAGCACAAAACAAATTTAAAAAGGCAGAGAAAATTTTAAATAAACTAATAAGAAGAAAACCAGTATTTAAAGATAGAGCAATAGAGTTACTATACGGAAATAATAAAGTAGATTATAATTAAATATAGAAATTATTATTTCTATAATCTAGCTTGCCTTTTAGTCCAAAATGTTATTAACATTCTGGTTAACATAATGGATGAAAACATTGATGATAAGATACCAATTGACAATGTAATTGCAAAACCTTTTACCGTTCCTGTTCCTAAAAGATATAAAAATAATGCAACAATTAAAGTGGTAATATTAGAATCAATAATAGTTCTAAACGCCTCTGAAAAACCATTATCAATAGCAACCATTTTCTTTTTATTTTTTATCATCTCTTCTTTTATTCTTTCAAAGATTAGTACATTAGCATCAACCGCCATACCAATAGTCAAAACTATACCAGCAATACCTGGTAAGGTAAGAGATGATCCAATAAATGACAATAATGATACAATAATAGAAATATTTACTATCAAGGCTAATATAGCAAACAGACCATAAATAGCATAAATAATTAACATAATTAATATTACTAAAATAAAACCTATAATTATTGACATAACGCCTGATTTAATAGAATCAAGTCCAAGGGATGGTCCAACACTTCTTTCTTCAATAATTGACAATGGTGCTGGCAACGCACCCGCCCTTAAAATAATGGCAGTTTCTTTTGCCTCCTCTATGGTGAAACTGCCTGAAATAACACCTAAACCCTGGTTAATAACAGAATTGATTCTAGGTGCCGTAACTACTTGATTATCAAGAATAATTGCAAATAAGCTGCCAATATTCTCCCTGGTAATCTTTGCAAATTTCTTAGAACCAATTGAGTTAAATTTAAAAGAAACAGCCGGATCACCTTCATAATAAGTAGCATTAGCATCAACTAACATATCCCCACTTAATATAATTTCATTATATATTACATATGATCTGCCATTTTTATCATAAATCTTGCTTTTATCATTTGATAACTCAATGACATTATCATTTTGGATGCCACCATCTACTAAATGGAAAGTCATTTTAGCAGTTTTTCCAAGAATACTCTTAATCTGTTCTGGATTATTTACTCCTGGTACCTGAACTAATATTCTATCAATATTTTGAGATTGAATTATAGGTTCCTTTGTTCCTGTCTCATCTATCCTCCTTCTAACTATTTCAATTGATTGAGACATTAATTTTTTCTTCATCTGCAAAATCTCATTATCAGTAAAATATATTACTAATCTATTATTTTGTTCATCAATATTAATATTATTGTTAATTTTATAAGAGATTTTCTTTATATCTTTGAAATATTGATCATCCTTAACAATAATCATAATTTTATCATTAGATATTCTAGGCAATGCTCTTAATTTTTTTTTTCTTAATTCACTTTTTATTTCTAAACGTAAATTTTCTAGCTGTTCTTTGATGTAATAATCGGTATCAATTTCAAGCAATAGATGAGATCCTCCCCTAAGATCTAATCCTAATGAAACTTTGTCGCCAATGAATATTTTAGCTATTTTAGATTCTTGATATTGATGCGGAATAAAAGATGGTATGGCAAAATATATCGATATAATACATATTGATATGATTGTGGCTATTTTCCATTTAGAGAAATATAACATTATCTCTTAACTTTAGCGGACTTGCTAACAATTTTTGGAGATTTATTCAACTTAGATGCACTGCTATTTTTTTCTCCTAGGTCAACAATATTTTGTTTTCTGATTTTAATAACAACACCCTTTGATACTTCTAATAAAATCAAACCTTCTTTACTATTTATTTTAGAAACAGTTCCATAAATACCAGAATCAGTAACTACCAAATTACCAACCTTTAAAGAATCAACCATTTTTTCCCTCTCTTTCGTTTTTTTCTGTTGCGGCCTAATCATAAAGAAATATAAAATAAAAAAAATGACAATTATAGGAGCCAAACCCTCTAGCAAGTTAGGCTTTGGAACCTCATCATTAGCAAAAACAGGCAATGAAACTAATAAAATAGTAAGAGATATAATTTTATTTAACATGTTGTAATAATTTAAGTTTATAATAAAAAATTAAAATTCATCAAATGCGTCACTGCTATTCTTCTCAGAATTCAAGATTCTATTTGAAGCAGAACCGGATTTAATCTCCTTCACACAAGAAGTAAAAACAGCAATTGATATTATAATGAGTATAACTCTTAAAAGATATTGCATTTTACTGTTGTTTTCTTTCTTTTTCTAACTCCTCAAACATATCTGTCACAGCATCCTGAGATTTATCAATATTACTCTGACTCATATTGGAATTTGTAACCACCTGCTTAAATAGTTCCTGACTATCTTTCAAAATTTTAGCATAGTTATTTTTTCTAATTGCCATTCTTATGAATAATGATCCATCGTCAGATTTATAAATATCAACCCTTTCTGCTCCTGATATTTTTATATTCTTTACAACATTTTTTGTTGCTTGGGAAAAGAATTCCTCAACATCATTGACGTCATTTAATTTAGACTCGCGCAATGCATTTTTTGTAACACGAGAAATTTCAGATTGTAATATTTCTGCAATATTAGCCTTAGCGTCGGACTCAGCTTTTGGAATTTGGAATCTCAGACCACCTCTAGTTGGAGCTGCGATACCAACAGCAGCAATACCATCCTCAATTTTTGGATCTAAAACCCAACTCGGTAGATCAATGTTAGAACTAGTATTTTTTTTAACCTCCTCAATATTACTATTCTTCGCCGTGCAAGAAGTTAGCAAAAAGACAATAGAAATGAATTTTATAAAAAATAAATTTTTCATGGTAAAATTAACTTTTATTTAAATAATGATGATCCTTAATTATTAGCAATAAAACAGAAATAGCAAGAATAATTATAGTAAACAACCAGCTAGATACTGAAAATGGCATAAATCCAGATGACCCAAAAGCATAACACATAGACATTAATATATATATTAAAAAACTACATATTGTGCCCATGACAAAATTAATAATATTATTTTTATTCCTGGCATTAACTACTGTAAAATATAGAGCAATTATAGATATAGCTACCAGTATAAAAGGTTTTTAAAGTAAAAAATGATGATAAACTTGGAATTTTCTAGTTGAATAGCCAGAATTACGCATATCATCTATCAAGTTTTCTAATTCAAAAATAGAAAAAGATTTTACATCGCTAAAATTATTACTAATCTTTTGCCTTATAAAATCTGGAGTTAAATCTGTTCTGACACGAAAATCTTGTACAATCTTATTAATCAGTTTATCATCATTAATTATAACATTTTCTGCTACCAAGAAATTACCTTCTAATTTTAATTCCTTTGCATCGATTTTTTGATAGAACTTATTATCAGAATTAAAAAACCAAATTTTAGTATCATAAAAAATAATGTCGTGATTATTGGCAGAACTAGCGCGTAAAATAATTTTACCTTCTATGTTTTCAAAATTATTTTGTTTAAACCAAATACCACCTTTAGGACTGTAAATAAAATTATCTTTCTTATCTTTTTGTAATGCGGTTTCAATGTTATTATATTTCTTATCTGAAATAATAACAATTTCATTAAAAATTGTTATTAAAAAAATTCCAATAATAAAAATTGATATAGCAATGGGTGTAATTATTTTAAATAAAGATAGGCCAGAAGAGCGCATCACCGTAATTTCATTACTTAAAGATAGTGAGTAAAATGTCGCCATCACAGAAATCATGATGAAAAAAATAAACATCTCCCTTATAAAGTTTGGCAATTTTAAAATAGCCAAAAAAAATGAAACTGACAATGGAACACCGCCGGCTCCATCAAGAAAATCAAATAAATTAAAAGTAATTATTAAAATTGAAATACAACAAGTGATTATAAAAAATCTCTGAAAAAATTGTTTTATTAGGTATAGGTTAATCTTTAAAATCATCAATCTATTTTATTTTTTGCTATCAAAAAAGAACATAATATAAAAAATATTAAAAAATTAATATATATTAAAGGAGTAAAAGATATGGATTTTTCCATTATATTATAAATAAATATAGATGATATAAGAAAAATAATTGCTAAAAATATAGATTTTAAAATATTTCGTAAATTACCTCTCCTACTAAATGAGCCATTAAATAAATTTGAAGTTGCTATAAGAGTTAATATAATAGAAAATAGTGGCATAGTTATTCTTTTATGAATTTCGACCTTATATTGAGCAATATGCTTTGGATGTAAATTTGGATTATAATTCAATAATTCATCAAAATATCTTTCCCTTGCCTTCCAAACAAAATTTTCATCAACCTTCTTCTCATCATTTAAATCGACTATATAACTATCGAATCTTAAAATTTCCGTTACATTAGTTTTATTATTAAATCTTTGTATAGTTCCATCTTTTAGATGTATTAATAAAGAATTTGAATCTCTCTCTATTAGTCCGTCACTTGCGGTAATGGTTGATGAGTAATCCTGATTTCTATCATCATAAATTAAAATTCCTGACAATATATCCCCCCCCCTTTCTTCAACGCTGATAGTAACATTATTTAAATTCTCAAAAACACCAGGAAAAATCATTATATTACTATAATTTAATTGAAAGTTATGCTTCTTCATTTTTAAAGCCTTGTTTGCCATAGGCATTAAATATAACGATATAATATAACAAATAATAGAACATATTATAGCCAGATATATCGCTGGTTGAAGAATATTAAACTTACTGAGGCCAGCATTTTTTAGAATAGCAATTTCATTATTTAAAATCATCTTATTAAAACAAATAATAACCGAAATAAACAAGGAGGCAGGAATAATTATTGTTAGTAACCAAGGAGTTATCAATGCAAACAAAGAGAAAAAATCTAGTAAACCAACCCCCTTTTCTGTAATAAATTCTAAAAATGAAGATGACCTAGTAAGCAAAATTATTGAAATCAATAGTAAAGTGATGAAAATAAATTGCTTAATATTATTTTTTAATATATATTGATAATATAGTTTCAAACTTAATTTATTAAATAATAAGAATATTTTAAATAACACCATTTCCCTACAGTAAAAGTTGCTTTAAAGATGGAAAATTGTATAATTATCATTAACTATAAAAATAGTGACAAAAATTAAAATAAATCTCAATGGAAAAGTTACAGAAATAAATGATCAATCTTCTATAGAGGGTTTAATAGCTTATTTAGGATTCGATGTAAAGAAAATTGCTATTGAAAAAAATTTAGAAATTATATTTCCAGAAATATATAAGAACGAAATCATCAAGAATGGTGACGAAATTGAGATAATCCATTTTATTGGGGGAGGGTAATTGATTGTCGTGATTTTGTTATTGAATAATATTAAAACAAGAATTCCTTTATAAATTTTGATTTATTTAGGATAGCTTCTTAAACCAAGTATTATTATAAAAGTAGAAATAATATTATTTCTTTTTACTAATTTTTTTTCTTCCACCCCTTTTTTTACTATTTTTTTTCTTTTCTAAGCCTTCTTTCAGTACAATTAAAGATTCTTCTAAAGAGATATCTAAAATATTATATTCTTTGTTAACAGAAATATAAACCCCATCATAAAATAAATAAGGACCAAAAGGTCCGATACTAGCTTTTATTTCAAGACCAGTTTCAGAGTGGTTGCCAATAATTCTTGGCAATGATAGTAATTTATTTGCCAAATTAGCATCTATATCATCAATAATAATATCTTTAGGAATTGCTGCTCTTTTTGGCTTGATTGTTCTTTTTTTACCGGTTTTAGTAAATATTTCTTCATGACTCATTAAAGACTCATCCTTAACTAACTCAATATAAAAACCATATGGTCCTTTTTTAATAAAAATTTCGCCTTTAAATCCTTCTGATTTACCCAAAGACTTTGGCTCAAACATATTAGATGACTCATGAATTACATCACCAGAGTCATTTTTGGAAATCTGCTCATTATGTTTACATTCTGGATAATTAGAGCATGCAATAAAGACACCAAATTTACCAACTTTAACTCCTAATTTACCATCTTTGCATGATGGACAATCATTTTTTAATTTACCCTCATCGTCAAAACCAAAAACTGTTGGACCCATTGCCTCTGTTAGCTTGTCTAAAATTTCTGGAATTGGTTTTTCAAGAATTAAATCAGTATTTTTATGGAATTTTTGCCAAAAAGTATCTAAGAATTTTTGCCAATCTAATTTACCACTAGCAATTACATCTAATTCATTTTCTAAATCAGAAGTATAATCGTAAGCTACATATTGTGGAAAAAACTCTTTAAGAAAATGTGTTACAATTCTACCCCTTTGTTCAGTTAAAAAACGTCTTTTGTCTAATTTAACATATTTTCTATCTTGCAAGACTGAAATAATTGCAGAATAGGTAGAGGGACGACCAATTCCTAATTCCTCCATTTTTTTAACCAAACTAGCCTCAGAATATCTTGGAGGCGGCTCAGTAAAATGCTGTTTAGGTAATACTTTTAAGAATTTTAATTGATCATTTGCAACTAAATTTGGCAATTTTTTATTATTTTCTTCGTCATCTTCATCATCCTTATCTTCATTATATAAAGCATAAAAACCATCAAATTTAATAACCGAACCTGTTGTTTTTAACTTACCATAATCAGGATTTGTAATAATAATTGCAGCTAATTGATCCATTATCACATCTGACATTTGACTAGCTAACATTCTTTTCCAGATCAGATTATATAACTTAAACTGATCAGAATCTAAAAAATTCTCAATATCTTTAGGTGCCAAAGAAGGATCGACGGGACGAATTGCCTCATGGGCTTCTTGTGTATTTTTAGATTTTTGTTGATAATTAATTTGCTTTTCTGGTAAATATTTATCTCCATAGCTAGATTTAATATAATTTCTAGCCTTAGCAATAGCTTCTGGATCAACATAGACTCCATCTGTTCTCATATAGGTAATTAAACCTTGGTCTTCACCATTGATTGCCACACCCTCATATAGTTTTTGAGCAACCTGCATGGTTCTTTTAGTAGAAAAACCTAATTTTCGTGATGCTTCTTGTTGCAAAGAAGATGTTATAAAAGGTGGGTATGGTCTTCTTCTTGTATTTTTACGAATGATGGACTCAACCTTATAATCCTTATTAATAAGACTATCGGCGATTTTTAAAGCTGTTTTTTTATTTTCAATAAAGAATTTATCTAATTTTTTATCACCTATGTGAGTTAAGACAGCTAAAAAACTTTCTTTTTCCTTACCTAAGTCAACTTTAATATCCCAATATTCTTGAGATTTAAATAATTCAATTTCAGTCTCACGATCACAAATAACACGAAGAGCAACAGATTGTACACGGCCAGCAGAGCGGCTACCAGGTATCTTGCGCCACAGAACAGGTGATAAAGTAAAACCAAAAAGATAATCCAAAGCCCTTCTGGCCTGCTGAGCATTGACTAAATCATTATCAATATTACGAGGATTTTTAATGGCCTCCAAAATAGATTTTTTAGTAATGGTATTAAAAACAACCCTTTGAATTTCAGTAGTTTTTTTAAGAGCTTTTTTCTCTCTAAGAACTTCCAAAACATGCCAAGCAATTGACTCACCTTCACGGTCAGGATCTGGAGCTAGAATAATTTTTTCACAATGTTTGGCAATTTTAGCAATTTGGCTAACGTGTTTTTTAGCAGAATCAGAAATTTGATAATTCATAGCAAAATTCTGCTCCGGATCAACAGAACCATTTTTACTGGGTAAATCTCTAACGTGACCAAAGGATGCTAATACTGTATAATCTGCACCAAGATATTTACCAATTGTTTTTGCTTTTGCTGGAGATTCTACAATAAGTAAGTTTTTCATATTAATTAGTAATATTTGATTCTAATTATTTGGATAATTTTCTATTTATAACCTCCTCTAATACACTCCAACCTGAATAACCATCAACAACCTCACCATTAATAATAAAAGTAGGTGTTGATTTTATGTTTATAGATTCACTAGATTCCTTAGCCTTGATAACTACAGATTGCTTTAAATCTTTGTTATCTATACAAATATTTAGCTCCTTTCTGGACAAGCCGTATATTGCAGATATTTCAGCTAGTTTGGAAATAAATTTAGGAGAAAAAGCCCACTTCTCTTGGTTTTTAAAAAGAGTTTTAATAAAATCATGATATTTATAACTTTGTTTAACCTTATTATAATAACATTTAGCAGCAACAGCACCCGCAAGAGCTGGGCCATTTAAGGGAAAATCACGGTAAACAAAAGCAACCTGCCCTCTATCAATATAAGATTTTAAATTTGAAAAACCACTCATATAAAATTCGGCGCAATGAGGGCATGACAATGAAGCATACTCAATTACCTTAACAGGCGCGTCTTTTTTCCCTAAAATATGATCATCATCCATAATGCCAATAAACTTATTATTCTTATCTAAAATAATGTTATTGGTATTCACTTTTTCTACAGTACTGTTATTCTTACCTTCTTCATCTATTTTTATTTTATTATTTACAATAAAAAATGTTACAGCAACGATTATTAACAATGCTGCTACAACTATAATAATTAAATTATTCTTATTTTTTTTCATAAAACATAATTAGATTTTATATACTTAGTAATGATATTTGCTAATATAAAATTAGATTGTTATTACCTTTTTAATTTATATTATTTATTATTGATAATAACTGTAACAAAACTATTATATTATCTCTTTTAAAGAGTGTAACTAAAATTTTACAAATACCGTTTTAAATATTCAATAATCTAGGATTTAAAATTAATTTACAACCAAATTTATGTTAAAACTGCCAATTTCAATTTTTATAATAACCAAAAATTAAGAAGATCGGATTGAAAATATTATTAAAAAAGCACAGAAAATAACTGATGATATATTAATTATCGACTCTGGTAGCTCTGATAATACAGTGCAATTATCAAAAGAACTTGGGGCAAAAACATTATTTAACGAATGGCAAGGATACGGGCAACAAAAAATATTTGGTGAAAGTAAGTGCAAAAATAAATGGATTTTAAATATTGACGCTGATGAAGAAATAACAGAAGATCTATCTCACGAAATCAAAGAAATATTTATCAATAAGAAACACCAAAATTACATAGGGTTCAAAGTAAGAATAGTTAATAAATTTTTTGGTGAAACAAAACCAAAAAAACTAGCATATTATTATAACCAACTAAGGCTTTATAACTCAGATTTTGCAGGATTTAGAAACAGTTCAATTCATGATTCTGTTGTACCAAAAGATAATAATAGCGGCAAAATTGGGCAATTAAATAATATTATAGAACATAAATCATTTAAATCTATTTCCCATTGGATTAGTAAGATTAATTATTATTCAGAATTACAATCTATAGACAATCTAAAAAAGAATAAATGTCCTAGTCATTTAAAAATTATTTTAGGCATTATTATATCATTTTTTAAAGCATATATAATTAGAAGATATTTTATTTATGGCTTTAATGGTATTTACTATAGTGCAATCTTTAGCTTTTCTCGTTTTTTAAAATCAGTCAAAATTATAGAAAAATTTAATAAACTATAAAAAATTTATTTTTCATCTTGTATATTACAGTTATAATATATATTCTTTCGAAATAAACGATTGGTGGCATTTTGCTACCCTTAATTACAGTAATTAAATTTAATAAAAAAATAATGGAATTAGAAGCTTTAAAATTTATAGGTATTGGTTTATGTTCATTTGGTATGATGGGTGCCGCCCTCGCTGTTGGTAATATCTTTTCTAACTTTTTCAATGCCATATCTCGTAATCCTTCTGCCGCTCCAAAAATAGAAAAATATGTATTTATAGCAGCCGGTTTAGCAGAAGCTATGGGTATATTTGCATTCTTAGTAGTTTTAATGCTTCTTTTCTTATAAATGCCGCAATTTGATATATCTTATTTTTCATCTCAGATATTTTGGCTATTAGTATGTTTTGCCACTATTTATTTTTTAGCAAAAAAAATATTTATGCCCAGAATAACAAGCATTTTAGTTAATAGATCCAACAGAATAGATCAATTAAATCTTGAGGTTGAAAAATTAAACATTGAACTATCAGAAATAAATCATAAGATAGAATTGGTAAGGGGTGAATCTATGAACCAATATTCTAAAATTATTTCTGAGGCAAAGTTGAGATCAAGTAATGTTAGGTCAGAATTTATTAGAAAGAATCAAATTAAAATATCTAACTTACAGAGTAACTCTGACTTGTTAATGCAAGATATTTTAACAAATTACTCTAATGACTCCACAACCGCTGTTGACGATTTAGTAAAAAAAATATCAGATAGATTAATATCAAAAAAAATTAATTAAATTATGGATATATTTTTAGAGCCAAAATTTTGGTTATCAATTTCCTTTATTATTTTTTTAGTTATTGCCATAAAGTTTACTTGGCCTTTAATTTTATCTAAAATAGATTCTAAATTGAAAGAAATTCTTGATTCTGTTATGTTAGCTGAAAAGTCTTTAAAAGAATCTAAAAAACTATTAATTGATGCTGAAAAATTATATAAAAATGCCATCAAGTCTTCAGAAAATCTAATCTCTGATGCCGATAAGGAGGCGCAAGCACTTATGACTAGGTCGCAAAAAATGGTTCAGCAAGAAATGGAAAAGAAAATAATAGCTGTAAATAATAGAATTAAAAAAGAAGAGGAAAAATTAATCAGGGATTTAAAAAGTAAAATTATTACCTCTGCTGTCAGTGCTATAGAGGGTGATAATTTAAAATTAAAAGGAGATATAGAAGATGAATTGGTAATAGATTCTATCGACAATATATCTGCTAAAGTTCATTAATAAAATTAATAAAAGATGGTACAAAAAAATATACATCCAGCACAACATAAAGTTAATGTTAAGCTAACCAATGGGAAAACGATAGAAATTTTAACTAATTGGGGTAAGGAAGGAGACTCTCTTACGCTTGATACTGATCCATTTAAACATGTCGCCTGGAGAGAAGATAAAACTGTAAAAATTGAGTCAACTGGTGAGAAAAATAAAAAATTCTCAAATTTCGATTCTTTTTTCTAGGATTTTCTAAAAGTTACTTCTTTTCATTATATATTATTTTCATGAATTAATTGATACTATATCATGTAATTTATGGAAATAATACTTTTACTATCTTTGAGTTTTATAACTCACCCTTCCCAAAATTTGATGTTTGTAATTTATAAATATTTTTTTTGAGTAGCAAGTAGTATATCTCTAGCAACGGGTGCTGCATTTGTCGAACCAAATCCTACATTTTCGATTACAACAGATATAGCAAATCTTGGCTGCTGCACTGGTGCAAAGGCAGTAAATATTGCATGATCTTTTTTGGTGCTATTACCTGCTTTAGACTTAGAAACAACTTGTGAAGTGCCGGTTTTTCCTGCCATTTGAAATTTTTTATCTCTAATTCTTTGATAATATGCTGTACCACCTTTTTCATTAACAACTTTTGACATTGAATTTTGTAAGAACTGAATCGAGTTTTTATTTGCTATAGCAAACTCAGGCAATCGTAGATTGGAATTAAGAATATTGACATCTTTAATAATAGTTGGCACCACCTCTTTACCATTATTAGCTATTCTTGCTGTTGCAATTGCAATTTGGAGTGGTGTTGCTAGCACATATCCTTGACCAATTACTGAATTAATATTATCGCCTCCAACCCAATTTTTGTTATATCTTTTCTTTTTCCATTCTGGCGTGGGAATAACCCCCTTACTTGAAGAGCCAATATGTAAATCAAAATAACTACCATAACCAAATTTTTGTGCAAT
This sequence comes from Rickettsiales bacterium, assembly GCA_020054695.1. Classification (GTDB taxonomy): domain Bacteria; phylum Pseudomonadota; class Alphaproteobacteria; order Rickettsiales; family UBA1997; genus CAJQHK01. Next base: position 21,913 of record JAHXBT010000030.1, read on the forward strand.
TTGATTAATCTTATTAAATCCAATTTCTTGTACTATTTTATAAAAATAAATATTACAAGAATGTTTTATGGCCTCTTCTAAATCTATCTTACCATGACCCTTTTCTTTCCAACAGTGAAATATTCTATTACCCACCCTGAGAGAGCCGTTACAATTAATTTTTTCTTTAGTGTTAAAATTGTGTTCAAGAGCGGCAAGCGATGCCATCAATTTAAAAGTTGACGCTGGTGGATATAGAGCAGAAATTGGTCTGTTATTTAATGGTTTTTTGATGTTATTTTTTAATTGATTCCACTCTGTATCTAATATTCCAGTTGAGAGTAAATTAGAATCAAATGATGGACTTGATATATACGACAATATTTCTCCATTATGTATATCCATTAATACTAATGAAGCTTTTTTATCTTTTAACATATTATATGATTTGGTCTGCAATTCATTATCAATAGTCAAATAAATATCTTCTCCCTTTGAGTTTTTATTATGATTTAAGGTTCTAATTGGAATGCTGTGTGCGTTTACTTCTAAATATCTTACTCCATATTTACCTCGTAAATTATCATCAAATTTTTTCTCTATACCTCTAATTCCAATACGAAAATCAGGATGACTGTATATCCTTTTATTTGTTTTAGAAATATTTTTTTTTAAAGGGGAGGAAACATACCCAATAATATGGGCATTTTGTTGTGGGAAGAGATAATTCCTACTGATTCCAACCTCAATTGCAGTATCTGTTAACTTATATTTATTTACTTCTAAACGTGCTAAATCGTCCCATTTGATATTTTCCATTAATGTAATTGCACCAAGATATGAGTTATTTTTTTTAATTTTATTTGAAATAGCTTCAACCTGTATTTTACTTAATTGTAAAATATTCTTTATTGTACTAACTACTTTTTTTGTTCTTCCAGCATTTCTAGGATAAAAAATTAATTTATAATTTTTGTTATTAATCGTGAGTGCATTATTATGACGGTCATAGATATCACCCCTTGGAGAAGGGTGTATAGTTGGTTTAATTCTGTTTTTATCTGATCTAATAGAATATTCTTTATTTTTAAATAGTTGTAAATATGTTAAACGCGTTACTATGGTACCAAATAATGTCAGTTTAAATATTCCTAAAAATAAAATTCTTCTGTTAAATAATTTATTTTTTTTAAAATCTTTTATTTTCAATTTCTAACTTTTCAATTTAAAATATAACAATATTACTATTTTTTCTTAAATCAGATATATATGATCTAATAGCAATTGATAATTTTCTTTTAAATATAATATCTTCAATTTTCTGTAAATTATCAATATCAATATTTGGTATTTCCTTTTTATCTATTATTTTAAAAATATAATATGATCCATTTAATTCGGTAGGTTTAGATATTTCGCCCTTACTTAAATTTATAATAGATTGATATAATTTTACATTTAATTCTCCTTCTTTTATCCAACCAACTTCTTCACTAGATATATAATCATGTAAATCAGAGAATTCTCTGGATAATTTTCTAAAATCTTTACCGCCTTGCAATTCAACAAATAATGTTTGAGCTATTTTCCAAGAATCGTCACTCTTTTCTATATAAATTTCTAAAATTTTAAATGACTCGATAGTATTTTTAATATCATTAATTTCTAATACTTCATTAATATCAGAATTTGTAACTTGAATTTTTGACGATATATTTTTTTCTACTAATTTATTAAAAAGAATTTTATTTTTAATTTGTTCGCGATAACTATCGTATGATATATTTTCTTTCTGCATAGTTTCTTGAAAATTGATTAAATTTCCATGATTATTTATAATAATTTGGTCAATATTTTGATCTAAATTATTATCTTGATCTAAATGTTGTTGGTTAATATCAATAATTTGTAATTTCTCTTCAATTATTTGTTGTAGTAATTTATCACGAATTATTTTCTTTTGAAGTTTAGATGTAATATCTATTTTAGATAGAAATTTACTTAATTTATAGCGCTCATTAAGATCAATATTGGTGATGACTTGATTGTTAACTTTAGCAATAATTTTAATTTTATCTGATGCAGATAGATTATTGACAAACACAATCAAAAATGACAATATATATAGGATATTTCTAATCATTTGGTATATTAGTTTTACTTTGTAAAATTTATATTAATTTTAGAATTATTTAATGACAATAATAACATACAATAATAATAATAAATGCAATTTTTTATAGATACAGCAAATATAGAAGAAATTAAGGAACTATCAAATTCTGGTTTAGTTGATGGAGTTACAACTAACCCATCATTAATTGCTAAAGAAAATGGTAATTTTTTCGAAATTTTGCAAGAAATTACAAAAATAACTAATGGACCAGTAAGTGCTGAGGTAGTTGCAACTGAGTCTAGTAATATGATCAAGGAGGGGATGAAATTAGCCAAAATTGCAGATAATATTTGCATTAAATTACCATTAACAATGGAGGGTTTAAAAGCTTGCAAATATTTTTCTAATGAAAATATTGCCACTAATGTTACCCTTTGTTTTTCCTCATCACAAGCAATATTAGCTGCTAAGGCTGGAGCTACTTACGTCTCTCCTTTTCTTGGAAGGTTAGATGACATTTCATTTAATGGGTTAAATTTGATTTCTGACATAAGAGAAATTTATGATAATTACCCGGAATTTGAAACGGAAATATTAGCAGCTTCAATTAGAAACCCTATTCATTTAACTGAATCAGCAAAAATTGGTGCTGATGTAGCAACAATTCCAGGAAAAGTATTTAAACAACTAGTTTCCCACCCTTTGACCGATAAGGGTTTGGATATTTTTGATTCTGATTGGAAAAAAACTAAACAGAGCATTATATAATATCAATTTATTCCTTATATAGATGATATATAATATAACTTTTAGGGAAAAAATCATTACAAAATATAGAAAAATATATTCTCAATGATAGTTTGGGCTTTAACCGATGATCGCGCTGGGAACAATTCTCAAACTATTGGTTTAGCCCAAACATTATCCAATAAATATAAAATTAAAGAAGTTTCTTATAGTAAATTAGCAAATTTACCTAATTTCTTTCCATTTTGCAGTATTAATAATAATCTAAAACAGGAATTAATTACCAAAAAATCACCCGATATNATAATTTCCTGCGGTAGAAAATTAGCTAAAATTGCAATCTTGCTCAAAAAATATCATAAAAACAGCCTTTTGGTACAAATTATGCATCCGAATATTAATTTCAATAAATTTGATATTATTATTTTACCAAATCATGATAAAAATTATAAAAATTTAAATATCATTAGGAGTTTTGGATCTTTAACCAAAATTAATTATGATAAATTGGAGTCAGAATATATTAAATTTAACTACTTATTAAAAAATATTAAAGCTCCTAAAATTGCTCTTTTATTGGGTGGCTCTTCCAAAAAACATAAATTTACTCTTAAAGTTGCCATAAAATTAAGAAAAATCTGTCAAGATGTTGTTAATAATATGAAAGGAAATTTAATGATACTAGACAGCAGAAGAACTGATGGCTTCATATTAGAAGAATTTAAAAATAATCTAGAATGTAATTGTAAATTTTTTAACTATGATCAGAAAAAACCAAATCCTTATTTAGCCATTTTAAAAGATAGTGATTATATAATTGTTACTGGCGATTCAATATCTATGTGTTCTGAAATTGCTAGCTTAGATAAACCAATTTATATTTTTTCAGAAAATATATTTTGTTCAAGCAAGCATTTAAAATTTCACCAAGACTTATTTAATAATAATTATGCTAAAAAATTAGATAATAATATTAAAATATTAGATAATTATTCTAGAAATATATTGGATGAAACGAATAGAATTGCTAAATTAATTAAATTACAATATGAAGAAAAAATTAATCATAATTAATGAACAAGATCAAAATCCAATTAACAAAATAAAGGGTTTTTTAAAAAAAATATTTTTTATATCTTTATCTATTGTAATTACAGTGACATTAATTTATGTTGCAATTGTCATTTCAGTTTTCATTATTGGATTTTTATTATTTTTTGGTCTTGTTGCCTACATATATTTGAAGTTTAAAGCAAAAGGTTAGTGTTAATTTTATAATTAAATATGAAACAGGTTAGATCCTATAGAATTATTAATCGTCGTCAAACTAAAGAAATTGCAGTTGGTAATGTTAAAATTGGTGCCAGTCATCCGATTTTGGTACAATCAATGACCAACACACTAACAACTGATATACAGGCTACAATTAGACAAGTTAATGAGTGTGTTGAAGCAGGAGCAGAATTAATGCGCATTTCAGTGCCCGATAAGGAATCATCAGCAGCTTTAGAAAAAATTATTCCTCATTGTCCTGTGCCAATTATTGCTGATATTCATTTTCACTATCGCAGAGCAATTGAAGCTGCCAAGGCTGGAGCCAAATGTTTGAGAATTAATCCAGGAAATATTGGTTCTGATGAAAAAGTAAAAGAGGTTATAAAAGCAGCAAAAGATTATGGCTGCTCCATTAGAATTGGTGTCAATGCAGGTTCATTGGAACCCGAATTACTTGATAAATATCAAACTCCTTGTCCCCAAGCTCTAGTTGATTCAGCTCAAAGGCATATTAAAGTTTTAGAAGATAATGATTTTTTTGAAATTAAAATTAGCGTTAAGGCTTCCGATATATTTCTTGCTATTCGTAGCTATGAAGATTTAGCGAAAGAGTGTGATTATCCTTTCCATATTGGGATTACTGAGTCTGGTAGCTTGACATCTGGTACGGTTAAATCTTCAATTGGTCTGGGATATCTTTTAATGAATGGCATTGGAGACACTATGCGCGTTTCTTTATCAGCTGACCCAGTAGAAGAAATAAAGATTGCGTATGAAATGCTAAAATCTTTGGGCATTAGGTCAAGAGGTGTGGATTTGGTTTCTTGCCCATCATGTGCTCGTCAAGCTTTTAACGTAATTAATGTGGTAGCCGAGGTTGAAAAAAGAACTTCTCACATTAAAAACCCTATTGAGGTTTCTATTTTAGGTTGTGTTGTTAACGGTCTTGGTGAAGCTGCTCATACCAAAATTGGTATTACTGGTGGTAATAATGATCGTCATAATGTTTATATTGATGGTAAGCCATCACATAAGGTTAAGACTAGTGATCTAACCGATCATATTGTAGAATTGGTTGAAAAATATAGCTAATGGCTCAAAATAATATAGATAACTTTGTATCATTAATAAATTTTATATTAGATAAAAATAAATTATCTAGGCCTCAATTAGTGCATTTTGTAAAAAAAAAGGCAGATGAAATGCAAAATATTGACCAGCTATCAAATGCAGAATATTCATCCCTATCTCAAGAATTAATTTTTTCATCAACTATTGATAAAGAATTATTACAAATAATAACATGTAAATCTTCACCATTAATGGTTGCAATACTAGTTGGTAATTCAGATATGATAGAATTATTACTTCAAAATGGCGCAAATATTGAATATAAGGATAAATATAACAGATCAATATTATCATATTTATCAAAAAACACCGACATAGAACTTATTAAATCCTTAATTTTAGATTATAAAATACAGGATGATTCAGTTTCAAAATATGGTACAGATTCTTTGTTAGAAGCATATGATAAAGATAATTTAGAAGTTTTTAGTATATTAATTAGTAGTTTATCAAAGGAATATAAAGAACAAAGATTAAAAACTTTTGTAATGGTTGGTGACCTTGGACTTGTATCAACCTCTTTGCGATGTACTTCAGATAATAAAGATCTACAAAACAAAATATGTCATATAGCTACTGCTTATGATGATTCTTTGGAAAAAAATTTACGTTTAATTAATATACAATATCGCACTCCAGAAACATCAGATATTGTAGTTAATGACAGAATCAAAAATTTTTTAGAATTAATTAAATCTATAAGGGGCAATAAAGATATTGACTCTATCATTACTAAAATAAAATCAGATGAAGGGTTTACATATGGCGCTACTCAAGAAGATATTTATCAATATTTAACACAAGATCTAGAAGATTCTACAGATCCGGTTCTACTAAATGATGTGGCGCGATGTTTATCATACAGGTATCACCCCATGATTGTAGCAGTAGAATGTAGTGATACTGACACCATTTCTAAATTATTTTCTGAATTAGGAATGAAAATGGAATGTGTTTCTAATTTTAACCATCCTATAACAATTGCCTGTAATAATGAAGATTTATCAGTTATAGAAAAAATATATGAACATGATAAACAATATATATTAGACCACGCTATTTCTTCTTTGGATATTGTAGTTAAGAATGAATGTTACGAAATAACTAACTATTTTTTAAGCAATTCAGATATTGTTTCTAGGGTTTTACAAGAAGATAGAGATTTTATGTACGGTATTATACAAAAATTCGTCGAAGAAGATAAAGTTGACTTTATTAAGAAAATAATGAGGGCTGATAATTTATTTGAACAAGATTTTATTATAGACATATTTCTTACAGCTATATCTGAAGGAAGCATTGAGGTTGCCGAATATCTTTTTAATGATATTATTGACATTAATAATTTAGGAATAAAACCTTTTATGGTTGCTATTGAAAATAATAGAATCAATTCGCTAGATTTTTTATGTCAAGATTATGTCAAACATATTAATATTGACGAAGTAGATCAAAATAATATGTCTGCTCTATTATTTGCAACTTATAAACATGATGTACAAATGATAGAAAAATTATATCATAGCGGTGCCGATATTAATATACAAAACGATCAGGGAGAAACGTCCTTAATTGTTGCTTTATATATGAATCATACTGAATGTGCAACAAAACTTATGGAATTAGGTGCAGATTTAAAGATAATATCCAATAATGGATTGAATGCTTTTAATACCGCAATGTTGAGGCGTACAATGGATTTAATAGATTTAAATCAATATGATAAGAGCTATATTAGAAGAAAGGCAAAAATTGCATCCTCTATGTCATTAGATGGTTTAACAGAAGAATTGTTGAATTTTATTGATGATGACAGCCATGACTTGCCAGAACTAAATCTAGATTCATATCCTAAAATAAACTTATTTCTACGTATTTGTGATTTAATATGTAATGATGATTTAAAAGAATTGGAATTATTACTCAATAATAATCCAAATTTGTTGTCTAAAATTAGTGACTGTCATGATATTTATAAATTTCTTCTTGAAAATAGCGATAACAAAGGAAGTGTCGACAGTGATTTGGTAAAAGATTTAGCAGGACAATTATCTGTTATCTCGCCATTCATAAATTCTATAGCAGTTGGAGATGAAGAAATATTAGAATTATTGTTTAAGTCTGGCTTAAGTACAAATTTTTCTGATCCATATCTTAGGAATCCTTTATTAAATGCTTGTATTAATGGAAATACAAAATTACTAAAATTAGTTCTTGAGCTCAGTGAAGAAGGTGATGAAATACTTAATAAGTTNCCACAGGNANTNANCTTTGCTATTGATGGAAAAAAAACACAAATATTAGAATATTTTATTAAACATCATCAACCCTATGTTGTTGGAATTATAGGTAATTTTATTGCTGATAATAATTTAGATGNATTTAAATTTATTTTTGACAATATTAATGATTCAAACCAAAGAAATGAAATAGGAAATATTTGCTTTATAGAAGCCGTAGCTAAAGGTAATTTAGATATTTTAGAATATTTAATAACAAAAGGTATTTATCCTCATGGAGACAAGAAAGAGTTAATGCCTTTTTTGGTTGCTGTAGAGAATGACCAACTTAAAGTTATAGAGATTTTATGTAAAAAATTTCCTTCCAATGTTGGCGATGTCAGTGGAGATAATAAATGCGCTTTGCAGTTAGCAAAAGATTATTACAACAATAATATGATAAAAATTATAGAAGAATATCATTTTGTTACCAATAATTCTCCATTAGAAAATCCTCGATGTGAATCAGCAATACCAAGTGTTTCTTGCAACAATTCTCAATCCCAATAAAATACTATTTCTATGAATTATTTTTTGACTTTCTTTTTTCTTGATTTCCAATAATTTTCACCATATGAAATGGTTAATTCTTCACCTTTTTTAATATCTTTTTTAGCTTTTATTTTAATAAATTGGGATTGGGATGATATTTTATCTAAACCAAATTGATGTATTTGATATTGAGAGTTAGGATCGTCAGAGTGATTATATAAACTAGCATATCCAAGCATTAAGTTAGAATTTCCTTCAAAATTACTACCAATTATATAATCAGCTACGGCAGATCTACCTTCTACCATTTTATCAGCTAAAAAATAGACTATTTCTATAACTTCATCCTTAGAAAAATTCTTACCAGCAAAAACACCTCTACCAGATATTTCTGAAGTATCTAAATAAATATTTTGATAATATTGATTAATATTTTTAATATCTAGACCAAAATATTTAGAATCTAATATAATTTCTTCACCCTTTTTAATATCACGATTGGCACTAATAGTAATAAATTTATCGATATCATTTTTATTATCATCTGGAATTTTAATATCAGCATTAAAATCCTTGTAAAAAATACGATAGATACTACCGTAACCAAGAATTATTAACCAATATTTATTTTCAATATAAATAGCATTTTTATTAAAGCTGGGGGGTTTATATTTATCGGTAACAAAAGGTGCTAATTCAATAATTTCACCTTTCTTTATATCTTTATTGGTAAAAATACCAATATTATTATGATCAATATTGCGAATTTCTAAATTTTGGTATAATTCGGCTGATTTTTTCACTTTCTATAGACTAATTTTTTGTATTTTGTCATTAAATCTAAAGTCATATGGCTAATTTGGGGGTAGTGATATTTGCCATCAATAGATCCAATTCTAGTGATCTCAGCGGCACTACCAGTTAAAAAGGCATCCTCGGCATCTGACAATTCTTCCGGCAAAATATGTCTCTCAACAACCCTTATTCCACTTTGTTTGGCAAGAGAAATAATAGTTTGTCTAGTGATGCCATTTAAAAAGCAATCTGGAGTTGGTGTGTGTAATTCACCATTATTCATGACTAGAAATAAATTTGCACCAGTAGCTTCAGATAGATAACCACGATAATCCAGCATTAAAGCATCATTATATCCTGCAGCTTCGGCCTCATGTTTACTGATAGTACAAATCATATAAAGACCAGCTGCTTTAGCAGAAGTTGGAGCTGTTGCAGGATCGGGGCGACGATATCTGGCAAATTTTAAATTCAGGCCTTTTTTACGGGCTTCGTCAGAATAGTATGGCGGCCAAGGCCAGCAGGCAATTGCCGCATGAATAGTATTATTTTGTGCAGAGATTGCCATTTTTTCCGAACCTCTCCAAGCAAATGCGCGAACATAGCCATCAACAATATTTTGTTTAGCAACAATTTCTTTTTTTGCCTCATCTAATTCCTTGATAGAATATGGAATTTTAAAACCTAGAATTTCAGCAGATTTGTGTAATCTTGTACTATGTTGGGTAATTTTAAAGATTTTTTTATCATAGACTCTCTCACCTTCAAAAACACATGAAGCATAATGTAAGCCATGATTTAAAATATGAGTTTTAGCATCTTGCCAAGGGATAATTTCACCATTTTTCCAAATATAACCATCTCTTTTGTCAAAAGGTACTATATCCATTAGAATTTTGCAATTTATTTTGCTAAAGCAGATTTAGCTTTAGTTACAATTTTTTCAAATGTATCAGGGTTTTTTACTGCAATATCGGAAAGAATTTTTCTGTCAATTTCAATATTAGCTAATTTGAGACCACTAACAAATTGAGAATAAATCATGCCATATTGTCTAACGCCAGCATTAATTCTTTGAATCCACAATTTTCTAAAATCTCTTTTTTTATTTCTTCTATCTCTATAGGCATATTGTAATGCTTTTTCAACTTTTTGGATAGCAATTCTATAGCAGTTTTTTGCTCTACCTCTATAGCCTTTTGCTAATTTTAAGATTTTTTTATGTCTTGCTCTTTTGGTTACACCTCTTTTTACTCTACTCATTTTATCTTAGATTATCTAGTTATTATATGGTAATTTATGTCTTAAAATATTTGCACTATTAGACTCGCTAATTATAGTAGAATCTGAATTTAACCTCTTTCTTTTACGGTTTTTATTGCCAAAATTATGACTAGTAAAAGAGTGTTTTGCTTTAATTTTACCAGATTTTGTTACTTTAAATCTTTTTTTAGCGCTGCTATTTGTTTTTAATTTAGGCATCTTAGTTCTCTTAATTTTTAAACGAATTGGAAATTAAAGCTAATTTGAAAATAAATGTCAACTACTTAATAATTCATGGTTATTAAAAAATAATATATAGTGGTTAGAGTTTATAGATACTATAAACAGCAAGATGCAAAAACATAATATTTCTAAAATATTAAACCTCTTCTAACGCCACTTGATAAGACATATATTAGCCCCATATTACAATAATCTTTTCTAACACGAAAAATATTTATTATTTTAAAGTTCTAACTTTAATCATTGCGTCAGGTTTACTAACCATACCATTATCTGCGTCACCTTTTTTGATTTGATCAATAAATTCCATACCTTTAATAACTCGACCAAAAACACTATATTGATTATCAAGATGAGGAGAATTATCAAGCATAATAAAAAACTGACTATTAGCACTGTGAGGATTCATAGCACGAGCCATAGAAAGTACGCCCCTTAGGTGAGGTTCTTCAGTAAATTCAGACTTTAAATCAGGTAAGTTACTACCTCCTGTTCCAGTACCTGTGGGATCGCCAGTTTGTGCCATAAAACCATCAATTACACGGTGAAAAACCACACCATCATAAAATCCTTCATTAGCTAAGGTTTTAATTCTTTTGACATGGTTTGGAGCTAAATTGGGTAATAATTCAAATTCAGTCTTACCATATTTTGTTTCAATTATTAAAATGTTCTTTGGGTCAATATTTTTAGCCTGTAAATTTGTCATATTTAGTAAAATTAAAGTTATAAAAGTTATTATTTTTTTCATAATTGCCCTTTAGTCGAATTAACAGAATGATTTTTGTCATCAATTGCAATAGCAATTCTTAGTGATCTAGCCAATGCTTTAAAACAAGATTCTACAATATGATGACAATTAGCACCATAAATATTTTCAATATGTAGATTACAGCCAAGATTGTTGCAAAAAGCAAGAAACCATTCACGAAATAATTCAGTATCCATTTCTCCAACCTTATCTCTCTTAAATTCAACATTAAAAATATTATAAATACGGCCAGATAAATCAAGAACACATCTTGTTAGCGTTTCATCCATTGGAATATAGAAAAAACCATAACGATTTATACCTTTTTTATTTCCTAAAGCTTCCTTAATGGCAAGTGCAATAGCAATTGCTGAATCTTCAGTTGTGTGGTGAAAATCAACATTTAAGTCACCTTCAATTTTAAGATCAATATCAATTCCACTATGATGAGCTAATTGTTCAATCATGTGATTTAAAAAACCGATACCAGTATCAATATTATAACCTCCTTCACCGTCAAGATTTACCTTAACTGCAATCTTGGTTTCTTTGGTATTTCTTGAAATTTTGGCTGTTCTATTCGTCATTTTTATAGTCAGTATAGTTATTTCTTAATATATTTTTCAAATTTACCTTTTATTCCGTCATATTTTTCAGCATCAGGCGGTGGATCTTTTCTCAAAGTAATCACGGGCCATCTTTCTGAATATTCACGATTAATTTCAATCCATTCTAATAATTCTTCTGATTCTGGAAAAATTGCTTCGGCAGGACACTCGGGCACACAAACACCACAATCAATACACTCATCAGGATTTATAACCAACATATCGTCGCCCTCATAAAAGCAATCAACAGGGCAAACTTCTACACAATCAGTATATTTGCACTTAACGCAATTGTCAGTTACAACGTAGGTCATTATAGAGAGTTAATCAATTTTTTAACTGCAGACACTGAATCATTAAACATTTCTTGCTCTTCTTTATTTAATTCAACTTCAACAATTTTTTCTACACCATTCTTGCCAAAAATAGCTGGAACACCAATATAAAGATCATTAACACCATACTGACCATCTAAATACACAGCCGCTGGTAAGATTTGTTTTTTATCTTTTAAGTAAGCATTAGCCATTGCAATAGCTGAGGCAGCAGGAGCATAAAAGGCTGACCCATTACCAAGTAATTTTACAATTTCAGCACCTCCATCTCTTGTTCTTTGTATAATTTGGTCAATTGTTTTTTGAGTTGACCAACCCATTTTCACTAGATCAGGAATTGGAATGCCAGCAATTGTAGAGTAACGAATCAATGGTACCATAGTATCACCATGACCACCTAAAACAAAAGCTGAAACATCTTCAATCGAAACATTAAATTCTCTAGCCAGAAATAGGCTAAATCTAGCAGAATCTAACACTCCAGCCATACCAACAACTTTATTTTTAGCAAATCCAGTGGCTTTTTGCATCAAATAAACCATAGCATCAAGTGGATTAGTAATGACGATTACAAAGGCATTTGGAGCATAATTTTTGATATTTTCACCAACAGAAGCAATAATTTTACTGTTAGTTGCAATTAAATCATCACGGCTCATACCTGGTTTTCTAGCAATGCCGGCTGTAACAATGATTACATCAGAATCTTTGATATCTTCATAATTTTTAGTACCAATAATATTAGAATCAAAAAGATCAACGGAAGATGATTGCTCAATATCTAGAGCTTTACCTTTTGCAGCCCCTTCATTGATATCTAATAACACAATATCACCAAGTTCTTTTAAGCCAACAAGGTGTGCTAAAGTTCCACCAATGTTACCTGCACCGATTAGAGATATTTTATTTCTTTTTATCATTTGTTCAAATTTGATTATTGTTAATAATAACTTATAATATTATTTTGATTTTTAGTCAAGATCATTTTCCAATCTGATCATTTCATCAAAAGAAGGTCTTCTTCTAATAATTTTAAATTCTTGATTTTTTACTAAAATTTCAGGAATTAAATTACGAGAATTATACTCATTAGACATTGAGGAACCATAGGCTCCAGAATCTAAAATTGCAATTAAATCCTCTGATTGTGCTGAAGAAAATTCTCGATCTTTGCCAAAAACATCACTAGTTTCACAAATACCACCTACAATTTCATATTTTTCTGATTTTCCTACTTTTTCTGTTACAGGAATTATCTGATGATATGAGCCATAAAGACTAGGACGGGCAAGATCATTCATTGCAGCATCAATTATCATAAAATTTTTATGAGAAGTTTTTTTAATATGAATGACTTTACTGATTAAAATTCCGGTATTACCAATAATCGCCCTCCCTGGTGCTAAAGTTAAAGAAACATCTAAATCTCTGGTTATTTCCTTAATAATATTGGCATAATCTGCTAAATTAATGATTTCTTCATTATCATAGCAAATTCCTATACCGCCACCGAGATCAAAATTTTTAATTTTTATATTTTCTTTTTCTAGATCAAAATATAACTTACGAATTTTTTTAAAGGCCTCTTGAAATGGCTTTAAAGAAGTAATTTGTGATCCGATATGAGTTGCGATACCAAAAATTTCAATATTTGGTAAATTTTGAGTAATTTTATAAATATCTGCTGCCCGATCAATATCAATGCCAAATTTATCACCCTTTCTGCCAGTTGAAATTTTATCGTGAGTATCGGCAGCAACATCTGGGTTTACTCGAATAGATATTTTTGCAATCTTATTTAAATTTTTAGCAATTTTGCTTAATAAATAAAGTTCTGATTCTGACTCAATAGAAAATTCCTCAACCCCACTTTCTAAAGCAAAGGTAATTTCTTCACAACTTTTTCCTACTCCAGCAAAAACAATTTTTTTGGGATTAATACCCCCCCTGATAGCGCGAAAAATTTCACCTGCAGAAACAGCGTCAATTCCAGCATCTTTTCTGGCTAAAATTTTAACTAAATTAATATTGGAATTAGCTTTAATAGCATAGCAAATTTTATGATCTATAAAAGAGAAGTTTTTGGTAAAATTATCAAAATTATCTTCTAAGAGAGATTGGCTATAACAATAAAATGGCGTTGGAATTTCTTTGGCAATTTGAGAAATTTCTAAATCTTCAATATATAATTTCCCTTTTTTTGGGGTGATAAATTCTGCCATTACTTTAGAAGATTTTTAATTCTCAGGATCAATTCTTTAGGCTCAAATGGTTTGGTCATATAATCATTAGCTCCACTTTCAAGACCATAAATTCTATCTTCAACGTCACTCACGGCACTAAGAATAATTGCTGGGATATTTGATTTGATACGTATTTCCTTTAAAAAATCGATGCCGTTTTCCCCTGGTAGCATGACATCAATAATTAAAAGATTATATTGATTATTTTGTATCATTTCACTTGCTTCCTTAGAATTTTTTACAATATCAGTGTTATAATTATTATTGTTTAGATATTCCTTCAACAGCTCCCTAAGCCTAGTATCGTCATCTATAATTAATATCTTTATCTTCTTTGCCATAAAACTTGATTTATAAATATTAGATAATTATTATTATTTTCTTGCCGAATTAGCTCAATTGGTAGAGCACCTGATTTGTAATCAGTAGGTTGTCAGTTCAAGTCCGACATTCGGCACCATCTTTTCAAAAGTTTTCCCAACTAAATTTGTGTAAATACAAATATTTTATTTAGAAGCCATTAATAATAGTTTATTTAACTTAGATAGTTTTAATAATATAGCAATTGACACTGCTAGCAAAATTAATAAGATAATAATAATAAAAATAGTTTGATATTGACTATTATTTTTAGTTACTTTCTTTGTGTCATTATTATTTACTTTAGAGCTAATATTATTCACTGTATTGATAATTTTTTTCAATTTCTGATCAATTTTTTTACTATCTAGTGATTTTTGCATAGAGGGTTGCTTTATAACCCTTTTATTTAATTGATTATTAACAATATTATTTTTTGGTTTGATTGTTTTATTAAGAGAATTGTTACCATTAGTGTTGTTAATAGAGGGAATATTAGGACTCTTAATTGTTGGATTTATATTATTTACAGTAGGATTATTAGGACTCTTAATTGTTGGATTTATATTATTTACAGTAGGATTATTAGGACTCTTAATTGTTGGATTTATATTATTTACAGTAGGATTATTAGGACTCTTAATTGTTGGATTTATATTATTTATAGTAGGATTATTAGGACTCTTGTTTACTGCTTGCGGCGCTATTTTATTATTGGATTCTTGAACTGATTGAATATCAAGATTGCCAGTAATATCTATATTTGTCTCATTAGCATGAACAAAATTAAAAAAAACCAGGGATAAAAATATAGTTAGTAATGTAATTATTTTCATAATTTTATAAATTTTTATTTATTTTAAAATAAATTGGGGTATAATACCATTTATCACTTAAGAAGGTATTGTAATATTAAATAGCATAGATCTATCTATTATTTTCTTATCTTCAATGATATAGCGGTACAAAATAAAATTAAATGTTTTTGTTATTATTTGCAATCTTTTTTCGGAATTTTTGATATGATTGATGTTTTTGGTTCTTTTCCTATTGCAAGACCTAGAAGGTTGAGAAGGAAACCGTATATTCGTGATTTATTTTCTGACATATCATTATCTAATCAAGACTTTATTAAACCTTTTTTTATTATTGAGGGTATTGGTAAAAAAGAAAAAATAACAACCTTACCGGGTAATTATCGCTTTTCAATTGATCTATTAATTGAAGAAGTCAAGAAAATAAGAGATTTAGGTGTTAAGGCTATTATGCTTTTTCCAGTAATTGATTCAAAATTAAAAGATACTTTGGGTCACGAAGCTATTAATGATAACAATCTATTATCAAGAGCTATTTTTTCCATTAAAAAAGAAATATCTGATATTGGAATTTTAGCCGATGTTGCTCTTGATCCCTATATGATACATGGTCATGATGGTATTTTGGCTGATTCTGGTGATTACGTACTAAATGATGTAACAAATGATATCTTAGCTAAACAGGCTCTAACCCTAGCAAAAGCAGGTGTTGATATGGTCTGTCCTTCTGATATGATGGATGGTAGGGTTGGTGTTATTAGAAATTATTTGGATAAGAATAATTTTACACAAATTGGTATTATTTCCTACGCTATTAAATATGCTTCGAATTTATATGGACCATTTCGTGATGCAGTAAATTCTGCACAAAATATCCAAAATTCTAATAAAAAAAATTATCAAATGGATTATCGCAATTCTTGCGATATTTTTAAGGAAGTAGCAATGGATATAGAAGAAGGTGCCGATGCTATAATTATTAAACCTGCTACATTTTATCTTGATATTATATCAAAAATTAAAGAAAATTTTAACATTCCAATTGTCACCTATCATGTTAGTGCCGAATATTCAATGTTAAAACTAGCTGCACAAAATAATTTAATAAATTTTGATAAAGTTTTTGAAGAAAATATGATAGCTTGTAAAAGAGCTGGTGCTAATGCTATTATACATTATAATAATTTTTAATGATCTTTTAAAAATCTAAACCCTCTCTAATATAATGGCATGTATAACCATTGGGGTTCTTTTCTAAATAATCTTGATGGTAATTTTCAGCAAAATAAAAATTATTATATTTTTCTAAAGTTGTTGCTATGGGATTTTGAAAAATTTTTGCTTTATTAGCTTTGTTAATAATATTATTTGCTATATCTTTTTGTTTCTCATCAATATAAAAAATAGTACTACGATATTGTTTACCAATGTCATTACCTTGTTTATTCAATGTTGTTGGGTCATGAATTTTAAAGAAAAATTTTAAAATTTCCTCGTAAGATATAATATTAGAATCAAAAGTTACCTCTATTGTTTCGGCATAATTTGTAAATCCTGAACTTACTAAATTGTAATTAGGATTAGGTTCTGTACCACCACTATAGCCATTTACTACATCAATTACACCATATAATTCTGCAAATAAACTTTCCATTCCCCAAAAACAACCTCCTGCCAATATCGCCCTTCCTAACCTAACTTTGCTTTTATTTTCAAACAAAA
The DNA here is from genome assembly GCA_020054695.1 of Rickettsiales bacterium. Taxonomy (GTDB): domain Bacteria; phylum Pseudomonadota; class Alphaproteobacteria; order Rickettsiales; family UBA1997; genus CAJQHK01. The sequence goes on from JAHXBT010000030.1 coordinate 39,067, forward strand.
AATTATATTTACCATACCCGCTATCTTTTAGATGATCTTTAGAAATAAATTTAAGAGAAGCGGAGTTGATACAGTAACGATTACCTCCTTTTTCTTTTGGTCCATCATTAAAAACATGACCTAAGTGTGAATTAGAAGAGTGTGATCTAACTTCTATCCTTGTGGTTGATAAGGAATTATCTTCCTTAAAAATTATAAAATTATCATCAATTGGATTAGTAAAGCTAGGCCAACCACTGCCAGAATCAAATTTATCAGTTGAAGAAAATAAAGCTTCACCACTTATTATATCTACATAAATACCCTCCTCCTTATAATCCCAATACTCATTTTCAAAAGGTTTTTCTGTACCATTATGTAAAGTGACGTATTTTTGTTGATCAGTCAAATGAGAAGTGCTGTATTTTTCTTCGCTAGCCATAACAAAATTGAAGTTAAGTAAAATTAAGGTAAATATTTTATAAAGAACTACTTTTGATTTAAACATGATAATTATAATTAAGTTGAGTAACCACTACCTAACTAAAATATTATTTTTCTTTAAATAATTTTTTGCTTCTTTAATTGAGTGTTGTTTAAAATGAAAAATTGAAGCAGCTAAAATAGCATCTGCCCCAGAATTTACTCCTTCTACTAAATGCTCTAGATTACCAACCCCACCAGAAGCAATTACTGGAATTTGAACATGATCTGCAACCAATTTTACCAATTCTAGATCATAGCCAGATTTTGTGCCATCACGATCCATAGAAGTTAACAATATTTCTCCTGCACCAAAATCTTGCATTTTTTGAGCCCAATCAAGCGCATTAATTCCAGTTGCAACACGACCTCCATTGATAAAAATTTCATAGTTTTGTTTATTTTTCTTCGCATCAATAGCAACAACTATACATTGATTACCAAACTTCTTGCTTGCTTCTTTAACTAAATCTGGATTTTTTACTGCAGAAGAATTAATGGTAACTTTATCTGCTCCAGAAAGAAGTAAATTACGTACATCTTCAATCTTTCTAATACCTCCACCAACGGTAAATGGTATAAAACAAACCTCAGATACTTTTTTTACCATGTCATACATAGTATCACGATTTTCATGAGAAGCGTTGATATCTAAAAAACATAATTCATCAGCGCCCTCTTCAAAGTAAAACTTTGCTTGCTCTATCGGATCACCAGCATCAATTAGATCTTCAAAGTTAATTCCTTTAACAACCCTACCTTCATTTACATCTAAACATGGAATTATCCTCTTTTTTAGCATATTTTTTAATAAAAATTGCAATCTATTTATTAATAATAGAAAATAAATGTGAAGAATCAAATTATTTTATTATGGACATTAAAGAAGCGATAAGCAATATTTTACATAAACACAACCAAGTTAATAATGGGTTAAACTTGCAAGATAATTCTAATAATGACGACAAGAATCATTATACACAAAAAGAAAATAACATTAACCAGAATAAGGAAAAATTATATCAACATTTTGAAGATAATTTTCATCATATAGTTGACGATTTACCTCCAGATTACTGGAGAAATCATTTTAAGAAAAATACCAGAAACGCTCCTACTAAAGAAAATAAAATTGGTAAAAAGGGTCAATTCTACTTACATTATGGCATGAGAGTAAATCTTAAAAATAAAACAGAAGAGGCGTTAGCAATCATAGAATTGATGCATATTGTTAGAAAAGAACATACTAAAAATGACATTTTTGATAAAATGGCAGATATTAAAATACATGAGGAAAAAATAAAAAATAGTAAAAATTCAGGACTACTATCAATGATTAAGGATATTGAGTCGTCTGGCGATGATAGTGGGGGATCAAGTAACCAAGAATTAGAAAAATCAGTCTTATTAGAAAAAAAACCGGAAGAAATAGATATGACAAAACATTTGAGATTAGAAGAGTTATACATCCAATCAGTAGCTGTTTCTTTACTGGCTGAAAGTGATGGAGATTGTGCTATTGCTAAGGAAATTCTTCATAATGGAGGTATGGATGCCATTAAAAAAATGGATGTTTCTTCTTTAAAAAGTATTTTGGATCAATTAAATGATGTTGTAGTTAGTGAATATGGGATTGGTCATTAAAAAAAATCATGTTATCCCTATCTATGTAGTTATTAGATATAAAACCCAGTATAATGCCATTTTTACTTGAAAATAAATAATATTAAATAATTTTTATATGAAAGCATATATTTTACACAAAATAGGCTCATCAGCAAATTTAAAAATAGAGAATATAGAAGATCCCGATCCTCGTTCTGAAGAAGTTGTTATTAAACATACAGCAATTGGTATTAATTTTTTTGACTCTAGCTTTAGAAGAGGTAATTATAAGCTAGATAAATTACCAATAATCCTAGGATTAGAAGGAGTTGGTGTTATTGAGTTAAAAGGAGATGAAGTTAAGGGTTTTAAAGTTGGGGATAGGGTTTGTTATGCAACTGGCGGTTTTGGTGGCTATGCCGAAAAAAGAGTCATTAATCAAAATTGTTTAATTCCAGCTCCTGAAAATCTTTCTGATGATCAAATTGCATCATCATTATTAAAGGGGTTGACCGCTCACACTTTAATTACTCGTGTTTACAACATTAAACATGCGCAAAGGGTATTAGTACACTCTGCTGCTGGTGGTGTCGGACAATTTTTATGTAATTGGATTAGACATCATAAAAAAGAAATTATAGGTACAGTTGGTTTGGATGAGAAATTAGAGATTGCTAAAGCATCTGGTTGTAACCATGTAATTAATTATCGCAAAGATGATCTAGTTAAAAAGGTGGATGAAATAACAAGAGGCTCAGGTGTTAATGTAGTTTATGATGGTATTGGTAAAGACACAATTCATCAATCGCTCGCTTGCCTTTACCCAATGGGAATTTGCATTAATCATGGTGATTCTTCCGGGATAACAACCGATCTTGATCTTAATGAATTATTCTTTAGTTCTTTATATTTCACTAAACCCACTATGGCACTTTACAAATCCACTAGATCAGAATTAATATTATCTGCTATGGAAGTTTTTAATGCATTATCAAATGGTATATTACGACCAGATATTAAAATATTTAGTTTTCAGGATATTCCAAAAATACATCAATTAATGGATAATAAACAAAATATTGGTCATTATGTGGTTAAGTTTTAATCTAGCACCATTTGCAAAATCAACTAACTAGCTTCATAAATTCCTTAGATAACGCAATATAGGCCTGTGAACCTGCACATTTTGGGTCATATGTCAAAGCAACTTCTCCATATGAAGGAGCTTCTGAGAGACGTACATTTCTTGGTATGCATGATTTAAAAACCAAATCACCAAGAAATTTTCTAACATCTTCTTCAACTTGTTCAGTTAATTTATTTCTCTTATCATGCATGGTTAGAACTATCCCTAAGATATTTAAATCAGCATTCAGATTTTTTTTAATTAATTCTAAAGTTGTTAATAGATGACTAAGACCTTCTAAAGAGTAAAACTCGCATTGCATAGGTATAAGAATATGCTTAGTAGCGGTCAAGGCATTAACGGTTAGAAGACCAAGTGACGGTGGACAATCAATAATAATATAGTCAAAATTATCAACAATCTCATCTAACTTATTTTTTAATATAAATTCACGATCGTTAATCTCAGAAAGCTCAATTTCCGCAGCAGATAGATCTACAATTGCTGGAATAAGAAACAAACCATGTACTCTAGTCTTAAAAATAGCTTCATTAATTTCTGAATCTCCAAGCATAACATCATAAATTGAATGATCTCTATCATCAACACTGAGTCCAAGTCCAGTACTGGCATTACCCTGAGGATCAAAATCAATGACCAAAACCTTCTTTTTATGATGCAATGCTAAGGATGCAGCAAGATTAATTGCTGAAGTAGTTTTTCCAACACCACCTTTTTGATTTACTACTGATATTACTCTTTTATCAGTCATTATTTTTTAATTTTATTTTTAAAATCAACTAAACAGATAGGCAATGCCTCTTTTATTTTTGAAATTGGTATAATTTTCAAATTGTCAGTAATTTCTTTTGGTAACTCTTCTAAATCCTTCTCATTTGCTTTTGGAATTAATACAGTTTTAATACCTCCACGAAGTGCTGCAAGTAACTTCTCCTTTAGTCCACCAATAGCTAGAACATTACCTGTCAAAGTCACCTCCCCCGTCATAGCAACATCCTTACTAACGGGAATAGTAGTTAAAATTGATGCAAAAGATTGACAAATTGCTACACCAGCACTAGGACCATCCTTCGGAGTAGCACCCTCTGGTACATGAATATGAAAATCAATTTTATTGAATTTTTTTACATCAATTTTTAAATCTTTAGCAATTGACCTAATATAACTAAGTGCCGTTTGTACAGACTCTTTCATAACATCACCTAGTTTACCAGTGATATTTATTTTACCAGAACCATCAAATTTGACCACCTCAATATCTAAAAGGTCACCACCAAATTGAGTATAAGCCAAGCCAGTAGTAACTCCAACTCTATCTTCTTCTTTTTTCTTACCAAAATCAAATTTTTCAGGACCAAGATATGTTTTTACTAATTCTTTACTGATTAATGCAGATTTGATTTCTTTGATAATAATTTTTTTAGCAATTTTTCGTGCAACTTTTGACAATTCTCTTTCTAAATTCCTGACGCCAGCTTCAAAAGTATATTCTCTAATGATTTTTAATATTGCCTGATCAATAATCTTAAACTCTCTAGCTGTTAAACCATTATCTTTTCTGATTTTTGGAATTAAGTGACTATTAGCAATAGATAATTTTTCACTTTCTGAATAGCCAGATAATTGAATTATCTCCATTCTATCTCGCAGAGGTATTGGAATTTCAGAAATATTATTTGCGGTCGCAATAAACATAATTTTTGACAAATCATACTCTACCTCTAAATAATGATCATTAAAGCTTTTATTTTGCTCAGGATCTAGAACTTCTAACATGGCAGAAGATGGGTCTCCCCTAAAATCTGAAGACATTTTATCAATCTCATCAAGTAGCATCAAAGGGTTATCACATTTAATCTTTTTTAATGATTGTATTATTTTACCAGGCATAGAACCAACATAAGTTCTTCTATGACCCCTAATTTCAGATTCATCTCTTACACCACCAAGAGAAACTTTAACATATTTACGCCCAACAGCATCAGCACATGATTTGGCTAAAGATGTCTTACCAACCCCTGGGGGGCCAGCAAAACAGATAATTGGCCCTTTTAATGAATTTGTTTTTATTTGGACGGCTAAAAATTCTAATATTCTTTCCTTTACTTTCTCTAAGGAATAATGATTTTTGTCTAAGATTTTTAAAGATTTTTCTAAGTCATTACTCGTCTTACTATATTTTTTCCAAGGCAGAGAAAGAATATTATCTAAATAATTCTTAACAACACCATATTCTGATGAGAAATTTCCCATTTTCTCTAATTTAGCAACCTCAATTTCACACTTTTCTTTAGCCTCTTTAGATAATTTAGATTTTTTAATGTTATCTTTAATTTTACTAACATCATCATCTTCTTCATTTTGCCCTAACTCCTTTTTAATATGTTTTAACTGCTCATTAAGATAAATTTCCTTTTGTCCTTTTGAGATTTTATCTTGTATATTTTGATGAATTGCTTGTTCAGCTCTAAGAGCATTAATCTCAAATTGTAATAACCCAAAAATCTTTATTAACCTTTTTTCATTATCTGTGGTTTCTAATATTTCTTGTTTTAGTATTGGGTTATTGCCAACTAATGATGCAATAATGCTAGTTAATTCAAATTGAGTTTTGCGGCCAGCAATGGAAGATAATATATCTACAGGAATTAATTTTGTCCTCTTAATATATTCCTCAAATGTTGTCATGCAACTCTTAAAAAGAGATTTTGTCTTTTCAGTTTCAAAAGTTGCAATTTCATCAGGAAAAGGAGTAATTTTAGTTAAAAAATGACTTGAAGAATCTGCAATATCAACTAATTTAGCCCTTCTTAATCCAGCTAGCGCAATTTTTAAAGTACCATCAGATAATTTTTTATATTCAACTACCGTAGAGATAGTTCCTACCTTATTTAGGGCATTAAGAGAAAATTCATCACTATCAGCATGAATTTGATTAACTGCTAGAACAGGAATATTATGTTTTTTTGCTTCAATTACAGTATTAATAGATTTTTTTCTACCAATGATTAAGCTATTTATTGCATGTGGGAAAATTACCAAATCACGCAATGGAATTGTATGCAAAATCTGTACTTTATTTATTTTGGAATTCATCAAATTAATATTAAATTGACTAATTTTCTTACTTGAATTAGGATTAAACAGAACAACAAATATAAAATATTTAAACTATGGAGATAGCAATTATTTTTCTGATATTTTTATTAACAGTAGTATTTCTTTTTTTTAAATTACAAAATAATAAATTACAGGATAAAAATTTATATTTACAGGAAAAAAATCAGGAACAGAAAAATAATATTGAAAACTTTGAAAATAAAAATCATATTTTATCTAACTATGTAGGTCGTTTCGAGCAATCAGAAATTATAAATAAAGATCTGAAAATAGAAAATAAAGAATTAACACAACAAATTAATAATCTTAAGGAGGAATTAGCCAATATAGAAACTACAAAACAACTTTTACAACAAAAAGCAAGTAACTTAGAGGAAGAAAGGGACAATTGGTCTATTGAAAAAGAAAAATTATTATTTCAACTATCTGAAGAATTAATTAGAAAAAATAAAGAAGATCAAGAAAAGTTTAGTGAAAATCAAAAAGAAGAAATTAAAAAAGTTACTAGAAATCTGTTTGACAGTTTTGCCAACATAACTAATAAAGTTAGCTCCCTTAATGATGATGTAAAGAAATCTGCGGATGATATCAATCTGACCAAAAACGCCCTTTTAAATCCTGGTGGCGCTGGTAGAACTTCTGAAATTACTTTAGAAAATATCTTAAAATCTTCTGGTCTACAGAAAAAAAAATCAATCGAATCATCAGGAGATTATCTTTTACAATCTCATTTTTTTGATTCTGAAAATAATTCCAAAAGACCAGATGCTATTATATTTTTGCCCGACAATCATATTTTAATTATTGATAGTAAATCTTCTTCGCATTTCCTTGAATTACAACAGGCAAAAGATGGAAATAAACTTGATCAAATTAAAGAAATTGAATCTAAGCTAAAGGACAGGATGAATAGTCATTTATCTGATTTAAAAAAAAGATCATATGCTAAATCTAAATTAGAAAATTTAGATCTACAAAATATTTTTAGAGATTCTAAGTCAATAATATCAACAGCAATGTTTTTGCAAAGTGAAAAAATGTTAGACATTATCAGAGATATTTCACCTAACTTTGAGCAAAAATCTCTAGATGAAAAAATTTGGTTAGTTGGACCGATTGGATTAATTAATTTATTAAACCAAAGTAAATTTATTATTAACTATAAAAAACAAGAAAAAAATATTGATCATTTAAGAATAGAAGTCAAAAAAATGATTGAATCAGTAGGTATCATATTAATAAAATCACAAGATGTTGGGAAAAATCTATATAGATCTATGAAATCATTTAATGAATTTGCTACTTCATTTAATGGTAATTTCTTAAAGAAAATATCAAATATGAATGAGCTTGGAATTGATTTTGATAAAAAGAATTTTAAAGAGATGATTAAAAAATATAATATTAATTATGAGCCAAGCTTAATTGAAATTGATAGCAATAGCAGTCCCAATAAATAAAAAAATTATTAAAAAGTTAATTTACAATTTTGCAATATTATACTATTTTATTCTGAAAATAAATTTATTATGAATATAAAAAGCAAGAAAAAGGATAAAATTCACATTAAAGTATTATTAAGGTCCAGAAAAATTGAATAAATAAGAGAGTTATTTCAAAAACATTAACTCATTTTATTCAAATATAAGTTTATTTTTTTGTCTTAAATGGTCTTAGCAATTAATGAATTTGGTCGAGCTTTAATAATTTTAACATTAATTACTTGACCAAAATATTGTTCTTTAAAATCTTCTAAAATTACTGATTGTAACCAAGGACTTTTACCCATAATTTGACCTTTAGAATTGACTTTTTTATCAAATAGAATTGGCATTTCCCGTCCTTCAAAAGATTGATTAAAAGCAATTTGTTGTTTATTTAGTAATGTTTGTAAGATTTGCAATCTTTGTGATTTTATATCCTCATCAACAAAATTAAGAGCGTCAGCAGCTACAGTACCCGGACGAGGAGAATATTTAAAAGAATAACAAGATGAAAAACCAATTTTTTCAATTAAATCTAGCGTATCTTCAAAATCTTGCTCCTTTTCTCCTGGAAAACCAACAATAAAATCAGAGGATAAACCAATATCTGGTCTTTTTTGACGAATTTTTTCAATAATCTTAAAATAATCTTGCCTTGTATGTTTACGATTCATCTTCTGCAATATATTATTTGACCCAGATTGCACGGGAAGATGTAAAAAAGGCATTAATTTGGGATTTTCTCCATGGCATAAAATCAATTCATCATCCATATCTCTTGGATGTGAAGTAGTATAGCGAATTCTTTCAATTGCACCAATTTCACTAATTTTATTTATTAATTTTGAAAGATTTGAAGATTGAGCATTTTTATCTAAACCATGATAGGCATTAACATTTTGCCCGAGGAGATAAATTTCCTTAGTGCCATTTTTAGCATGTGTTAGGGCTTCATTATAAATATCTTCTACATTTCGAGAAAATTCAGAACCACGAGTATAAGGAACAACACAAAAAGTACAAAATTTATCACAACCCTCTTGTACTGAGATAAAATTACTAATTTGAGATGTTGACCTAGCCTCTTGTAAAATATCAAATTTATTATTTGGCTTAAAATCAAGATCAATTTGTTTACCCTGACCTCTTAATATTCTACCAACCAAATCTGGTAATGTTTGATAACTTTCAGGACCAACTACAATATCAACTATTTTTGATCTCCTAAATATTTCATCACCTTCGGCCTGAGAAACACAACCAGCCACTGCAACGATCATTTTATCACCGGTTTTTTCTTCAAATTTATTTTTTACTTTTCTAACGCGACCTAAATCAGAATATAATTTATCAGTTGCCTTTTCTCTAATATGGCAAGTATTAATAATTACCATATTAGCGTCAGATATTTCATCTGTTTGCTGATAACCAATTGTAGCCATTAAATCCTTCATATTATCAGAATCATAAACATTCATCTGACAACCATAAGTTTTAATATATAATTTCTTTGATAATTCTATTTTTTCCATCCAGAAATAATTATAATATTGAGATTAACCTTAATTTTACCACCAATTTTATTTTTTTCCAATTCTTGACATATGTCATTAAAAAAACTCTTAGTAATAAATTTTTTACTGCGATAAAACATAATATTTGAACCCTCAGAGTTTTTTATATCAAGAAAAATATTTTTAGGATCATCATAATCTATATTTACTTCTTCTATCATAGAAACAATATCACTAAATCCAGATTTTTGTAGTAACATACCAGCTGTTTTAACATCAGTTGTGGGTAATAATCTTGGTACAAATCTTTGATATTTTTCAACTTCTATTACATTAAAAACTTTTTTTAAGATGGAAAAGCTGTTCTGAGCAATAAAACTAGCAATAAAAAAACCGTTATTTTTTAAAGAATAATAAGATTGAATAAAAAATCCTAATAAATCATTATAAAAATGTGCATTCATATTGGAACATATTAAATCAAAAGACTCTTCTTTAAATGCAATAAATTCATCATTCATTATCACTTTTTTACTATGATCATCTAATTTCATACAATTTGACGATATGTCACTAGAAAATAGATTTGATTTAGGTAATTTATGTCTAATATTATTTATTAAATAATGATCTAACGCACCTATTTCCAATATATCATTATAATTATGATTTTGCTCGATAATAGATTCTAATATTAAGTCTGATATTAAATGATGTATAAAATTATAATTATGAAAATTAGCAATAGATCTATCTCTACAATTTCTTAAAACTTTATGATCAAATATTTTTGGAGGAAGTTGTGAAGTCATTTAATTTTATAATTTGTCCTATTTTATGAAATATCCGATTATCAGAACTAATAATTACCATACCACCCTCTTTAGCCCTAGTGGCAATTAAATTAAATAGTTTTTCTTGCCATTTTTGGGAAAGAAATCTATCTGGCTCTTCCAGTAACCATACAGTCTTTGGAGAAAAAATCAACTGACTTAATTTTACCCTCTGCCTTTCTTCTTCTGTCAGCTGTTTAATTTTTTTATGCAATATATCATTTAATTCAAAATACAAAACTGCTGAATCAATAAGAATTTTTGTTTCTGTAAGGCTAGAGAGAAAATTTAAATTTTGTTTAATAGTTAATTCTTGATCTAAAGATAATTTTTGTGATATGAAATTAATATCACTAGAATAAAGATAGTAAAATTTAGATATTTCTTGGTTATTCCATAAAATATTATTAATTGACTTTCTATCAATACCAGCGACAGATCGTAAAATAAATTGTTTATCTAAATCATCACCCTTTAAAATAAATAATCCGGCAGAAGATATAGTTAAAGAAATATTAATATTATGGTTAGAAACATTATTTAATGTCAGCATTATAACATTTTAATTTAGATTTGGCATTAATTAACTTTTTTTTCTAACCTTTCAATAAATTCTTTATTCTCTTCTATAGATTTATCATTCTTATAAGCCATATCAAGACGACCAAGCTTTTTTAACTCTTCTTTCTCCTGTTTTAATATTCCATTATGCTCTTTTAATGTGACAATTAAATCTTCTTGGTCTTTTGTCATTGGGGTTTGACCTTCTTGTTTAGATTTTAGTATATTATATATATCGTTTCTTGATTTTTCTATAGCCATAGATTTTTGATATTCTTCATCAAATCGACTTTTTAATGATAAATCATATTCTACTGGATTAATACCCAAATTATCATCCGATTGATAGTTTGATCTATTTGCTACTTCCTGTAATTTTAATCTATCCTCTGCTGTCCACTTGTTAGGATCATTTAATCTGTCAGCCAGAATAAGTCCTAACTCATTCTTATCTTTATCACTAACTTCTCTGACTAACCTATTTTCCCAAATATTTTGATCTGTTAATTGAGAAATATACTTCTTACCGGCACCATCTCTAGTTAACTCATCTAATCCAATGGAAGATCTATAACTATATCGATATATAGAATTTGCTGCCGCCACAGCACCCATACCTAGTACAAATGGAGATAATATTGCAGCTTGGACTGCAAATATTGGAGTTGCAACTGCTACAGAACCAGAAACTAATACTTTATCTCTTGTGCTTAATTGCCTAAATTCATGCTTTGTTTTATTTACTGATTGCCAGAGTAATCTATTTTGTTTATTTATAGAAACATTATATTCTTCTGATTTTCCACCTACATAATTACTAACATAAGGTAATATATTTTCTTCCAAACTATTATAATTATTAGCACCAACTCTATATAACTTTCTAGCACCTAATGAAGCAAATTCTGGACCATATCTATAAGAAGCTAATAAGATGCCGATTGGAGGGGCAACAATAGTAGCAATAGCAATACCACCTAAAGCTTTATTATTCCATAATTTTTGACGATATGATTCTTCTTCATTATCGCTTAAAGATAATTTTGGAGGTTTATTATTTTTATTATAAGATTGGTGGGCCATTAACTCTCTTTGTATATGCTTATATCTAGGATCTTCAAGTAACTGACCCTGTAATTCATTATTAGTCTTTGTAGTTTTTTCCAAAATATTTTTCGTAGATAAATCAGAAACTACTGATCTTATTTCATTGTCAAAATTCTTAAATACCTCCTTGTCAGTTAAATTTTCTTTAATAATTTTTTGCAATGTTATATCAAATTTATTATCTAAATATCTTGTTTTAAATCTGTCATGTATTTTTTTCTCTAACAGTTGTTCATCATTATTATTTTTTGATAACTCCTGTTTTATATTATTTAAAATATTTTCCCTTATTTCCTTTGCTGCCCTAATATTAGTTAATAATTTATCTTCCTTCTTCAAAAAATTCATCTCAGATTTAATATCTTGTTCTGCAAAATGTCTATTTAAAATAGTAGTAACAGCTTGTAATTGATCTGCGGACATCCCACCCGAAGATATATTATTGATAACATTAGACCTAATTACTGATTCACCATTAAACTCCTTATCAAGCATCTTTTCAATTAAGATACTATCATAACCTTGCGATTCTAATTCTTGTTGTCTATTTTTTCTAATAACTTCTGTTGTCGACCTATATTCTGCATTAGCAGAGCTTATTTCTTGTTTAACCTGATAAGATAATTTATTAACATTATTCTCATCCCTATTACCAAATAAGTATGCTCCTACTTTACCAGGTTTTGTTGTTTTTAAATTTGAATTAACCTTACTTAATCTACCACTAGTTACATTATCAATATATCTAAATGCACCATCATGCTCATCTGCAAAATCAATTACTTTCAAACGCATTCTATTTGCCTGCTTAATACCACCAAGAGCTGATGAACCAGCAGATTTCATGGCACCAGGAATAGAAATAAAGGATTTACTATTCATCATTTTTGCGAATATAGCAGAACCTTCATTTGCTATAGCACCTATAGCACTATTTATTCTCGATGACTGCTGTTGATAAGAAACCAAACCTGAGGCAATAACACCAACCTGAGATATTATCATATCAAGAAAATATAATAAAATTATTACCTCTATAAGAATAAAGATCATCTCAAAAAAATCTTTTCCACCAACAAAAACACCATTACCATTATCTATACCACTAGTTGGATCTGCAACATAAATTCTAAAAAATGATAAAATTGACTTAACTACATTATATATTAGATCTTCACCTATAATATTATAGGTTACCGATTCTACACTTTTATAATAATCAAATAAACTATAAGGACAACTCTCGAAATATAATAACGATTCTGGTTTTATCTCGCCATATAGTCCTAATTTGTCATTGATAATAGATAAAAATGCATATAATACTAAAAATACCATTACTATCTCCATTGCTCTTGATCCTATATAGACTAACCATCTAAAAAAGAAGGTGGAAGTAATTTTATTGATAGTTAATATAAACGCTATTGGTCCGAGTGACAATAATATTATTGAACTAGTAATAGCAGAGAGATAAAAAATAACGATTTTTATTATAACATATATAAAATATATCATAACAATATACATACCAACTATAATTAGAAGAGCGGCAATATTATAAGGAGAAAAAATCAACGACCATAATTTAATAAATATATTCTCTGATAAAAAGAAAGACTTAATCATTTCATCAGGAAAGGCAAATTTAGAAGCGTAGCCATTACTGGTTGAAGATTGCAATTCTGCTGTTACTATATCACTACTGACATCCATAAAGTCCAGACCCAATATAAATCCCGAAATAGTATCTATACTACCCATAAAAAACCCTACTACAATACCATTATACCAAGACCAACTATTGGGAGATACAAAAAATAATATAAGGCAAATTTTTAATATTCTGCCAAAAAACTCCTTGCGTGATATCTCCATTGTACCACTTAAAATACCAAATCCTATAAATAACATATATAATATTAGCGCAAGTCTAACGATTGTCTGAAAAACTGTATTACCAACAATTCTTTTATAGGTAGCTTCTAATGTTCCATCACCTACTAATAAACCCTCAATAGTATCAACTATATTAGTGATAATACCGTCGAACTCTAAATTTAAAATACCTTCAACAAAATAAATATTATATTTTCCTAAGTTATCACGATAATAACCATCATTGAATCGTATCTTAATTTCTTCTCCTGCTACATGGTTTTGGAACAAGACATTATTAGGACTAGAATATCTATATTTATCTACATCTTGTAAATAAAATTCTGAATATAAATGATAAGTTTTATTTGGCACATCTCCACCATTAGGGCCAAATATTCCAATTGATACACCAAAAGCCGCTTCATCATAGCAAGATTCTTGATATTCAGCGTCTTTTACTGTAAAATCCTTATTTCTATAATTTAAATTAATATATTTTAAATCTAGATCATTATATTTTATTTCCTCACCTTGTCCATTATATTTGTTATCATCATTTTCATCAAAAAAAAACTTATCAGTGCAGCTCCAATTACTATCAGATGCAATATCTTCTGGTTGTGGTGTACTACATGATGTACTACCTATCTCTATTCTATCAGGACAATAATTTATGTCGGTAAGCGCTGTTGGCTTTTCTCTAATATTAATATAATTAAGATTTGGCCTATTATTAAGATCTGATTTGGTTATTCCACCCACACCTGTAATTTTAGTACAAAGACAATTATCTATTTTTGTAATAGAAAAATTATTAACATCTTCGTCAGATGAGGCATAATGCCTTGTAATAGTTGGATCTTTAAACTTAAATAAATGTTTTTTGTCTTCTCTGGGTTTGGCACATACTCTACATCTATTATGCATGATTGGTGGTATGCCATAAAGATCATTGGTAAAAATAGAACCCTTGATATCTATTACCAATCCCTGACCATTAGTCTTATATCCAGTTGATTTCCACTCACTTTGTTGTCCACCACCTATATCTGGATTATAATCATCACCAAAAACTCTATATCCTGAAGCTTTTAATATAGAGGAATTTATATAGCCATTGTCCCTTATGCATCCTCTATCATAATTATCAGTAGATAATATCATTATCACAACAAATATCATGATAACAAACATAAAGAAAAATAAGCTCTTGAACTTAATAAAATTCCATACTATTGAAGCTGTTTCCTTTAAAGATTGCAAATTTTCTGACTTTACTTCTGAATTTAATGGTACCTGCGGCCGGACTTGAACCGGCACGAGCTAGGCTCCACGGATTTTAAGTCCGTTATGTCTACCAATTCCATCACGCAGGCACTTTGCTAGTTTTTTTCAATGATCACTGAATTATTTTATATTGCAAGTTTAATTATTTTATTGACAATTTTGTATTATAACTGGTTTATAATAAGATAGCATATGATTTATAATGATTTTTTTACTAAAATATTAATAGAAGCTGAACAAAATAACAGATACCGTAAATTTACCAATATCTCACGTATTTGTGGCCAATTCCCCCAGGCAGTAAATAATAATAATGGTCATAAAATTACTATATGGTGTTCAAATGACTATTTATCTCTTGGTCAAAATGAGGATAGCATTAATAATGCAAAAATATTAATTGAAAAAACTGGTATTGGCGCAGGAGGAACTCGTAATCTATCAGGAACATCTAAAGAAATTGTTAAATTAGAAGATAAGATAGCAAAATTACATAAAAAAGAGTCTTCTTTAGTATTTACATCTGGATATATAGCAAATGAGGCAACAATTAATACTTTATCCAAAATAATACCTAACTTAATTATTTTTTCTGATGAAGAAAATCATGCTTCTATTATTGCGGGTATTAAAAATTCACAATTAAAAAAACATGTATTTAGACATAATGATGCAGAGCATCTAGAAGAATTATTGAATAAATATGATATTGATCAACCGAAAATAATCATTTTTGAGTCAGTTTATTCTATGAGTGGTGATTTTGGTAAAATTAATGAAATATCCAATTTAGCAAAAAAATATAATGCTATGACAATGCTTGATGAAGTGCATGCTGTTGCTATTTATGGACAAAATGGTGCGGGTAGAGCCAATCAAATTAAAGAAGATAATAAAATAGATATAATACAGGGTACTTTAGGCAAAGGTTTTGGAGTTGTTGGAGGTTATATAGCTGCAAATAAACAAATTATTGAAGCGATTAGGCTAACAGCTTCTTCCTTCATTTTTACTACAGCAATGCCACCTATTATTGCACAATGTGCTTTTGATAATATTTCATTTTTAGAACAAAACCCAAATTTAATTAATGATTTTCAAGACAATGTAACAAAAACCAAAACAATATTAAAAGAACATAATATAAATATATCACAAAGTGATTCTCATATTATACCTCTTATTATTGGTAATGCAGAAAAAACAAAATATATATATCAAACCTTATTAGAAGATTTTCATATCTACTTACAAAATATTGATTATCCAACTGTTAAATTAGGATCTGAAATGCTTAGAATTACACCAAATATATTACATAATGAAGAAATGATTTACCATCTAGCAAAATCATTACAAAAGGTTATATATTAATATAATTGAATTTCTAAGATCTAGGTTAAAACTAATCGTCCTTTTTTCTAATACCTTGTCTTTTTGTTGTCACTTTATCATAAGATTTTTTACCATATCTGGTACTAAGTCCTCTTGCAATATCATTAGCACCTTTACCATAGGATTTTGCCATATTGGATAATTTCTTTACGCTATAATCCATACCACCAACTGCACCAACCGAGGTACCGTGGGTAATGTTAACTATCAGATTAGGAATTAATGTAGCAAGAAAATTTAGAATATATAAAATAACTGCTATTTGTAACATAGCGGCAAATTTACTATCACCTCTACCTTGATTTATAACGCCATCTGCAGTGCCATATAAAATATCATAAGATGTTCTAAAATACATCCCAAAAACCTCAAGATTAGGAAATATAGTTGTGGAATTATCATCATTTGGATTGTATAATTTACTGAAAAAACAATAAATACTGACCCTATCAGGTTGTCTTATCTTATTGCCATCATGCCAATTATTACAATTAATAAACGCTATTTTTTGATTTAAAGAAATTGATTGATTTTGTTCATCTGTTATTTGATGCTCGAATCTAACATCATCTGTAACAATAGCATGATTAAAAATACTAATAAAAAAACCAGCAAAAATGAAGATAAAGACTGGCTGAATAGAATAGGATAAAACTGCTTGTAACCAAGAAGTAAATACATCTTTTGTTCTGCCAAAAAGAACACATGTAATTGTAATTGGCGAAACATAAATCAGGATAGAAAGATAAATTATACAGATACAAAAAATTGACAATATTTTAATTGTAACAGCTAACAATGAAATAGCAAAAAACAAAGAGGCAAGAGCGAATGACATTCCTACAAAACCACTCAAAAGTGACATTGCAATGGTTGAGGCAAAACTTGATCCACTAGAAACTGAACTGATACCAAGAGCATAAGATATCATGCAATCCAATGTATCAAATATCTTCAAATACTCCTTACCAACAGGATATGCTGGAGTATTTTCTCCATCTAATCTGTGATCATATTTTGGAAATTTACAAATACTATTGCTAGAAATATTATAAATACGATTATTTTTTTTAAAATAATAACCATTTTCTGGTTTATTTTTTAATTTTAGTAATTTTCTATCGTCCATGGAATCAATTCCAAAAACACGCTTCTTACATACATCCATATCAGATGTAAATACATCAGCTATAAAATCTTTATTATAACGTAAATCTTTTGTTGAACCATCATCATATCTTACATAGCATGTAAATTCATTTTGATCACTTTCAGCCCTATATAATTCTGTTACCTCTATTTTGGCTCCACTACCAGAAGATATTAAAGATGAAGATATTAAAGATGAAGATATTAAAGATTTTTCCTTTTTATCTAAAAAAATATTAACATCTTCACCATTGATTTTAACTAACTGGGTAGATAGTTGTGTACTGACAGAAATTAAACCTTCAGAAAAAATAGTTTTCCAAGCATTACCAGTAACAAAATACAAAACAAAGGCTAATTTTAGAATAAAGCTCATTAATTCTTTTCTTTCCATACCACCAGCCAATAAGACCTTGTAACCTAATAATGTTAAAGAGCACATTAAAATTACCCTTAATATATTCTGTAAATTATCTTGTATTGTATTAAAAAATGACGGTAAAGACCTTACGTCACCCTTACTATAAGAACCATCATCAGCATCTTTAGAATACTTATTTAATAATAAATTATTAAAACTTTCTGTTAAACATTGAGCTAGTGGTGCTGTCAATGATTTAACATCAAGTTTTTTACTCAAAAGATTGTTCTGGAAATTATAATTTTGAGAATCTCCTTTACCATCTGAACATGCTTCAGGTATAAAATAATTATCTCCATCATGAATCATACTATATTCTATACCTTCTGTATCGCCAGGTATAATAGTACAATGATTCATATATTGACAATCATTATTTCTCCTGTCATTACCCTCCCTATTTTTAGAAGCAAAAGATAGGTCGCTACCAATAGTAGAATTAATGAACTCGATAACGCCATACTCCTCTACACTTTCTTTATAATCAATATCAGTACCACTCATAAAAGTTCCTGTTCCTACCGTAAAATTATAAGGACAAACAGAATAGCTCCGAGCGCATATATATTTATTACTCAAAGGATGTTCGTATGCCTCATATGCAATAGGAATATCAGATAAGTCTCCTAAAGAGCATTGTTTACTACCTACCTCGCAAAAATCTATATTATCTCTAATTGGATGATTTGATTTTTTTATTTTCTGATCAACATTTTTTTCTTCTCCTCCTACAACATCAATTCCACTACCTGCTTTAACAATATAAGGCTGAACATTGCTTTTATTATCAATATCATAAGAGTTAATATATTCAAGACAAATCATATTTTTACTTCTATTAACACAGCAATTATAAGCTTTAACAAATTCTTGTGCTTCGTCATCTGATAAATTATGTCTATCTGCTAATTGAAATCTTTGGCAAGCAAAATTTGGCTCAGTATTTGATCCCCTAAAATAATATCTTTGCCTAAATTCATCTTTACCAGCCTTATTATTTTGATCATAATATCCAAAAATTGATTCTAATTTACCTCTATCAATTTGAGGCATTAAACAACCTCCATCATCTGAATCAGAAGGGTCGGCAATTTCACGACCACCAAAATAATATTCTCTATATGTTTGCTTTTTAATATCAAATATAATGTTATTTCTTTCGCTTTCATCAAGTAAAGCCTTACGATAAGAATAAAATTTTGTCTCCGAAGGATCAGGATCATTTTTATTAGAATGATATGAACCCCTGACTTCTACAAACTTACCAGGATTAGCCCTATCTTCTCTTACCTTCCAACCATGCCAATCATGACCACAAACAACAACTCTTTTTTGATGTCTTCTGGCGGCAGTATATTTTATTTTAATGGTTTGTAAAGCTACTGCCAAAACACCAGTATAGGCCATAGCAGCACCACAACAATAATTTGTAGATATTGTAGCTTTAACTAATGCAGTTTTAGCAGTTGCACAAGGTAAACCTGATCCTGACGCACATAAAAAAGCAACTGCTGCAGCATTACTAGCTTGCCAACCCACAGCAGCTTTACATTTTGTGAATAGGTGCACCCAATCTACAAGATTCTTAATAGTGACTCCTCCCGCTGCTGATACTGTTTTTCCTATTAATGAAATTCCACCCTTAGCTGCCTTCTTAATCTTAGATAATTTGCCAGAAGGACCAGAGGCAGGAGAGGCGCTACAAGCATAATCAGCAGCCTCTTTTGAGGCCATTAAAGCAACACCCTGTACGGCTGCAATAGCAGAACATGAAGGATTCCACATATCCCAGTAATGATCAGAAAATCCATCACTTAAATTTAAAAGATCTTCTAGAAAAGAAATTGGGTTTTTATCGCCATTACCTGTAGCTTCTAATCCCCGATCAATTAAAAAGGCTGCCGCCTTAAACTCAAATGGAATGGCCGATATAAGATCACCAGATAGACTATATTGAATCTCTTCAGAAGCGCAGGCATGGTGCCAATCCTTCCTTTTACGACCCCATTTTATATTTTTATCTTCATCACTAAGAGTATCATTACTATCAAAATCTTGGTCAAAGTTTTCATCATGAAAGGGCAATCTAATACCTTTATCAATAGGATCAAATTTTCGTATTTCTTTTAAATCATAACCTCCATTATTATCAGCCGAAGGATCGCAAGCAGAAAAAAGAAGGAAAATTAATGAAAATATTATTATTTTAAAAAGGATAGATGACTGTATTTTTGCATTAATTATTGACATTAATATCCTGTAATATTTTCATTATACTGCCAATTTCTGATTTTTTTGTCTTAAAAGAGTTAATATTGGATACAAAATAAGAACTTACATCCATTATTTTTTCTACCTCAAATAAATTATTCTCTTTTAAGGTTTTACCACTATCAACTAAATCAACAATATAATCAGACAAATTTAATATTGGTGCCAACTCCATCGCGCCATTTAATTTTATAGCCTCAGTTTGTATACCTAACTTGGAGAAATATTGAGTTGCTATATTAATATATTTAGTTGCAATTTTAATGTGACTTTTATTTTGAAACTCATTTTTATTAATATTATCAGTTGCTATAGATAAACGACAT
Source organism: Rickettsiales bacterium (assembly GCA_020054695.1). Taxonomy (GTDB): domain Bacteria; phylum Pseudomonadota; class Alphaproteobacteria; order Rickettsiales; family UBA1997; genus CAJQHK01. The sequence goes on from JAHXBT010000030.1 coordinate 59,630, forward strand.
TTACCAATATTTAAATTTAATAATGGATAAATTTTACTTGATGAAAATTCTTCTAGTACATCATACCCGCAAATAGCAATATCAGCAGCACCAAATTTAACAAAGTTAGCTATATCAAAACTTCTAATTTTAATAACTCTAAGATTTTTTATATTAGTTGTAAAAAGTAATTTACGAGAATTGTCATCAAAAAAATCATCCTCAATCTTTAAACTGGTATTAACCAATAACTTTGAAAGGTCTTTTAAGATTCTGCCCTTTGGAATTGCCAATATTAATTCTTTCTTCATTAGATATATCATTTATCTTCAAATAATAATTAATATTAGAAAAATAAAGAAAAAAGTAAATATAATTAATTTTAAATAATATTTAATAATTTTAAAAATTTAGTTTTTGAATCTATTTGTATTTCTATATCTAAAAAATGAATCTGTTTTTGATATATTTTACTCATTCTTACCCAATCTTTTTTAGTGGTAACCAATTTTAGATCTTGTTCCTTTGCTAATTTCAATAATTTATTCAAATCTTTTTTACGGTATTGGTAATGATCAGAAAAAGAAAAAGTTTTTTTAATATTAGCACCAACATCATCTAAACTCTTAAAAAATTTTTGGGGATATGCAATACCAGCAAAAGCTAAGACATCTTGTCCTGTAAAGTCACTGCCATTAATTATCTTTAAATTAGTTTTTATTACTTGTTTATTTTTACAAAATCTTTGTTGAATATCATGCTTGTCATCACCAATAATAATAATTAAATTTGCTCTTTTAATACCTAATTTAACATATTCTCTTAAAGGGCCAGAAGGGAAAGTAAATTCATTACCAAAACCATAATAACCATCTACTACCAAAATGGAAAAATCTTTTTTCCAAGAAAAATTTTGAAAACCATCATCAATAATTAAAAAATTATCTTTTGTTAATTTTTGGTCTTGTAAAATATTAGAAGTAATTTTGTTGCAAATAAAAGAATCTGAATATTCCTTTAATAGTAAAGCCTCATCACCAACATCAATAGATTTATGGTTTTTATTAATTTTAGTCAGTTTTTTGATTTTGCCACCATAACCTTTACTTAAATAAGAAAATTTAAGATTTTCTTTTTGTAATAATTTGCCAATAGCCGAAGCGGTTGGAGTTTTACCAGCACCACCAATTGTTAAATTACCAATAGAAATGGTTTTAACTTTTTGANCNTNANGTTGATANATAATAAAACGATAAAAAGATTTAATAAAATACCCTATTTGATAAATAAAGGAAATAGGTAATAAAATATAAGATATTAAGGATTTTTTTTGCCAAAATTTTGGTGATTTCATGATGAAATTTGATCCTCTAAATAATGTAAGAATTTATTGTTAATATAGTGACCTGGTTTTTTAACCTGAAAATGACCTAAAATATATTGTCCATATAAACGAATATCACCAATAAAATCAAGAGCTTTGTGGCGAGATAATTCATTTTTGTAACGCAAACCTCCCTCATTTAAAATTTTATTTTCACCAATAATAATAGCATTATCAAGTGAACCTCCTTTGCCAAGACCTAATTTTTTGATTTGCTCAATATCTTTTTCAAAGGCAAAAGTACGAGCACGACAGAGGTCGCTTCTAAAAGAATGATATTTAGGATTAAAAGAAATATTTTCTTTACCGATTACCTTATGATTAAAATCAATTTCCAAATCAAAAGAAAAATTATCCGATGGTGTAACTTTAATTTCTTTATCACCATCCTGAAAAATAATTTCCTTTTCTATTTTAAGAATTTTTGGGGCAGCATTTTGTCCCTTAATACCTGCCGCTTCCAATAAAAATACAAAAGGTTCAGAACTACCATCAACAATTGGCATTTCTTCACCGTCCATCTCAATAATTAAATTATCAATTCGACAACCCCAGATTGCCGCCATAAAATGCTCAATAGTGGAAACAGAGACTTCATCCAAATTAGATAATGTTGTGCCAAGTTGCGCCTTAGTTACATTTCGATAATTAGCAGGAATAAGGTTAATTTTGTTATTTATATCAGACCTTTTAAAAATGATACCGTGATTTTCTGGCGCAGGATAGAGATTAACATTAACCTCCTGACCACTATGTAAACCTATTCCAGAAAAACTAATCTCATTTGCAATTGTATTTTGTTTATCTTGAAACATTTAGAATAATAGTTTTTCAGAGGATTTTAATTCTTATATAAAATCAATATCGCGTTGTATTTGCCAAGGGCAAATAATAGCCCTTCATTTTCAAAGTATAGTTGCTTAAATCATTAACTAACCAACCATTAATTTATTGAGTCTATTAGCAAAATCCTTAACATCAACAACTTCTTCACCAGCACTTATGCAAGCTTGATCAAAAAGAGTTTTAATGTTATTTTTAACATCTTCTATTTTGTTAGAATCTGTTAGATTCTCCTGTAAAGATTTGATAATAGCATGATTTGAATTAATTTCCAAAATTTTAGCCGAAATTGAAGGTAGTTGGTTTTGCTCCTTTAAATATCTTTCCATTCTAATATCCATTGCGCCAGAATCAACAGCCAAACAAACAGGACTGCTAGTTAATTTAGTAGAAATTTTAACATCCTTAATTTTTTCACCTAAAATTTCTTTAGCTAATTTAACAATGCCATCAAATTCATTATCTGTAACATCCTTAATATCATTAGATTTTTTATCATCAACAGGTAGATCTTTCTTTTTCTTACCATCTAAATCAATATCAGCTCTAGTTGCTGACACAAACTCCTTTTCTTCATAAGTATTAGAAACAGTAACCCAAAAATCATCTACCGCATCGGTTAAAAATAAAACATCAACATCCTTATCAGCAAAACCTTCAAGCTGTGGGCTATCTTTTATTTTAGCAACTGATTCACCAGTTAAAAAATAGATTTTATCCTGATTTTCTTTTGCTTTTTCCAGATATTGCTTTAAAGAAATTAATTTATCGGGAGAGTTCAAACTATAAAAACGAGATAGATTCAAAATTTTATCCTTAAATTCATGAGATTCACAAAGACCTTCTTTGAAAACTGCACCAAAATTATTCCAAAATGACAAATATTTTTCCTCATCTTTTTTAGATTTTTTTTCTAGCTCAGATAGAACTTTTTTAATAACTGCTTTCTTAATTTTTTCTAAAATCAGATTATACTGCAAAGATTCTCTGCTAATATTTAAAGGTAAGTCCTCAGAATCAACCAATCCACGCATAAATCTTAACCAAGCAGGAACTAGATTTAGATCTTCACTAATAAAAACCTTTTTAACATAAAGCTTAATACTACCTTTTCTATCAGGGTGAAAAAGATCAAAAGGCTTCGTACCAGGAATAAAAAGTAAATTAGTATATTCAATTGCACCTTCTGCCTTATTATGGATTGTCATGAAAGGCTCGCCAGGTAAATGTGAAATATTTTTATAGAAATTTTCATATTCTTCCTTGGAAATTTCTGATTTTGGCTTAGTCCAAAGGGCAGAAGATGAGTTTAAAACTTCTGATTTACCTTTCTCATCCTTATATTCAATTTGAACGTTAATGTGATCAGAATAGGTTTTAATAACATTTTTAATATAAAAAACATCTAAAAAATCCTTCTCATCCTTTTTTAAATGTAAGGTAATTTTAGTACCTCTTTCCTTTTTGTCAGAATCAGAAATTTCAAAATTACCAGCACCAGTTGAATGCCATTTAAAAGCTTTGTTATTATCATACTTTTTTGATTCAACCACTACTTCATCTGCAATCATAAAGGCAGAATAAAACCCGACACCAAATTGGCCGATTAATTCTACATCTTTTTTATTTTCACCAGTTAGTGACTTTAAGAAATTTTCAGTACCAGATTTAGCAATAGTACCAAGATTTTCTTTTAGGTCTTCTTCATTCATACCAACACCATTATCCTCAATGGAAAATGTTTTAGCCTTCTTATCAAAAGAAAGATTAATTTTTAATTCTTCGTCCTTTAAGATATCAGATTTTTGAGAAGCAAGATAACGGATTTTATCACAAGCATCAGAAGAATTAGAAACAAGCTCTCTAAGAGCAACATCTTTATTAGTATATAGTGAGCTGATCATAAGATTTAGAACTTTACTTACCTCAACATCAAATTCGTATTTTTTTGCAGTCATTTTTAAAAAAATTGTTAAAATTACTTAATGAACTAAATATAATAATTAATTGGAAATATTCAAGATATAAACAAAAATTAATACCATAATTAATTTTGCTTCTGTAACTCTTGCCTTTCTGCTCGCAGTTTAGCAAAATCATCACCAGCATGATATGATGAACGGGTAAGAGGGCTGGCAGAAACCATCAAAAACCCTTTACTATAGGCCATTTTTTCATAATATTTGAATTCATCAGGATGAACATATTTTTTAACAGGAGCGTGACGCATAGTTGGCCGCAAATATTGCCCAATAGTGATAAAATCAACGTCAGCAGAACGAAGATCATCCATCACTTGCAAAACTTCCTCTTTTTTTTCACCTAGTCCAACCATTAAACCAGATTTAGTGAAAATTATTGGGTTAATTTCTTTGACCTTTTTTAATAATGATAATGAATGAAAATATCGAGAACCGGGACGAATATTATGATATAAACCAGGAACAGTTTCAATATTATGATTGAAGACGTCTGGTTTGGCTTTAACCACTTTTTCAATCGCACCTTCTTTTCTTAAAAAATCTGGAGTTAAAATCTCAATAGTAACTTTTGGGTTAGTTTTACGAATTTTAGTAATAGATTGTACAAAATGTTCGGCACCACCATCCTCCAAATCATCGCGATCAACTGAGGTAATTACAATATGATTTAAATCTAATTTACCAACAGCATTAGCAAGATTTTCAGGCTCTTTTGGATCTAGTTTATTAGGTTTTCCAGTATCAATATTACAAAAAGAACAAGCTCTTGTACAAACTGAACCCATTATCATCACTGTTGCATGCTTTTGCGACCAACATTCGCCAATATTTGGGCAAGCAGCTTCTTCACAAACTGTATTTAAGTTTGATGAGCGCATTAAATCACGCGTTTCCTTAAACCCAGCAGAAAGAGTGGCTTTTCCTCTAATCCAATCTGGTTTTCTTAGCATAGTTTCTTTTGGATCGCTTTTGGCAAATCCAAGCATATCCTTATTATCATTAATTTTTTCTTCCATCTAAATAATTTATTGAATTTTTAAAAAATATTAACTATATTACCTTTTAAATAAAGTATCAATTTAATTTTTTTAAGAAATGGCTGAAGGTAAGCAAAGTAAAAACGCTCGTAAGAATAAACAAGTTACTGTTAAGAAACAATTTGATGGTAAGGAGATTGACCCTATTTTTTATTATGGTGTACATGCTGGTCACGGTAAATATGTTTCAGCTAAATTTGCTGGTACTAGTAATCTAGTTACTGATGAAGGTGGTAGACCTTTACCTTGGGACGAAATTAAATAATTTTTATGCCTGAAGTAATAATTACTGGTCCAGCTGGTAAAATTGAGGGTAGATATCATCAAAATAAAGATATCAAATCTCCAGTTGCATTAGTTTTACACCCACACCCTGTTCATGGAGGTACCATGAATAATAAAATTACCTACCATCTTTTTAAATCATTTGTCAATAATGGTTTTTCAGTACTTCGTATTAATTTTCGTGGCGTTGGAAAATCTGAAGGTGTTTTTAATGATGGTGTTGGTGAGTTGCAAGATGTTACAGCTGCTCTAAATTGGCTTCATAATAAAAATATGGAAGCTTCCATATTTTGGCTAGCTGGTTTTTCCTTTGGCTCTTGGGTTGGTTTGCAAGCAATTATGAGACGACCAGATATTGAAAGATATATTCTTGTTGCTCCACCAGCAAATAAGTATAATTTTAATTTTATCGTGCCCTGCTCTGCCTCCGGCATGATAATTCAAGGTACTGCTGATGACATCTCTCTTGAAAAAGACTCTGCTAAAATTGCTGATAAATTGAACCTTAGGGAAGAAGCTGAAATTAAATATAATGTTGTACCTGATGCTGACCACTTCTTTACTAAGCATTTATCAGAGTTTGATCGTCTAACTGATGAGTATATTAAAGAAAGTATGCTGGAGGACTCGGGTAAAGTGAAAAAAGTTAAAAGAGATCGTAGAAGAAGAAGAAGAAAGAAGAAAGACATACCCCTAACTAGATCAGAACAATATCGATCACCTATCAAGCCTTTATCTTCTTTGTAAGATTTAGATCATATTTTGTTAGAAATATAAATTATTTCACGCGTGTTAAAATCCTAATTTATAATCAAATTAGGTGGATTTTTCCATTTCAACAACATCTCTTGCTAAATATAATGATCCAGCGATGATAATTCGACAATTTTTGTTAGATTTGTTATTGGCCAAAAAATCAATAGCATCAAAAAGGTTATCTTGAGGTTGATTTCTAATATTAATTATTTTTTTGGCAATAATGTTGGCATTTTCAGGATTTGGCTCACCAGCTACCCTAATTGGACAAATAAAATCAATCATGTTTTCAAAAAAAACAAAAAAACTTTCCCTAACTTTGCCTACGGTAAAACCAACTATAAGGTAATTTTCTTTTTTAATTCCTGATATCTCATCAGCCATAATCTGCTCCTCAAGCCAACGAGACAGAGCAAAAAATCCAGCAATATTGTGCGCACCATCAAGCCAAATTTCATCATTTTGATTTAAATTTTTGTGAAAAAGATTTATTTTCTCTAATCTACCAGGATTTTTAGCTAATTTTAGGCCATTTGTGATATTTTCTTCGGTAATTTTAAACTTTTTTGGATAAAATTCTTCTAAAGCAAAAATTGTCGCCAACGCTAGAGAGGCGTTAATATATTGATGTTCACCTTCTAAGGCAGGCTTAGGTAAATTATCTAAATTTTGAGATTTATATTGAAAATAAAAAGAATCATTCTCGTTAATTTCAATATCAAAATCCCTGCCAAAATGTTTTAAAATATTGCCAATTTCCAAAGAGTGTAACTCAATAATTTTGCCGGCATCTTTGGCTTGGGGAGCGATGATTGCTGGAATATTTGAACGCATAATATGAGATTTTTCACTAGCAATTGCTGCAATTGTTTGCCCTAAAAAATCTTCATGATCAAAAGAGATTGGAGTAATTACGCTTAACACTTTATTATTAATAACATTTGTTGGATCAATTCTACCACCCATACCAGTTTCTATAAAACAAATATCAGCTTCGTTACGAGAAAAGACTAAAATTGCAGCAATTATCATTGCTTCTGAGAAAGTTAGATTAATATTTTCTGAATTAATACGAATCTCCTCTAAAATTTTATATAGATAATCATCAGAAATTTCTTGACCAGCAATAATAATTCTTTCATTACAGCGGTGAATATGTGGAGAAATATGAAGATGAACTTTATAATTAGCATCAGTAAAAATTGACTGCAAGAATGATATGGTAGATGCCTTACCGTTAGTGCCAGCAACATGGATTACTGGCGGCAAAGATTTTTCTGGACTACCCAAATTAGAGAGTATCTTTTTAATATCACCAAGATTATCCCTTTGACAATTTAGAAAATTTTTGGGCCAATGCGGCATTAAAACCATAATTTTTACAAATATTATTTTATATTACTAAAAAATATATAATGCTAATTCAATTTTTAAAGGGTCTTTTGTTGCTTTAAGGTTTAGATCTGATATCAAGGTGTTATTACTAGTAATTTCACCATACTTTTTTATTAATCTTAAATATATAAAAAATTTTATTGATAAATAATATATTACAATTTACCATCAACAGCTGTACTTTGTAAATTACAAGATTATTTTAAGACTATTTGTATGAATTATTATGAGATTATCCTTTTAATGAGAAAGGATTTAACTGCTGAAAACATAGATTTACTATTTGAAGATATTAAGAAAATTGTTGATAATGGCAATGCTGAAATTATAGTCAGAGAATATTGGGGTCTAAGAAATCTTGCCTACAAGATTAATAAAAATTCCAAAGCCCATTATGCGTTGTTAAAAGTTAAGTCTAGCAACGAAACTGTAAAAGAGATAGCAAAATTTGCTAAATATAATGAAGATATCGTAAGAAACAAAATCTTCAATTCAGATGATAATACAGATAATTCTCGTTTATTTATTTCCGTTAAAGCTTCTGATGCCAAAAAAAATAAAAAGGAAACAGATTTAGATGCAAAAATAGCATCGATCAATATCGCAAGTTAAATTTCAAATTATGACAGTTAAAAATAACGACGAAAATTTTATAAAAGTATCCCTGATTAACCAAAATGTTAGATTAAGGAAAAGAAAAACCTGTCCGTTAATAAATATTCCGGATGAAGCAATAAATTATAAAAATATTGACTTGTTATCAAAATTCATTTCTGACAGAGGTAAGATGTTATCAACGAGAATAACCTCTGTAAGTAGAAAAAAACAAAAAAAACTAGCTACATCAATTAAAAATGCTCGTCAGTTAGCTCTTTTATCTCCTGTAAAAAAAATTAATGTCGAATAATTAAAAATATGCAAGTAATTCTAACCTCAAAAATAAAGGGTCTTGGTGATGTTGGTGATATTGTAGAGGTAAAGCCTGGACATGCTAGAAATTTTTTATTTCCTAGGAAGAAAGCTATATATAATTCCGCCAGTAATAAAAAGACATTTGAACTACAAAAAAATGACATTAACAAAGAGCAGGATAATCTTTTGTCACTTGCTAATGAAAATAAGCAGAAATTTAATAATAAGGAAATTATTATAATTGAAAATGCATCTGATGATGGTAGATTATATGGTTCTGTCAATGCATCTACTGTAACATCTAAATTAAATGAATTTACTGGGTTGTCACTAACTAAATCAGATATTAGAATAGAAAAACCAATTAAAGAAATTGGAATATATAGTATAAAGGCTTATCTATATAGCGATGTTTCTATTAATATATCATTGATAGTTACCAGAAATGAGTTAGAGATAAAAACTTTGAAGGAAGCCGCCAAATCTAATGATAATCAAGATAATATAGATGAAGAGTCTGATATGGAGTAATTTTTTATAGTAATCTATACCTTCATATTAGAATATAATATATCTAGTAAGTTATGATAACATATAATTTCTAAAATATATTTAAAAATTGATTACACTCT
>JAHXBT010000038.1 GCA_020054695.1 Rickettsiales bacterium
TCTCTTTCTATCAACATTAAAGTTTCTATGGTGCTAAGAGCAAACTTATCTACATCCATTACATCTTGAGAGTTAAATAAATTAACTATTCCTGCTTCTATAATTTTTTGACATTTCTGTAATCTTAATTCTTTTTTCATTAGTTTTTTAAAAATTTAAGTTAGTAAAATTATAAATAAAATTAACATTTTATTTATATTCTCATTTTTAAAAAACACAATTTATTTTACGAACTCGTAAATAATGATATATCTAATAATAATTTAAATTATAATGGTGGTGATTATAGTGTGGGAGGGGTTGGTCAAGGAATACACATTCTAACAGATTCTGGTGGAAGTTTTAATAATCTAATAAGTGACAATAATATTATAGGCTCTGGTGCTAATGCTATATACTTAGAATTCTTTTTAGTAGATGAAGGTGACCCAAATGCTGTCTCTAATAATGTTATTGTTAATAACAATACTAAAGATAATTATTGGGGTATAGGACTTGCGGGAGGATTTAGTTCGGTTAATTTGTCTCTTTCTGGTAATAATATTAAAAATGTTACTACAGGCGAGTCTTTATATGTTGATAGTTCTGACATAGAGAATATTAATATTGATATTGGAGATGGTGATTTAGGTTCAACAGGAGGAAATTCTTTAGAAGGACAAATTATAATTAATGGTTTGGTTGATAATATTTCTGCCGAATATAATTGGTGGGGTCAATCTGAAGGTGCAAGTGGTGGTCAATTTACAGGAGAGTACTCTATTGATGATATAAATGTCGATAATCATTTAACTATAGATCCATTTCAATAATATAAGAAATTTTTTAATATTTTTTAATTATAGGTAATATCTCTTTTTTTAATTCTGGATCTTTCATGGCAAAAGAGATGTTGGCTTCAATATAACCAGCAACATTGCCACAATCAAATCTTTCACCACGATATTCTTGATAATAAAATGGCGACCCTTTTGACATTTCTTTCATGGCATCAGTTAATTGAATTTCGTTACCAGCACCAATTTTCTTTTGTGATAAATAATTAAAAATTTCTGGCTGTAAAATATAACGACCATTAATGGCTAAATTAGATGGAGAATCTTGTGGTTTTGGCTTTTCAACCATATCAATAATTTTATCATTTTGATATGAGATAATACCATATTTATTAGTATTTGATTCCAAAACTTTGGCAACTGATATAATGTTACATTTTTCTTGTTTTTTTTGATATAAAGCAATCATTTTCTTGAGAAAATTACCTTGGTTTTTTTCGTAGATCATTTCATCAGCTAAAATGACTATAAAAGGCTCATCCTTGATAAAGTTTCTAGCACACCAAATGGAATGACCTAAGCCTAAGGGACTACCTTGACGAATAAAAGAAATTGCACCAGGCTCAGAAGGTAGCCATTTGGAAACTGCTTTTAATTGTTGTTCTTTTCTTTTTTGATCAAGACTATCTTCTAATTCATATGACTTATCAAAGTGATTATTAATAATATTTTTATTACGACCAGTAATAAAAATAAATTTTTCAACTCCAGCTGCTTTGGCTTCCTCAAAAGCATATTGAATAATTGGTTTGTTGGCAACGGGCATCATTTCTTTTGGCATTGATTTTGTTGCTGGTAAAAACCTAGTGCCAAAACCTCCAACTGGAAAAATTGCAGTTTTAATAGTCATAAATTATATTATAATTTTTGGTGTTAAATAATTGATAATGCCACCATTCTTTATTATAAAAATCCCAATTTGAAGATATCATAATAGATAATAATATTAAACGATTTTTTTGTGCTTGAATAGAAATATTTTTTGCCCCATGATGTGCCTTGGTGCTAAAATCATCAAATTTTGTACCCATATCTAATTCATTACCACCTTGATCAATTAAAGTTAGATCAATAGCAACTCCACGACAATGGGGTACGGCACCTGTTTGTGGGTTTGAAACATAATCACCAGGAAATTTGTCGTAAAGATGTTTTTGATATTTTACAGGCCTATAAGCATCGAAGATTTTAAATTTATAACCGTAATCATTAGCTAATTTAATGGCTTCTTTTAAATTTTTTATAGCATCCTTATGAAGAAAATTATATTCTTTATCGTAGATGAAGTCATTAGTTATATTATCTTTAGAAAAATATTTTAAATCTAATATAACATCAAGATCACCTTCTGTAATTTTAATTAGATCATTCATAATATATTCATTTCTTTAATTACAATATATCCTTTTTCTAGGTTTATCTCATTTATGATATCGTCACTGAAGGGAAAAATATTCATTTGTTTATTGTAATTATCATTACAAAATTNGANTTCAAATAAGTCCCCAGCACCAAAATTCATTATATTAACAATTGAACCAACATCATCATCTGAAATATTTTTAACTTTCATATTTAATAAATCATGATAATAAAATTGGTTTTCTAATGTTTGTTTTAATTCTTTTTTATCAATAAATAAATCAGTATTTCTTACTTCTTCAGCACCATTACGATCACTAATATTATTTATTTTTGCTATATAAATATTTTGCTTTATATTTTTAATTAGTTTTATTTTATAATTTTTAGTATCTTTTGCAAAAATTAAATTATATTTTTCTAAATCATAAGAATTTTCTAAATAACTAATTAATTTTACATACCCCTTAATTCCATGAGGAGAGGTAATTTTAGCAACTAAAATTTGCATAATATATAATATATTTAATTTATGATGAAAAAAATATTTTTATTTGTACTCATTATAACAATATCATCTTGTAGTTATTTGGGGACACAAGGCTCAGATAAGACTTATATTAGAATTGTTGATTCTAATGGTAAACCAAAAAAAATAAAAACTTTTCCACCTGAGTTAAATGTTAGATATTTGGCTGCGCAAGAAAGAGAAAAATACGATATATATCATGACAAAACTTACTCTAGAAGCGATGTGATACAATCTACAACGAAACAAAGAATTGATAATAATATAACTAATAATTTAGCCCAAAAGGATCAAATATTGCCTGACTCAAATATATCTAAATCGCAGTATAATAGCAATCAAAAGCCAATATATCAAGAAAAACAGAAGAAATCAACCCCAATAACATATAAATTAAATGGACAAGATTTAAATCAAGATCAATTTAAAATAAATAATGATCAAAAAAAATCTCCTATAGCAAACAAAAGAAAAGTCGTAAAAATTAAAAAACGCGATTTGTTAATTCGAATACCTTCTTTTTCTAATAACAGTCAAGCGCTAGCTGCACAAAGGAAAGAAAATATTAGAAATAGTAGGGTTATTTCTGTTAAATTAGGAAAAAAAACTTATCCTATCTTAGTGGTGGGTCCATTTAGTAGTAAAAAGAATGGCAACAAAACTCTAAATAATCTTAAGGATCTAGGTTATAAGGATGCATTTTATTACAAATTCAAATAATGGATAGGGGAATATTAAAAAATAATTTTTTAACGAGTTATTTTGATTCAGATTATAATATTAAACCTATTCCGGGCGATTGTTCTCCTCGTTCTTATGACAGAATTATCTATAATAATAAAAGCTTTATTTTAATGAATGCACCCATAGATGCTATTGATCTTAATCCGTTTATTAAAATTGATAAATTTTTATGTGATAATCATTTTTCAGCACCAAAGATTTATAAGATAGATCAAGAAAATGGTTTTCTTTTGTCAGAAGATTTTGGTAATAACAGTTTTAACCATATATTGTCAAAATTAAATAATAAGCAGTTAGAGATAAAGGAAAAAGAAATCTACCAATATGGAACAGATTTATTAATAGAGTTACATAAGACAGAGTTAAATAATATAAAATTACCTGAATATGATAATGAATTATTATTGAAGGAATTAACAGTATTTGTCGATTACTACTTAAAATATATTAAAAATAGGACATTATCTACAAAAGAAAAAGATAATTTTACTGAGATATGGCTGGAATTGTTTAATTATTTATCAACCGATCAACACCTAGTATTGAGAGATTACCATGCTGATAATTTGTTTTTTTTGAAGAAAAGGAAGTTTCATAAAAAAATTGGTCTCATTGATTTTCAGGATGCTGTGTTGGGATCTAGGGCTTATGATCTTGTATCATTTTTACAAGATGCAAGGAGGAGTGTGTCAAAAAATATACAGATAGAAATGATGAATTATTATATAGAAAAAACAAATATAGAATATGCAAAATTTATCAATGACTATAAAATTTTATCACTCCAAAGAAATATTAAAATTTTAGGTATTTTTGCTAGGCAAGCTGTTTTATATAAAAACAAAAGATATCTTGATTTAATACCAAGAGTGTTAGAATATGTATTAGATAATTTACAAAAAGAAGAAATATTTTTTAATATTAAATTATTCTTAAAATGGTAGCAGATTTTGACAATATAGATTCGCTCTATAATAATAGTGTATTCAAGCAAATATCTTCGGAACTAGAAAAAGAAAGGCAAGATATAGAGGAGTTGTCTAAAATCTTAACAGATTTGACCCAGTCATTCCAAAAATCCTCTAAATCAGATATTACAAATTCTATTAAATTAAAATTAAAACTTAGAAAATTAGATAAAAATTATAGAGATATATTTTTTAATTTAATTAATATAGCTCTTAATGATTCACAGAGTGGTTCTTTTATAACATTGGATTATAATAAAATATATTATTTTGCAGATCCTAAGCAGGTCAAGATATTAAACTTTTCATATCAAGAAATACTAAAATCAAGAGGAGCAACCGGAGATTTTACAAAAAAAGAATTTGAAAATTTTATTATTAAATGTTCCAGTATAGTAAATGAAATTGTTTCTGTAATAATTATTAAGCCAGATACAGAATTAAAAATTACCAGAGTTGACTTGATGAATATAGACGAAATATAAAGATTTAATTTGTTGTTATACTGACATTAGATAGTCTATTATCTTTTTTATAAAGTTGTTTTTTACCTTAAAATCAGTTTTAATTTCTTTTTTTATAACTTGTTTTAAGAAAATAATCATACCTAGAACAACAGAAAATGAAGGATTGTTTAGGTCTTTCTGTAAATTTTTAATTCTATGGTGGCTACCAATTACAGCATTTTTTCCAAAAATGTTACTTACTAATTTTTCAATACCTATCATATTAGAAACTCCGCCAGATAGTATTATATTGTTAATAGCATAAGAAGAATAACTAGATTTATCTAAATTGTTTTTAACAATATTAATTATTTCCTCCAACCTTGCTACTATAATATTTTTTAATTCAATTTTGGTTAATTGCATTAATTTACTAGGGTAATCATTGTTATCAAATTTAAAATTAATTTGCTCTTTTTCTTCGATAGGGCTAATAATTAGAGAGTTATTTAATAATTTTATACTTTCAGCAATATTTACACTAACATTTAGAATGGAAGCTATATCTCTAGTAATATGAATGCCACCTAATCTACAATTGCCTATATGATGCAATTTGTTATCAACGATAATTGCAAAAGAAGCTGAATTTCCTCCGATATCTATTACCAAGGTACCAAAATTTAACTCATCTTCACTAATTACACCTAGTGATGCAGCGTAAGCATCAGATATATAATTATTAATAGAGATGGTTGATAATCTCATGCAATTTTCTATATTTTTTATAATGCTATTTTGGGAGGAAATAATATAAAATTTAGCAGATAAGTAGTCGCCTGACATATATCTTGGATTTGTAACCTTAGTGTTATTATCAATCACATACTCCAGAGGAATTAAGTGAATAATTTCCTTTTTGTTATTTTTAGAATCTGTTTTGATGTCAGAAACCAAAGACATTATATCAGAATCATTAACAATATTTGATGAAATTTCATTAGTAACTAACTTTGTATCTGAGGCTAGTCTTAATCCAGAAACATTGACTGCCAATTTGCTTATATTAAACCCGGCCATTCTTTCTGCATCAGCAATCGTTCTAGTAATAGCGAGTTGAGCAAGTTTCATATCAGTTATGGCAGAAGAAGATATGCCAACAGATTGTCTATAACCATAACCAACTACTCTAATATTTTTATCAGAAATCTCAGCTATAACACATGCTAATTTAGTGGAACCTATATCTAAAGCTGCAACTATTTTGCCCTTGATAGACATTATTAATTAATAAAAAGAAATTAAAATTTTTGATAAATACAGGAAATAAAAATAACCAGAAATTATTTAATTGCAACCTTGATATTAGTATATTGTTTTATGTATATCAAATTCAAGATAGTAAACACTACCCTTAAAGAGGTTTTTATAATAATTATTTAGCAAAACTAATTAATTACAAACTACTTATGATTTCTTAAAATTTTCATGGCATTTGTGTTGTGCATTAATTGAAGAAAATTTATTGATGGAAACACAATTTTAATCTGAAGATTAAATTTGTTCCCAAAGTAAATGTTGCTTCAAAGATAGGAAATTGGTACGACACCAACATCGTGTAAATCAATTAAATAAAAACTTGAAAATTGTTAATAATATTTGATAATTACCAAATAAAATTAAAAAATAAGAAAATGACCGCAACAGTGATAAATAAAAAATATACACCATTAATGCCAAAAGCTACCGCTATATGGTTAATAGATAATACATCCTTAGCTTTTGAACAAATTGCTGAATTTTGTGACATGCATATATTAGAAATTCAGGCAATTGCCGATGGAGATATTGCTTCAAGCATTTTGCCACAAAGTCCTATATCATCAGGTCAGTTAACAAAAGAGGATATTAAAAAATGTGAAGAAAATCCAAGTTTGAAGATTGTTTTAAATGAAAAAGTAATAATTGAAACTAAAAATAAAGAAAAGAAAACGAGGTACATCCCAATTGCTAGAAGAGGTGATAAACCGGATGCTATAATATATATTATTAGAAATTATCCAGATATAGATAAAAATAAAGTAAAGAAACTTATTGGCACAACCACCAATATGATAGATTCTATTGCTAATAAAACATATTGGAATTACAAAGAGCTGAAGCCAAGGGATCCAGTTTTACTTGGTCTTTGTAGTCAGTCCGATTTTAATAAATTACTTGAAGAGTCAGGAATTAAAACAGATCAATCAAATTAATTATGTCTATAGAAGTTGGTAATGTAGCGCCGTGGGTTACATCATATTGTGAGGATGATACTAAAATAGAGCTTAGTGAGTTAAGAGGGCAAAATATAATCATTTACTTTTATCCTAAAGATGACACTCCTGGCTGTACTATTGAGGCGCAAGACTTTACAAAATATTTGGCAGAATTTGAAAAATTAAAGACCATAATATTAGGAGTTTCAAAAGATTCCAAGGTTAGTCATTGTAAATTTATTGAAAAATATAATATAGGTTTTAATTTGATAGCTGATGAGGAAAAGAAATTATGTAATACTTATCAAGTTTTAAAAGAAAAGTCTATGTTTGGTAAGAAGTATCAAGGCATAGAAAGAAGTACTTTTTTAATTGATACTAATGGAAATATTGCAAAAATATGGCGCAATGTTAAAGTAAAAGGTCATGTTGAGGACGTGATTAAAACTATCAAAAGTATATAATTGCCTGCATCTAACTCTTCAGATAGCACTACTGGTATTGTTGATGGTGGTCAGCTTGGAGATATGCTTTCTACTGCAGCACATAAGCTTGGCTACTAAACAGTTATATTTACTGATAATGTCAACTGCCCAGCAATTGATAATTGTTCTGATTATATTATTTCGGACTACAGGAACGAACAATCTCTCTTTGAGTTTGCTAAAAAAATTGATGTTGCAACCTTAGAATTTGAAAATATTCCCACAGAATCAGTTGATTTTATTGCAAAATATTGTCCTATTTTTCCTGACAGTAGGGTCTTAAATATTGCCAAAAATAGGCTATTAGAAAAATCATTCATGGCAGATAATCAGATTAATACTGCTGAATTCTATGAAATTACAAATAAAAATAATTTTTTAGAAAATTTAAAAAAATTAAATTATAAAGCAATTTTAAAAACTAATCAAATGGGTTATGATGGCAAAGGTCAGCACCTCATTAATAATGAAAATGAAATACCAGATCTAAGTTTTGATAAAGAAAAATATATTCTAGAAGAGTTTATACCATTTGAAAGAGAAATATCTGTGATGATAGGTCGTGACCAATCGGGAAAAGTTTCCTGTTATGAACCGCTAGAAAATAAACATAAAAATGGTATTCTTGATACTAGCTCTTATCCGGCTAATATTTCTCAAGAGACAAGTAAAAATTCTAAAATTATTGCTCAAAAAATTATTGAAAATTTAAACATGACTGGTTTACTTGGAGTTGAGTTTTTTGTTCTTAAAAGTGGTAAATTATTAGTTAATGAAATAGCGCCTAGACCCCATAACTCAGGACATTTTTCAATGGATGGATGCAATACAAGTCAATTCGAACAATTAATTAGAATAGTTTGTCAATTACCTCTTGGTGACGTTACTTTTGACAAAAAGGGTTATATGAAAAACCTTATAGGAAATGATGTATTGAATATAGAAAAACTAATTAAGGACAAGCTTCACAGAACATATTTATATAATAAAAAAGAAATAAAACCAGGTAGAAAAATGGGGCATATTAATTTTATAAATAATGACTAAGTTAGAGTATATGAAGCAAGAAGATGGTTTTCTTGGTATTAAAGAAGATTATCTAAATAACAATGAAGATGCCAAAGTCGTAATTGTACCATTTGGCATGGAATCTTCTTCTAAATTTAATACAGGTACCAGAACAGGACCAAGAGCAATAATTAGAGCATCGCGCCAATTAGAATTATTTGATGAAGAATATAACACCGAGACTTATAAAAATATTGGGATAGTTACTTTGGTAGAAAATAGGATAGAATATAATGCTGCAAGTGCTTTAAATAAGCTTGAAGATATCGTGCATAAGATAATTAAGAAAAATAAAATACCATTAATATTGGGTGGAGAACAAACATTAACATCCGGAGCAATTAGGCCTTTTGTTAATAAATATGATAATTTAGCAATATTACATTTTGATTCTCATGCAAATTTAAAGGACCCTAATTCTGAAAGTGGTTACTCCACTCTTTCTTCTATTAGGAAGGCAAGTGAAAACAACATATCTAAAGTTATATCATGTGGTATTAGAAGCATATCAAGAGAAGAAAAAGAGTTTGTAGACCAACATAATGATATGTTTAAAATATATTATGCTCAAGATATAGATATCTGGAATGAAAAGGAGATTGCATCAGATCTCAAAGGAAAAAAAGTATATTTAACATTTGACCTTTCAGGTTTTGATTCAAGCGTCATGCCTGCAACTGGTATGCCAGAACCCAATGGTTTTTTTTGGCCCAATGTTATGAAAATTATAAAAGAAGCAGCGAAGATAAGTGATATAGTGGGAATTGATATAGTTGAATTGGCACCAATATCTTATTTACACTCTTGTGATATTTTGGCTGCTAAATTGGGTTATAAAATTTTAAGTCATATTTTTAATCAATAATAGTATCTAATTTAAAGAGTATTGTGCCAACTATTATTAAAAAACTTTTATAAAGATAAATAGTAAGAAAATATTTTACTATATTGCTAATTTTTTAATGATAATTGGCATAAAAAAATATTGTATAATGTATATAATCTCTGGAAAATATCGTGGAAAAAAATTATTTTCCCCCCCAAGGTCAGATATATTACGTCCAACTAGTAATAAAAACCTTAAAAACCTTATCAATATATTATATTCAGGTAATTTATTACAAAATTTTAATATTGAAATTGACGATATTAAATTACTTGATTTGTTTGCAGGTACAGGAATATTTGGTTTTGAGAATATATCAAAAAATATTTCTCATGTTACGTTTATTGATATTAGTCAAAGAAATTTAGATATAATTCATAAAAACGCCAAATTACTCAATGATAGTGATAAAATAAGATTGCTAAAATATGATCTAGGCAGTGGGTTGCCAAAATTAAGTCAAAAATATAATATAATTTTTTTAGACCCCCCATATAATAAGGATTTATCAAAAAATATATTTATTGATTTGGTAAAATGTAATTATTTGAAAAAAAAACACCTAATTATTGTTGAAACTCATAAAAAGGAAGAGATAAATTATAATGTTGATATTTTTACAATAATTAAAGAAAAAATTTATGGTAATAGTAAATTTACTTTCTTTAAAAAAATATTAGACAGGGGAGAATAAGATTCTTTAAAATTTTGATGTATAATAGGTACATATGAGTTTTAAAAAATCTTATTAACACTGAATAATCAAGAAGAAAAATTTAGTATGTTCGTTTCTTTGGTGGGATAGGCTTCATTTCTTTGGTCATAGGTTCTAATTTTACATCCCTATAATCAATAGTGGTTTTGTATTTAGAATCTGACCACATTAAAGTATGCTTCATCCACTTCTTATCGTCGCGATCAGGATAATCATCGCGGCAATGAGCTCCACGAGATTCTTTTCTATTAAGAGCAGATTCTATAGTAATTAGAGATTGAATCAATAGATTATCTAATTCTAGAGCCTCAATTAGGTCACTATTCCAAATTAGGCCACGATCTTTAATTTTAAGATCTTTAAAAGTACTAATTACATTACGTATATTTTTGACACCTTCAGACATAATCTTTTCATCTCTAAATACTGCAGCATGTTTTTGCATACATTTTTGCATTTTAAGACGAATTTGTGCTGATCCTTGGTCACCATCAGAATTTCTGATTTTATCTAATCTTTCAAGAGAATTTTTACCAGAATCTTTTGCAAATTCTGGAGATGGGTCACCATCTTTAATTAATTTTCTAGCTTTTATTGCTGCTGATCTACCAAATACTACTAAATCTAGAAGAGAGTTTGAGCCAAGACGATTGGCACCATGAACTGAAACACATGCAGCTTCACCAATAGCCATAAGACCTGGAACTTTTTCCATTTTACCATTCTTAGAGGTTAAAACTTCTGCCTCATGATTAGTTGGTATGCCACCCATATTATAATGCACTGTTGGAATTACTGGAATTGGATCTTTAGTAACATCAATACCTGCAAAAACACGTGCAGTTTCAGAAATACCTGGTAATTTTTCTGCTAAAGTATTAGCGTCAAGGTGGTCTAAATGCAAGAAAATATGATCACCATTTTCACCAACACCGCGACCCTCATTAATTTCGATAGTCATTGAACGAGACACAACATCACGAGAAGCAAGATCTTTTGCATTAGGGGCATATCTTTCCATAAATCTTTCACCCTTAGAATTAACTAAATAACCACCTTCCCCACGAGCACCTTCAGTAATTAAACAGCCAGAGCCATATACTCCAGTTGGATGAAATTGTACAAATTCCATATCCTGAAGGGGCAATCCAGCACGCAATACCATAGCATTGCCATCACCAGTGCAGGTATGGGCTGAAGTAGCAGAAAAATAAGCACGACCATAGCCACCAGTTGCAAGTAAAACAATTTTTGCTTTAAATCTATGGATTGTACCATCGACTAAATTTAAAGCCATGATCCCCTTACACTGTCCATCTTCCATGATTAGATCTAAGGCAAAATATTCAATAAAAAATTCAGTATTATGCTTTAAAGATTGTTGATATAGAGTATGTAAAATTGCATGACCAGTTCTATCGGCTGCGGCACAAGTTCTTTGAGCTGTACCACCTTCGCCATAACCCTTAGTCATTCCACCAAAAGGTCTTTGATAAATTTTACCTTCCTGGTTACGAGAAAAAGGAACTCCATAATGTTCTAGCTCAATAATAGCTTCTGGTGCAGTTTTGCACATATATTCAATGGAATCTTGATCACCTAGCCAATCAGAACCTTTAATTGTGTCATAAGCATGCCATCTCCAATCATCTTCACCCATATTACCAAGAGCGCCAGAAATGCCACCCTGAGCAGCAACTGTATGAGAACGAGTTGGAAAAACTTTTGAAATGCAAGCAGTTTTTAGACCTTTAGAAGACATACCAAAAGTAGATCTAAGACCAGCACCACCAGCACCAACCACTACTACATCAAATTCATGATCAATAATTTTATAATTTCCTATTTTTGTTTCAGTCATAATAATAATTTAATATTTCATCTTTTTACTGCACCCTTTACCCTTTTTAGTAGTAGATGCAACTAGATTAAATAATAATATGTAATCTAATAATAGCAATAACAGTAGAAATGGCAGTAATTAAAGACACAATATTTATCATCCAAATTGTTATTTTACGTGCTTTTTTGCAAGAAACATAATCTTCTATCACTACTTGCATTCCAAGACAGCCATGATATAGGCAAGTACATATAAATAATAACGATAATACGGTGTTGGAGATGTATAAAGAGAAGGTGTCAATAGATATAGGATTGTTTAATATTGAAAAAAATGAATAACCTAACCATAAGGTTAAAAATATTAAAATTACAGCGCTAATTCTTTGGAAAATCCAATGATGAGATCCAGTTTTTTCTGATTTTCTAATTTCTGTCATTATCTAAGGATAAAATAAGTAATAATTGTAGCAATTGTTAAGAAGATTGCTGAAAAAATAACAATATAAGCATTGCGATAAGCAGTTGTAATATCATAACCTTTACCAATATCCCACATTAGATGGCGTACGCCATTACAAAGGTGATAATAAAGGGAAAAAAGCCAAGTAAATGAGAAGAAGTAGGTTGCATAGATCGATATTACATTTCTAGCGCAATTACTATAATTGTTACCAAAAACTAAATTTGTTTGATATTGATAATAGATAAAAAACCAAGATAAAATTAAAACTCCAATAAACAAATAAACGCCAGTCAAGCGATGCATTATTGAAGTAAGGCTGGTAATTTGCGGTTTGTAAATTTGCAAATGCGGTGATAAAGGGCGATTTTTACTATCCATAAATCCAATTAATTAAAATATTTTATGATTTATTGTAAAAAATATCTTTAAAAATATCAATATATTAAATAGATTTGTATAATATAATTAATTTTATTTTTAAAAATAATTATAGGAAGCAATAATTATAAAATTAGATTACTAATGTTAATAATATAATTTTACATACTCGATATGTGTACGAATTCAAATCTTTTAAATCAGAAAATAAAATATAAAGGAAAAGAAGTATTAACAGAGATGTTGAAAAAAAGTATAACTCTTACAAGTTTGAAGTTTTTGAAAATAACTTAAGTACCAAAATAGTAAAACAGTTGGAAGGTCCATCGGCATTACTGCTTACCTTATAAGTAAAAGAAGAAGTGAGATGATAACAAGAGTAAAAATAATTTATAATCGTCAGAGTTGTGTAAAGTATAAAATTTTATAATATGATATCTTATAAACCTAACATTCTTTCCATTGCTGGCTCTGATCCTATGTGTAAATCAGGTAATATGGCTGACTTTAGGGTAGGAATCGACTTAAATTCTAATATTTTCAACGTAATTACTGCGATTAATGCCCAAAATTATAGGGAAATTAAAAGTATTTACTATTTAGATTCAAAAATAATAAAAGATCAGTTGGAAGTAATATTTACTGAAAATAATATTGATGTTGTAAAGATAGGGATGGTTGGCGATAAAAATGTCATTGATATTATTGTTGATTTTTTCTCCAATAAAGATATCCCTCTTATTTTTGATCCCGTATTAAAAGCTAGCAATGGTTATGATTTAATTCCTCAAAATGCTATTGATTGCTTGAAAGAAAAAATATTCCCACTTTCTCATTTATTAACACCAAATATTAATGAAATAGAAATTCTATCAAAAAGAACAATAAGAAATTTAAAAGATATTAAAAAAGCAGTAAAAATTCTTCAAAATTTTGGTGCTAAGAATATTTTAGTTAAAGGAGGTCATTTCCAAGAAGAATCTAATAAAGTAGTATCATTTTTGTTTTTGGAAGATCAAATAATTAAAATTCAAAACAAAAGATTAGATAAAAACTGTCGTGGGACTGGCTGTATGTTATCAACTGCTATTGCAATATTTTTAGGTGATGATTATAATCTAACAGAATCTGTTAAAAAGGCTAATAAATATGTTTATCATAAGATAAAATCTTTATCATAATATACAAAGTGAATAAAAATTCTATATTTTATAATTTATTAATTTTAACCAAGCCTGGTATTATTTTTGGTAATATCATTAATGCTATTGCTGGTTTTTTTTTAGCCTCAAAAATCTATTCTGATAGCATTAATTTTGTTGATCTGGCAATAATTATAGCATCTACTACTCTTATTATTGCTTCTGGTTGTGTTTTTAATAATATTTATGATCGTGATATCGATAAATTAATGGATCGTACTAAAAATCGTCCTTTAGTTCTGGGGATAATTTCTATTAAGATTTCATTTTTTTATGCTTTTATTTTAGCTATTTTTGGTTTTGCAACTTTATATTATTTTGGCAATATTTTTAGCTTTGTTGCTGCAATTATTGGTTTTGTTTTTTATAATATAATTTATACCATCTTCCTTAAAAGAAATTCTATTTATGATATTCATATTGGTAGTATTTCTGGTTCAATGCCGCCCTTAATTTCTTACCTTTTTATTAGCAATCAAATTGATTTTGAATCAATTATGCTATTTATTATTTTGTCATTTTGGCAGATTCCACATTCTTTGGCTATTACTATTTATCGCCAAAAAGATTTTGCTAAAGCTGATATAATAACCTCTCCTACTAAAAAAGGCATAGATAAAACTAAAAAAGATATTATTTTTTATATTATTTTATTTTTTATTGCTGCTATTGTTTTATTTAAAAGTCAGTTTGTTGGGTTATTTTATTTGCTGGGGATTACTATTGTTTCTATTTATTGGATTTACTATTATTTTGATTATAAGGCAAATTTAGAAAAATGGGCTAAAAAGATTTTATTATCATCAATTTTAGTTATTTTTGTTTTTGATGTAATTTTAGTAATTAATTATTTTTTAGCATGAAAAAAGCAGTTATTTTACTTAGTGGCGGCTTAGATTCTTTAACTGTTTCAGCAATTGCAAAGAATGAAGGTTACAAGTTATATGGTATGAGTTTTCATTATGGGCAAAGAAATGAGATAGAATTAAAGATGGCTAAAAAGATTGCTAAAAAATATAACTTTATAGATCATAAGATTGTTAGAATTGATACCGACATTTTTCAAAATAACGCTTTGACCAATAGAAATATTGATGTTCCTAAAGGCGGTATAGACTTGGGAAGAGAAAATAATATTCCAGTAACTTATGTTCCTGCTAGAAATATTATTTTTTTATCTTATGCTCTTTCTTATGCTGAATCTAATGATATTAATAATATTTTTATTGGTGTAAATGTTGTTGATTATTCTGGATATCCAGATTGTAGGCCAGAATTTATTGCAAATTTTGAAAAGGCAGCTAATCTAGGTACTGCGTTTGCTTTAAAAAAACCTTTTAAAATTCACACACCTTTAATAAAATTAGGAAAGGATGAAATTATTGCTATTGGTTTAAATCTCGGTGTAGATTATTCTGGTGCCCATAGTTGTTATGATCCTATATACAAAAATGACCAATATTATGCTTGTGGTCATTGTGATGCCTGCTTATTAAGGCTTAAAGGTTTTGGCAAAAATAATTCTAAAGACCCATATTTATATCATGAAGAAGTTTAGAAAACTTTTTAGTAAAAAGAGTTGCACAGTAACTATTGGGGTGAGTAATACCATATTCACTTTTCATCGCAGCAACGAGGTTGAGCAAACTGTAGTTGTTAAAGACTTAAAAGAGGCTAAGGAATCATTTAAACAAATTTTTAAAGATAGAGAAAATTATCCAATATATATTTTGCTTGATGATAATGATCAAATATATAAGCAAAAAACTTATCCACCAATTGCTTCTCGCGATGTTTCTAGATTAATTAGAAAGGATTTAATTCGTGAAAGCCCTAACACTAAGAACGAAGTTATTAGAAATATTATTAAGACAAAAAGGCCTGATAAAAAGTGGGATGCTTTGTTGTTTTGGATAGAGATGAAAAAAGAATTAGTGGATTGGATTGATTTTTTGATTTTTATGCCTAAAAATCGATTAGTTGGTATTTATCTTTTAGCAATTGAATCTAAATCTTCATTACTTCTTATATCTAAGATTGTTGGGCATGATTTTAAGACATTTAGGAAATCAGATATTTATATTATAACTCTTAATACCAAAGCAAGTAGCCTAAGGCAATTTATTTTTTATAAAAATTGCTTAATTTTAAGTAGAGAACCAGATCATCATTTGGAAGATGATAGTTTTGTAAGATATTTTGAGCAAGATATGCTTAGAATTATACAATATTTAAAACGATCTTTTCCAGAGGTTAAGGTTTCAAATATTAATTTTGTAAATATTTTACCGAAAGAATATATTGCAAAAGTAGATTCCTTGCGAACCAAATCCCTTAATATCATTAATTATGAAAATGATATCATTGCTAAAAAATTAGGAATTACTATTTCTAAGAAAGATACTCCTAATATTTTGTCCGATGAAATTTTATCTAATGATTTTGTAATCAGTAAGAAATTCTTTAGATTTTCTACAGCTAGAATTAAAAAGATAAACATCTTTTATAAAATTAGTTCTATCTTATTCTTTGTTAATATATCTATTATTATATTTTTAGGATATATGGCAACAAAAATGTTTATTGATAACTCTGATAGATATACTGACAAATCTGATCGTGAATTAAAGCAGTCTAATTTGGAGGTTAAGCTTAATAAAATTAG
Source organism: Rickettsiales bacterium (assembly GCA_020054695.1). GTDB lineage: Bacteria > Pseudomonadota > Alphaproteobacteria > Rickettsiales > UBA1997 > CAJQHK01. Next base: position 16,851 of record JAHXBT010000038.1, read on the forward strand.
AAAGAAAAGCTTAGGAACAAAAAATACCCAAGAAAAATTCTATGAAATTATAGATTTTGGTGCAATTGATGAATTTTTTGCAGATAAGGAATATTTATATTTAGATGGTTTGCAAAAATCTTCTTTTATTCCAAAAGAAAGTAATTCTATTAAAATAATATCATATTCTTTGAAGAATTTTATGCCAAATAATATCAAATCTAAATACTTAGTTAATATTAATGGATCAGTTATTAATAAGGCAGGGGATATAGATACGTTATTTACTAATTTTGACAGCTTGATATTATCATTAAAAACTTCACTTACTACAGAAAAGTTAAAATACAATGATATACCAAATAATATTAATTTTAATAAGAAATTCTATAAATATCCGTTTAATATTAATATTGAATCCAGATAATTAATGACAAAAGCAGATATAAAAAAACAAAAACCAAACCTAGAAGACTTAAATATTATAAAGAAAGTTAATTTTTATGATAAAAAAGTTAATATCTATATTATTAAAATTATTATAGAAATTTTATTAGTTTGTGTTTTTGTGGCTGTTTTTTTTCTTTTCCAAAAAATAGAAAAGGATTATGAAGTTGAACATAAAAAAGAAATCAAAGTCATTAATAGCAGCATTACTAGATTACAAAAAGATACCAAGAATATTGAAGGTAAGGTTGCTGAGGTAAAAACTTTTAAAGAAAGGTGGGATAATTCTAGTGTAGATCTGATGGGTCTCAAGGAAATAAAATCCAACTATCTAAAAGATAGAATAAACTCAGTTGCTAAGAAATATAAAATACATGATCTAAAGATAACTGAGTATAATAAAAATAAGGCGAATATTAAATCTCTTAATTTACAGAAACTATATTTAGATTCTGTTGGAGGTGCAATAAAATTCTCTGTCATGACTGATATTGATGGCATAGATTTTATAGGAGATATTATTAGTGATCTAGCGGGGTACTTTATTATTAGTAAATTATCTATTACCAAGAAAAAAGATAAATATTTGTCAAAAGAGATATTGAAGATAAAAAATAAAGAATATGATCAATTTATTATATATTTCGAAATAGATTATACTTGGTATGTTATTAAGAGGAATTAATATTTAACAATATGCGGACGGGTAAATTATTAACATCTACAAAGAATAATTTTCATAAAATTATTATTTTTGAGGGCGGTTTATACCTTTATTTAATATTCTTTTTTATGATAAATATTTTATTTATTTACAATATTTATGCAAACGAGGTTAATAAACCTAACCAAGACAATCAAATAAATGAGATATTAAATACTAATAATATAGATACTGTTAAAGATGCTATTTCTAAGATAAATAAACCTAAATCTGCACAGAAAAAATATAAATTTCAATCTTTGATGTTTTCAGAAGAGGAATTAAAAAATATTCAAAAGGTTTTGAAATCTAAAAATGTTACAAAGAACAAGAAGCCGCAAAATAAAAGCAATAACNTNANANAGATTGCTACTTTTGGTAAAATATATTTATCATCAATTTTATATCTATCTGAGGATAAGTGGTCTATATGGGTCAATGGTAATAAACTATCATCAACTAATAATATTAAAAGCAATGATATTTATGTTGAATCAGTTGCTCCTTATGAAGTTAATTTAATTTGGTCACTTAGCCCCATTAAGTGGAGAATTATTTCTGAATTGCCAGTCAACGCAAAAGTACCTGCTGTAAATGATTTTGGTCAAGTAGAATTTAATATCAAATTAAAATCAAACCAAACTTATATCCTAAAACATGATAGGGTAGTTAATGGTAAAATTTAGAATATATATTATTTAGTGTTAGTTAATGATTTTTAATAGTTAAAAATGACAGATAAAAATAGAGCAATAACTATTGCCTATGGTGATGGAATTGGGCCAGAATTAATGGATTCAGCAATTAAAATTCTACAAGCTAGTGGTGCTAAATTACATTTTAATGTAATTGAAGTTGGTGAAGGAATTTACAAAAAAGGTTTTAATTCTGGACTCATGCCTTCTGCTTGGGAAGAGTTAAGGAACACTAAAATAATGCTAAAAGCTCCAATTACTACCCCCCAAGGTGGTGGTTATAAAAGTCTTAATGTTACTTTGCGTAAAAAATTAGGTCTTTATGCTAATGTTCGCCCCGTTACTTCACTTTATCCTTATATTAATAGTAAGCATCACAGTATGGATGTAGCTATTATTCGTGAAAATGAAGAAGATCTTTATATGGGTGTTGAACATAAGCAAACTGCTAATTCTCAGCAATGTTTAAAATTAATTACAAATACTGGTAGTGAAAAAATTATTCGATATGCTTTTGAGTATGCTATTAAAAATAATCGTAAAAAAGTAACCTGTTTTTCTAAAGATAATATTATGAAAATTACCGACGGCGCTTTTCATAAAATTTTTGATGAGGTTGCTCAAGAATACCCCAATATTGAATCTGATCATTACATTATTTGTACTGGTTCTGCTCGTCTTGCTGCTAGGCCTGAAATTTTTGATGTTATTGTAACATCTAATCTTTATGGCGATATTATTTCCGACATTGCTGCTGAAATTGCTGGCTCTGTTGGTATTGCCGGATCTGCTAATATTGGTGATGAATATGCTATGTTTGAGGCAATTCATGGTTCTGCACCATCAAGAGCAGGTCAAGATAAGGCTAATCCAACTGGTTTTATTCAGGCCGCTATCATGATGCTTGTTCATATTGGCCAAATTGAACAAGCAAATAAAATCCGTAACGCCCTATTTAAAACTATAGAAGACGGTATTCATACCTATGATATTTATAATAAAAAAACTAGTAGTAAAAAGGTGGGTACAAAAGAATTTACTAATTCTATTATTGATCGTTTAGGCCAAGAGCCAGCAAAACTTCCAATTTCTAATTTTAAAGAAATTGATGAAAATTCTACTAAAAGGACAAATATTTATCGAGAAGAGGTTGCCAAAGATAAAGAATTGATTGGTTTTGATTTATTTATTGATTGGCAGGATGAATTTGAAGATTTAATTTCATTTATTAATATCATAGAAAGCGAGAAACTAGAAATTAAAATTATAACAGCTAAAGGTTTAATTATGTGGCCAATAATTGACAAGCAAGATCAAAATATTTATCCTAAGGGTCAAACAATTTTAAGATTTATTGGAAAAGGAATTGTCGGTAAAACAAGTAACCAAATTATTAATACCAAAAAAACTATTGAGCATGATGATATTATTAATATGCTACAAGTTTTTTCTGACAAAAAGGTTGATTTTATTAAATATGAAGGTCTTTACACTTTTGGTGGTAAGGCTGGATATAGTTCTGCACAAGGAGAGTGAAAACGGAAAAATTTGATTTATTTATAACGCAAGCTGAGTTGGCATTAACTGATTCTGATTTTTATTTACAATCACTTTCAGTAATAGTCTCAATTTTTGTTGCTATCTTATTTTATAAAATAGTTAAATATTTTTTTCGTGCTAAATGGAAAGAGGTTGCTGAAAAGAGAAGTAGTTTTTTTAAAAATCAGATTTCTTTTGAGGATAATATTGAAAAATTATTAATTAAATATTTCGCTCCTTTATTCTTACCTACAACTATACTGATTTTCTTATTTTTAGGAATGGTATTTTCTTCCATATTCTCTAATGACTCAGATATTGACTTATCAAATAGATTATTAATTTTTCACGCCTCTATTCAGCTAGTAACCTTATTTTTATTTTTAAGATTCATTAGAATTATCTCATCCAGTACTTTTATTGCCAATATTTTTGGTATATTTTTAGTGCCAATTGTTATACTTAATTTTGTTGGCTTACTGGATTCAGCAGTATCTTACCTAGATCAATTTGCTTTGAATATTGGTCAGGTTAGAATATCAATATACAATATTTTGCATGCCATAATTACTTTAGTTGCTGCTTTTTGGTTTTCTCGCTTGATTTCAAAAAATATTAAGACATTTATTAATAAAAATAGAATTATTAGGTCGACTACTAAGGGAATTTTAACCAAAATTGTCGATATCTTAATATATTTAGTTATTTTTGTCGTATTGATGAAGGTTTTTGGCTTCAATATGACTACTTTTGCAGTTTTTTCAGGTGCTATTGGTGTTGGCCTTGGTTTTGGTTTGCAAAAAATTGTTGCTAATTTTATTGGTGGTATAATTCTTCTTTTTGAAAAATCAGTTGAAATAGGCAATGTTATTGAGTTGGAAGATGGGGCTATTTATGGTAAAGTATCTTATTTTGGTGGCAGATATACTTTGATTGAAACTATGGATGGTAAGGAAATTATGGTACCTAATGAAGATCTTATCACAAAAAAAGTAGTAAATTTAACTTACAGTAATAATAAGGCTAGGATTGAAATTGATATTAACGTCGATTTTTCTACTGATTTAGAGAAGGTTCAGAATTTAATTCTTAATATTGCCAAAGATCATGCAAAATGTTTAAGATTTCCTGAAGCAAAATGTCATATTTACAAATTTGATGATTATGCTATAAGACTCCGGTTATTTTTCTGGATAAGTGACGTTTCTGATGGTGTTTATGAGCCTAGAAGCGAGGTCATGATAAAAATATGGAATATGTTAAAGGAAAATAACATTAAAATCCCTTATCCAAAAAGGGATATTTCTGGTGGCCTTAATTTTTAAATTATAATTATTGTTAATTTCTGTTATTTCCTAAGAAAGATCCTATTTTTAAGTTGAAAAATTGATAATTTCATCTAAAATCTAACTATATATATCTTAATAATGGAATTGATGGAAAATTATAAATTACAAGATGTCTTGGGGTTCTTTGGTTTACCTTTTAATGATCTTATCTTTAAAGCTGCTCAAATTCATAGGGAAAATCATAACCCAAATCAAGTTCAAGTTAGTAGTCTTTTGAGTATTAAAACTGGTTCTTGCCCTGAAGATTGTAAATATTGTCCACAATCAGCTCACCACAATAGTGGTCTTAAGAAGGAGCCCTTTATGGAGATAGGTGAGGTAATAAAACATGCTAAAAAGGCAAAGGAGAGTGGTGCTAGTCGTTTTTGTATGGGTGCGGCTTGGAGAAATCTTAATAATCGTGATCTTGATAAAGTTTGCAACATGATCAAGGAGGTTAATAAATTAGGTTTAGAAAGTTGCGTTACGCTTGGTATGATAAGCTCTACTCAGGCTGACAAGTTAAAGGATGCTGGATTAGATTATTATAATCACAATATTGATTCATCGGAAGAATTTTATAAATCAATTATCACAACTCGCAAATTTGAAGATCGTTTAAATACTCTAAAAAACATTGAAGATGCTAAGATAAATATTTGTTCTGGTGGTATTGTTGGTATGGGTGAATCTAGGGAAGATAGGGCAAAAATGTTAATGACTTTATCATCTCTTCCTAATCAACCAAAATCAGTTCCAATTAATATGTTAGTTAAAACTAATAATAGCCCATTAGGTGAGATAGAAGATATTGACCATTTTGAATTTATACGCACCATCGCAGTAGCTAGAATTTTGATGCCAATCTCATCTGTTAGATTATCTGCTGGCAGAAGTGATATGAATGAACAGATGCAATCATTATGTTTTCTAGCGGGTGCAAATTCTATTTTTTATGGTGAAAAATTATTGACAACTGAGAATCCAGAAATGCAAGAGGATAAGGAGTTGTTTAAAAGATTAGGAATCCAAGCAATATAACCTATTTTCAAGTGAAAATATTATAAATATATAAATTAATAAAAAATTATGTCATCTCCAATTATTAAAAAATTAGTTCAAAAAAGAGAAGAAGCAAGAATGGGTGGCGGTCAAAAAAGAATTGATGTACAACATTCTAAAGGAAAATTAACAGCAAGAGAAAGAATTGAAGTTTTGCTGGATCCTGGTTCTTTTGAAGAATATGGCCTTTATGTTGAGCATCGTTGTTCTGATTTTGCAATGGAGGATAAGAAGCACGCAGGTGACGGCGTAGTTACCGGTCAAGGTACTATTAACGGTAGGTTGGTATTTGTTTATAGTCAGGATTTTACAGTAATGGGTGGTTCTCTTGGTGAGGCTCATGCTAGAAAAATATGTCAAGTAATGGATAAGGCTGTAAAGGTTGGTGCCCCTATTATTGGTATTAATGATTCTGGAGGTGCTAGAATTCAAGAAGGTGTTGATTCTCTTGCTGGTTATGGTGAGATTTTTCAAAGAAATGTTGATGCTAGTGGTGTTGTTCCACAGATTTCCCTAATTTTAGGTCCTTGCGCTGGTGGCGCTGTGTATTCTCCTGCTTTGACTGATTTTATTTTAATGACAGAGGGGTCGTCTTATATGTTTGTTACTGGCCCAGATGTGGTAAAAACTGTTACACATGAAAATGTTACGTCTGAAGAATTGGGTGGTGCTAAGGTTCATGCTTCCAAAAGCGGCGTTGCTCATGCAACCTTTAAAAATGACATTGAAGCTTTGCTACAGGCTAGAAGATTAATTAATTTTTTACCTAGCTCTAATAAAACTCCAGTTCCAGAAATTCCAACTGTTGATGTCCAAGATAGGGTTGATATTTCTTTAAACACTTTGGTACCAGAAAATACAAATCAACCTTATAATATAAAAGAATTGGTTGAAAAAATTTTAGATGAGAGTGATTTTTATGAAATTCAGCCAGATTATGCTAATAACATTATTGTTGGTTTTGGTCGTTTAGAGGGTTCTACTGTTGGTATTGTTGCTAATCAACCAATGAATTTGGCAGGTTGTTTAAATATTGAGGCTTCTGCTAAAGCTGCTAGATTTATTAGATTTTGTGATGCTTTTAATATACCTATTCTAACTTTTGTTGATGTGCCAGGATTTTTACCTGGAACTGATCAAGAGCATAACGGTATTATAAAACATGGTGCAAAATTACTTTATGCTTATGCTGAAGCTACTGTGCCAAAAATTACTGTAATTACTAGAAAATCTTATGGTGGTGCATATATTGTGATGAATTCTAAACATTTAAAAGGTGATGTTAATTACGCTTGGGCCAATGCTGAAATTGCTGTTATGGGTCCAGAAGGTGCCGTTGAGATTGTTTTTAGAAAAGAAGCTCAAGATCCAGATCTAAAGAGTCAGAAGATTGAGGAGTATCGTGAGAAGTTTGCCTCTCCTTTTGTTGCTGCCTCTAGGGGCTTTATCGATGAAGTTATTAGACCTCAAAATACGAGAAAAAGAATATGTAAATCATTACAAATTCTTAAAAATAAAAAGGAAAACAAACCTTGGAAAAAACATGATAATTTACCTTTATAAAACCTTTTTCATTAGTAAATTTCTTACTGTAATGAAATGACAAATTTAACTTTTGATCACGTAAAAATTGCCCATAAAAGAATTAAGGATCATGTAATCAAAACCCCTGTAATTAGCAATAAATCTTTAAACAAGGAAATTGGTGCTAACATATTCTTTAAATTAGAAAATCTACAAAAAACAGGTTCTTTTAAAATTAGAGGCGCTACAAATAATTTGCTCAGTTTTTATCAGAAAAATGGTAAATTTCCTGATAAAATTACTACCGTTAGTTCTGGCAATCATGCAATTGCTGTTGCTTACCTTTGTCAAAAATTTGATATCAAGGAATCTATTATTTTTATTGATAAGGAAGCTGCTAAAATTAAAATTGATGAAAGTAGAAAATATCAGTCACAAATTATAGTAACAGAAAGTAAAATGGAATCTATTAATTTAATTGATCAAAAAATTAATGAAGGATATTATATGTGTAATTCCTACGGTGATGAGGATGTTATTTTGGGTCAAGCAACTGCTACTTTTGAGGCTATGAACCAAATTGATCAGCAAATTGATGCTGTTTTTGCGCCTTGCGGCGGCGGTGGATTAGCTTCTGGTGCTTATATTGTCGCTAGTGGTTTTGATTACAATCCTAAAGTTTTTGCTGTTGAGCCTGAAAATGCAAATGATGCACAATTGTCAGTTAAAAATAATGAGATTTACAAATTTCATACAACTCCCAAAACTATAGCTGATGGGGCTAGAACGTTATGGATTTCAGAGAAGACATTTCCTTACATAAAAAAATTAGATAATATTTATACTGCAAATGATGAAGAGATTATTTTTTGGTGGAAAAAATTAACAAAATTACTTGATATGAAAATAGAACCAACAGCAATTCTAGCTTTAGTTGGTGCTAAAAAATTTATTGACCAAGGTGCTAAAAATAAAAATATTTTGATTATTCTATCTGGCGGTAACGTTAATCCATTTTAATATATAAACTTCTTTCAACTGCATTATAATCAAACTTATTGACAGTTGGATAAATTGCTAATAATCTAGTGATATAAATAATTATTTGATAAGAAATGGTACAATTTACACTTCCAAAAAATTCTAAAATAGATAAAAAAGCTGGTACAAAATTTACTTCAGATACAAAATCTGACAATATGAAGATGGTTCAAATTTATCGTTATAATCCTGAGGATAAAAATAATCCATATATTGATGAATTTGAAGTTGATCTTAGCAAATGTGGACCAATGGTACTTGATGCTTTAATTAAAATTAAGTCTGAACAAGATAGTTCTCTTACTTTTAGAAGATCTTGTCGTGAAGGTATTTGTGGTTCTTGTTCTATGAATATTGATGGTACTAATACACTAGCTTGCACCAAGCCTATTTCTGATTGCAAGGATAGTATTAAAATCTTTCCTTTGCCTCACATGCCTGTTATCAAAGATTTAGTTCCTGATTTAACGCATTTTTATGCTCAATATAAGTCAGTACAACCTTGGTTACAAGCTGAAGAGCCTAAAGATAAATCACAAGAAAGATTACAATCTCCAGAAGAGCGCAAAAAATTAGATGGTCTTTATGAATGTATTATGTGTGCTTCTTGCTCTACTTCTTGTCCAAGTTACTGGTGGAATGGAGATGAATATTTAGGTCCCGCAACATTACTTCAATCTTATCGTTTTTTAGCTGATTCTCGTGATGAAGCAACTTCTAAAAGGTTAGAAAATCTTGAAGATCCATTTAAATTATATCGTTGCCATACAATTATGAATTGTACTAATACTTGCCCTAAAGGTCTTAATCCTGCAAAAGCTATTGGTTCAATTAAGGAAATGATTGTAGAAAATAAAAATAGTTAATTTAGCTATCTAATCTACATTATGAAAATAATCAAACTAGATTCACACTATAGCTAACAATCACTTTATAGAGAAAATAAGGTAATTTTCTAATAATACTGTAAAATTAGAAATTAGTCGCACGCAATTTATAACTATTTATTTAAATAATAATAATCTTAATTTATAGGGTAATTTTTGCAATAATTTTAAAATACATACAAATATCCAAGGAAAGGAAATTTCAAATTGTTTTTTTGGTAATTTTATGAGAATTATGTTTGCCGCCTTTTGGCTAGAAATTATCCAAGGCATTTTAAAATTATTTTTAGCAGTTAGGCGAGTTTCTACGAATCCTGGATTGATCAATTGCACTTTAGTTTGATATTTTTTTAATTCGTAAAAAAGACTTTCAGTTAAATGTGATAATCCAGCTTTAGAAGCACCATAAGCAAGCGAGTTGGGCATGCCAAAATAGCTAGCAACGGAAGAAATTACTGCCAAATGTTTGATCCTTTCTTCTTTGAAATCATTTAAAAAACTATCTAAAAAGCTAAGAAAGCTATTAAAATTAACATCTAAAATATTCTTAGCTTGCTTAAGATTAAAATTTTTTAAATTCATTGGTTGATAAATACCAGCACAAAAAATAATAATGTCAATTTGTGTCCATTTATCAAAAATCTGCTTTTGTAAATTTTTTAGATCAGTTTTTTTTGTAATATCGCATTTTATAGATAGTTGATCGCCTTCTAATTTATGGCATAAATTATTTAATTTATCATTTGATCTGGCAGAAATTATTAGATTTGCTCCCAATTTGTCTAATTTATAACATAAATTTTCTCCAATACCAAAACTTCCGCCAATAATTAAAATATTTTTATTTTGATAATAATTTTGCATGATTTACTTATACTAATCTATTTTCTGGAAAAATATTGTTAATCTTGCCCAAGTGATACCAAATTTTTTAATATCTGATTTGTTTACAAGAATTTTTTCATCAAGCAAATACATCCAATCATCTAATTTAACATTATATCTGGTTTTCTTCTGGTGGTCTATTTCAAGGTCTAAAATATATTCCATTTGCATGACATTACCATATTGCGACCCTTTAGCCTGACCAATTACATCAGAAGCTGTAGCAGTAAAATGATGATTATCAGAGAATTTTATAGTCCAAATTCTTTCACTTTTTTCACCATCATCAAAGGTAAAATATTCTTCTAAAATACCTTCATTATCATCCCATTTACCCTCCATATCAACTACAAATCTTCTAGTAACCTTCCCAGATCTGTCTTCTAACATACCCCAAGCCTTAATTTTGCCATTAAGATATTGTCTAATATCTAATTTTGGATGATTATTTTCATAAGTTTTAGGAGTAATATTTGAGCAAGAAAATAAAGACATAATAATAATAGATAAAATTGTTTTTTTCATTTTGTAAAAATTATTTTGTAAAATTTTTATAAAGAATAAAGCCAGCTAAAGATCGGAAAATTATTGGTAAAATAGCGTAAGAAAATGAAATAAATCCTGATTGTAAATTAACATCATTCTCAAAAAAACCTATAAAATAAATTAAAATAGAAGAAGACAAAGTTAAAGAAATTTTAACCATAAAATTACAAAAACCAAAAATTATGGTTTGGTTGTTTTCTAACTTATCCTTTTGGATAATATCTGTTAAGATTGAAAAAGCCAGTGCAAAATCTCCACCAAAAGCAATTCCAGATAAAATACAAATAATGCTATAATATAAAATATCTCCCTCACCTAAAAAATAACAAAAACTAAAAATTATTAAGGTAAAAAAGATGGAAATAAGCCAAGTTTTTGATTTATTGTTTAGGGCTTTGGATAATTTTGTCCACAAAATAGTACCAATCATTAAGCCAGAAAAATAAAGTAGCAAAAAGATTCCAATCAAATCTTTAGCATTGAGAACTTTTTCAACAAAGAACATAATCAAAATAGCAGGAATTGCAGCAGAAAAAGCGTTAAATAGAAAGACCAAGGCAAATTTTTGTAAAATTTTATTAGAAAATATTTTTTTAAAATTAGATGTTTGTTTAATTTTATAATTATTATGAGGTGCAAAAAAATAAAAAATTACCGCAAAAATAGTTGCTAAAATGAGATAGAAAGATCCAACAATTAAAAAGCTGGTTTTTTCATCAAAAATTTTAAATAGGATAGCGGGAATAAGGGCAGCAAAGATAATGCCAGATATAAAGAAAATTTCACGATAGGCGATAATTTTGGTTTTAGTATGATAGTCATCACTAAAGCTAACTGCGTAAGATTGATAATTAATATAAACAGCGCTATAAAGGCTAAAAGTGATAATTAACATAATTATTAGCCAAAGATGAATATTGATAATATTTAATGGATAAAATAATAGCAAAAATGATAATCCCATAAAGGGTGCTAGATAAAAAATAATTTTTCTTTTCAAGTAAGAATATTTATCACTAAAAAAGCCAAAAATAGGATCTTGTATAGTATCAAATAATCTGGTGGTAAATAAAATTAAGGCAATATTTTGTAAACTAATATTAAAATTATCAGCATAGTAATTGGGCAAATAAATATATAGGGGCAAACCCATAAAAGCTAGGCAAAAGCCTAGTAAAGAATAGGTAATAAGGTTTTTATTAGTTAATTGCATTGCGGTATAAATCCTTGATCATTGTCTGATATTTATTATTTTTGTGTAACCAAATATCTAAATAAATTTTACTAAATTTATTATTTTTAATTTTTCCAGTAAAATTTTGATTATGATATAATTTTGTAATACCATTATTATATCTGGCTTCAATAATATCTGTTTTTTTAATATTTGGAAAAATAGTAAGCAATTTTTGATAATATTTTGTTTTATCTGAATCATTAATGTCATAATAGCGACTAATCTCTTCGATTGATGATTTAGCTAATTCCTTATTAGAAAAATTCATATTATATTGAATGATGATTGAAAAATTATTCTGATATATTTTTTCTTGAGCAAAAAACTTTTTTTCATTAACACAAAGATAGATGTCGTAGATATCTAAGAAAAAATAAGTAAAATTATGAAAATTACAATATTTATAATTACTATTTTTTATAATATTATTTGCCCTTACGGTGGTAGAGATAAATATAATGCATATTAGTATAACTATTTCTTTCATATTTGCTACATTATTTTATCTTTACGGTAGTTTTTAATTGGTAATTGGAAATTTAAGGAAGCATTATTGCTTTAGGTTAATGTTGTTAACATAAATTACACCTAATTTTTTTCTTTTTCTAGGATAAAACTCTAAATTAAATTACTAATTAGAGCCAATACTATAATTCTAAGCCGTAGAATTTGATGTTAATATTAACCTCTTATTCATATGTATAGCTAATATTTATGTCCTAATATTTTCTTGGAACTTCGTTGTTGGAACTTTGTTGCGTTAACTTAGTAATACCTTTAGTTTTTTCAAATGGAATTCGTAATCATTGTCTACACATGTCCCAAGCAATATTGTACTATGTTGGTTCTTTTGCAATTAAAACCAGCGGCACAATATGCTAAATAAAATTGCCATTTTTTAAAGAATTTTTCACTATACCCTAATTTAAGAATTTCTGATTTTTTAGAATTAAAATTTTCTAACCATTGCAATAATGTTTTATTATAGGAATCACTAAATTGGAACTCCTCAATAATTCTTAAATTATTATCATTGGCTAATTTTTTAAATATATTTGGTGATGGTAAAAATCCTCCTGGAAAAATATATTCCCTAATATAATCAGAAGTTTTAAGGTATTTGTTATAATATTTATCATCAATAACAATAGTTTGAATCATGGCCTTACCATCTTTTTTTAAACATTCTTTTATTTTAGCAAAATAGTCATTCCAATAATCTTTGCCAACAGCTTCAAACATTTCAATAGAGACAATATTATCAAATTTTTCTTTTTCTAAACGATAATCTTGAATATAAATTTTGGCATTAAGATTCTTTTCTTTGATTAAATTATCAGCATATGATTTTTGTTCATGGGATAATGTTAGACCTTTAATATGATAACCTCTTTTACTTGCTTCATGGATAAAACCACCCCAGCCACAACCAATTTCTAAAATATCAGCACCATTTTTATTAAGATTTTCTAAAATTCTATGATATTTATTTTTTTGAGATTCTGCCAAACAATTATCACTATCAAAAATGCCAGAGGAATAGCTCATAGTTTCATCAAGCCATAATTTATAAAAATCATTACCTAAATCATAATGATATTCAATATTTTTTTTACTACCCTTAAGGCTATTTTTTTTAAAAAGATTTTTAATTTGAAAAAAGGCTGAATATAGAATATTACTATGAAATAAAGGTTCTAGTTCCTGTTGATTAGCAGTAATAAAAGACAAAAGATTTTCTAAACTTGTAGTTGTAAAAATATTTTCAATATAGGCTTTACCAAAACCAATATCTCCCTTTGACAAGACTAAGTCAACTAAATGCCAACTATTAATATTAATATCAGCTTTAATTTTACTATTTTTATCACCAATTTCAATTCTATTTTTTTGTGGAGTGGTGATTTCTAAATAACCACTTTTTATTTTTTCTAAATATTTAAGAATTTTTTGTTCCATTTTCAGAAATTGTTATGTTTTTTATTTGCTTCGGACATTTATAAAATTTAATCTTTTTAGAAAATAATTTTAAGGCCTGATAATGAATTAATATTGTTGTTTTAAAAGTTGCAAAAGGAATTTTACAAAAATTTATTATTAAATTTCTAGCATTAAATTCAATAAAATTACATTTTAGATAAGTTGATAATTTTAATTTACCATCCACTAAATAATTAATATAAAAATTCATTTTATTTTCCTTTCTTTCAAATTTAAATTTATATTTTCCTTCAATTTCCATAAAAGGAGAAACATAAAATTCTTTTTTAGCCTCTAACCATTCATTAGAATTTATTGGCTCAATATTTTCTTTAACGCAAAGATAGTTATGTTTTTGTTTGTTTCTATTGCTAACCTCACTTAAAACGGCAATTAAATCATTATTGTTATCTAAACATAGCCAAAAACTAACTGGATTAAAAACATAACCTAAAATTCTAGGATGGGTAAAAAGAATTATATTTCTAATATTATTTATTTGATTTTTTTGCAAAATATCTTGTAACCAATTAGTTAAATATTTTGAATTATTTTGATCATAGTCTTTGTTATAAAAGCTAAAAAGATTAAATTTATTAAAAGAAAATAACTTATTTTTTAATTGATTAATACAAGAAATAGGAAAGGAAATATAAATACTATCATATTTAAAAGAATTTTTTTTAGGGAAAAAGCGATGATGCATAATTTCTCCCTTAATTAAAAATGGCTTGTGAAAATATTTAAACATATTAAATGGGTTTCTTAATGTTAAAATATTTCATAATATTAATAGCAGAATTAAGTCCATCTTCATGAAAACCATATTTAGTCCAAGCACCACAAAAATAGATATTTCTTTTATTTTGAATCATATCTAATTTTGCTGCTGCTTCTACCCCATCTAAATTAAAAATTGGATGTTCATAATCATAGCTAGAAATTATATCTTTTTTAGGAATTTTTTTAAAAGGATTTAAAGTAACAAAAAGAGGTTTATCAGTGCCTAAATTTTGTAAATTATTCATCCAATAGGTCAAAGAAGCTTGATTATTCTTTTTAGAAGATAAATAAACCCAACTAGCCCAAGCTTTTTTATTTTTAGGCATTTGATTTTTATTTTTATGTAAAACAGCTATGTTTTTACTATATTTAATTTTTGATAAAATTTCTTTTTCTTCTTTAGTTTTATCTTTTATAATTTTATAAGTTTGATCAGCGTGAGAAGCAAAAATTACTTTGTCAAATTCATAATCGCAACCTTTTTTGTCAGTTAAAATAATTTTCTTTCCTTTTTGTTTAGATTTTGTAATTTGACAATTCAATTTAATTTTATCTTTAAAATCAGCACTTAATTTTTTAATATATTCTTGCGATCCATCCTTGACGGTATACCATTGTGGTTGATTAAAAATTGTCAGAAGACCATGATTATAAAAAAATTGTAAAAAGTTTTTAGCAGGATAGTTTTTAATTAATTCTAAAGGACAGCTCCAAATAGCACCAGCCATGGGGAAAAGATAATAATTTTTAAAATATTCTCCTAATTTTAAATCAGTAATAAATTTATCTAAGGTAGTTTTGTTAGAAATATTATTATTTTTGACTAATTTTATAGCTTCCTTATTGAATTTACCAATATCAAGCAACATTTTAAGGAATTTTGGCTTAAAAATATTGGATTTTTGAGCAAATAAACCTCCTAAATCATTACCGCTATATTCAAAATTCTGATCAAAATCCCTAATACCAAAGGACATGTTGCTTTTTTCAATTACAACTCCTAATTTTTCAAATAGGTTCTTTAGATTGGGATAGGTTCTAAAATTAAAAACAATAAAACCAGTATCAACAGCTATTTTCTTACGATCAAAATTAATATTAGCTGTGTTGGAATGGCCGCCAATATAGTCATTTTTTTCAAAAATGGTTAGATCATATTTTTTATGTAAAAAATAACCTGCTGCTAAGGCTGATATGCCAGAGCCAATAATTGCTATTTTCATTTTTAATTATAATTGGTGTTACTCATAATTAAACCCTTTTTGGATCGGCATTATAAATGCCAATTAGTTTAGTAGTCTTAGAGAAAAATCCTAATTCACTAAGTGCTAAAGCAACATTTCTATCTTCGGGGTTACCTTCGATAGAAATAAAGAATTTTGCTTGCTGGGAAATTCCCCCAGGTATATAACTTTCTAATTTGATCATATTGATATTATTAGTGGCAAATCCTCCAAGAGATTTATATAAAGCACCTGGAATATTGCGGATAGTAAAAGATAATGTGGTTATAATTTTTCTTTCTTGATCAATCTTACTACATTTTTTTGAAATGACCATAAAGATAGTCATATTGTCATTTTTACTATCTTGAATATTTTCTTGCAATATCTCTAAATCATTAATTTTAGCAGCATATCTTGAGCAAATAGCTCCCAAAGATTTGTCGTTTTTATTAGCAATAAATTTGGCTGCTTCTGCTGTATTGCTATAACTAATTTGTTCAATATCTTTATCAATATTTTCACCACACTGCATTAGCGCTTGAGGGTGAGAATATATTTTTTGAATATCTTCAATTTTAGCTCCTGCAATTCCTACCAAATTATGTTCAATTTTGAGAAAATGTTCAGCAACAATAAAAAGATTGCTATTTTGTAGTAAATTATGGATTTCAGAAACTCGTCCAGCATAGGAATTTTCTAATGGTAAAATTCCGTAATCAACTTCTTCATTTGCAACTGCTGAAAACACCTCTTTAAAACTTCGAAACTTGACTGATTTATAATCTGGATAAAATTCATTACATGCCAAATGAGAATAAGCGCCGAATGATCCTTGGAAAGCTATTTTATGCATTGTTTTTATTATTATTTTTATCATCTGATTTTTTGCGTCTTAATAAATTTTGTCGCAAAGCAGATTGTAACTTTTCTTTTTTAGTTTCTTTTTTACTTTTTGGTCTGTTTTTTTTCTGCATTTTTTTCCATAAATTGACCAACAAAATATAATGATCCACAAATTAAAATTCTAGCATTATTCTTTTTCCTAAATGGATTTAGTTTTTTAATAAATCCTCTCTTGTTTTGTTTATTATCTCCGTCTATGGCTTGGATATAATAAAATGCTTGTTCAAAATTTTCGGCATCTATGGCTCTTATACCTACTTCCAAAGCATTTTTAGCAATTTTTTCTGATGTTTTTGTCTGTGTTTCTCCATCTATTTCCATGCCGATTGCAAAATCAATATTACCAGAAAGATATTTTAGAAAACGAAAGATATTTTTATTTTCTAACATAGCGCAGATTAAATAGGTAGGAGGAGGTTTGATTCCTTTTTTGATAAAATTGATATTTTCTTTTATAATCCAATTGCTAATTGCTTTTGCAGAATTTTCATTGTGTCCACCATCAAGAAATATATCATAATTCTTGACCATTTTTTTAACTAATTGACCTGATTCAATTTTTTCTAACCTAGCTGGCCATTTTACTTGTTTTAAGCCATGTATTAAATTTAGGTCAGAAACTTCAATAGAGTTTTGTGCTAAAATTGCTGCAACTGCCGTACTAGCATTTTCTATTTGATGATGACCAACTAACGATGGTAGCGGTAATTTTATTTTATGGTCATTAATTTTTATTTTAATATTATTATCTTCTTCGCTTACATTCCAATCTTTGCCCAAGATATAAAGAGGACATTTTTTCTTTTGAGCTATATAGCTAATAATTTTTGTAGCTGACTCTTCTTGCTTCCCTATAATTACTGGTATTTTATCTTTTATAATTCCAGATTTTTCAAATGCAATTTTTTCTAGAGAATTACCCAAAAATTCCTGATGATCATTGGAGATGGGAGTTATGATGGTTGCAATTGGGTCTAAAATGACGTTAGTTGCATCCAGCCTTCCTCCCATACCAACTTCTAATAGTAAAATATCAGCTTTAATTTTAGAAAAAGCTAAAAATGCAGCAACTGTTATACCTTCAAAGAATGTTACTTCAATTTTTGGCTCAATTTCGGCGGCTTTTTGACATTCATTTAATATTTTGGTGAGATAGGAATCATCAATTTGCTTTCCAGCAAGAGATATTCTTTCATTAAATTCAACTAAATGTGGTGAAATATATTTGTGAACCTTATAGCCAGCATCAGTAAAAATTGCATCAAGATAAGCAATATTAGATCCTTTGCCATTGGTGCCAGCAATATGAATTGTTGGGGGCAGGAGGTAATGTGGGTTACCTAATCTTTCTAGTAATTTATAAACTCTGTCAAGGCCAAATTTGATATTTCTATATCCTTTTGGTGACGGCCAATGAGGAAACTTCATTTTAATTAATTATTAATTTATACTGATATTTAAAAGTTATTATACATATTTCTTTATAACAAAAGTAGCTTTAAAGGTAAGAAATGATATAATATATTTTCGTTATTATTTATCCTTTTTATTATTAAAGTGATAATTAAATTCAGCACCTGTTATAAATGCTAAAGCTACGAAGAAAAAAAACATTAAGGTTGCAACTATACCCGCTAAACTACCGTATAATAAGTTAAATTGGTTAAAATTTTGTAAATATATGGTAAATAATTTTAAAATTAGCCAAAATAAAATAACACATATTAACGCGCCGGGTAGAGTATTTTTAAACTTTTGTTTGGTATTAGGTATAACATAATAAATAAAAGCAATTATTTTAATAGATATTAATATTGTAATAATTTTTTTTAGAGATATTAAATTTTGATTAAAATTTGATATGTCAAAAAAGCTATATGTTATTAAAATTGATGACACTATAAGTAGAAAAAAAACAAAGAATATAAATTGTCCTATACTTAATAAGCGTCGCCATATATATGGTGGTAAAGAGTCAATACGATATGCCCTATTAAGAATAGTTCTAATACCTTCAATAGCTGAGGAGGCTGTCCAGATGATGCCAATAAAGGCAATTGTTAATACACTTTGTGGTGGCCCAGAGGTAATTTCTTCAATTCTAGGTGTTACCGCTGAAGATAATTTTTCAATTCCTATAGAATTAATTAATGAGCTAATCATGTCAGTATCCTGAATTTGATTTGCCATTTGAGAAAATATGGTTGAAAAACTATCCAAATTACTAGCTAGAGCTATAATTGAAACAAAGAAAATCAAAAAAGGAAAAAGAGATAAAATAAATAAGAATGCCAAATAACCAGCATGTTCTACTCCATCATGAAGGACGGTATCTATAATAGAATATGTTAAAGATTTAACAATATGCGATAATAGGTTTTTTATTTTTAAATACATTGGGTTTGTTGCAAAATCGAAATTATCAAATATAATTTTTTAAATTATCTTAGTCAAATATTAAAAGATACAACTAATGAAGCAAAATTTAGATCTAAAACTATTAAAAATTTTGGCTTGCCCAATTTGTAAGGGCAATGTGTTTCAAGAGGAGGATAAAATTATTTGCCCAAAATGCAACTTATCTTATCCAATAAAAGACAATATTCCCGTAATGATCATAGAAGATGCAAAAAAATATAAGAAATAAATTTACCAAATTAAAAACAGCCAGAGGCAGAACCAACTCTTCTTCTCGTTGGCTCTCGCGTCAATTAAACGACCCTTATGTAAAACAAGCTCAAGCATTAAATTATCGTTCACGCGCTGCTTTTAAAATTATTGAAATTGATGAAAAATTTCAAATTTTTAAGAAAAATAAAATTATTATTGATCTTGGCGCAGCACCGGGAGGTTGGAGTCAAATTGCGGCTTTAAAAAATTCAGGTAATATTTTGGCACTTGATTTATTAGAGATGGAAGAAGTTGAAGGTGTAAAATTTATACAACAAGATTTTACTGATCCTAATATTATTAAAATTATTGAAAATATTCTACAAAATAATTTCAAGAGTCGTAGAAAATGTGATATTATTATGTCGGATATGGCGCAAAATACTTGTGGTGATGTGACAACTGATCATATTAGAATTATCTCTCTTTTAGAAGAGTGTTTAGATTTTTCTATTAAATTCCTAAAAGAGGGTGGAATTTTTATTGGTAAGAGTTTTCAGGGTGGTTCGGATCAAGAGTTGTTGCAAAAATTTAAAGATAATTTTAAAATTGTCAAGCATTTTAAACCAAAATCATCAAGAAAAGAATCTAAAGAAAATTATATTGTAGCAATGGGGTTTAGACATTGATCATGTAACTTAAGAAATACATGGTGGAATTAGTAACATGCTATAAACTTAAACATAATTAATTTACGCTAAATAAAATACTATCTGGCCATCAGATCGATACTTTTTTTAGAAAATTATCCGACGTTCAAATGGGCAATTATTTAAATATTCAAAGAAAAAGATAATAGATTAATCATATAATACCTCTTTATTTAATTAATCTATTAAATCAATCATATGAACTATAGACTAAGTTGTTATAACAATTTTTTGCAATTTGAGAATAAAAAATATTAACCTGAACTATATTATAGTAAAATTATATAATAATGTTATTCATTAATATAGAGAAGTTAAAATTAAGATAGTATTTTGCTAAACTAACCTGACCCCTACGGGATTCGAACCCGTATTTCCACCGTGAAAGGGTGGCGTCCTAACCATTAGACGAAGGGGCCAGTGAAAAATGATGACATAGTATCATTAATGGAAGTAAAGGACAATTTTATTTACTGCTTTTAACAAATCAACTTTTAATTTTTCTATTTTCTAAATTTAAATTAGAATTAATTCATTTGTTAATGATAATGGGTACTGCATATTGCTTGGCAGCAAATTCCTTCTTTTCTTCCTAAAAACCCCATTTGTTCACAAGTTGTAGCTTTGATATTGAGCTGATTTTGTTCAATTTCTAATAATTTAGTTAAATTTTCTTTCATTTTTACCTTATATTGAGAAATTTTTGGTTCTTCACAAATTATAGTTAGATCAATATTGACTATTTTGTGTTTTTCTTGTTCAAGTAGCTTTTTAATTTCTAAAAGCATAAATTGAGAATCTATTCCTTTGAATTTTGGATCATTATCAGGAAAATAATCACCAATATCCCCCTTAGATATTGATCCCAAAATAGCATCAATAATGGCATGAATCACTACGTCACCATCAGAATGAGCAATTATCTTTTTTGAAAACTTAACATCAACACCGGCAATTTTAATAAAGTTATTATCAAATTTTTCTTCAGTAAATTTATGAATATCAATTCCAATACCTGATTTAACAATATTTTTTTGCTCTTTCATAGTCTTCCTTTGTTGTTATTTTAAAATTATTAATGTTGCCGGTGATAATTTTTACAGAGATATTTTCTTTTTCACATAGCGAAGAATCGTCAGTGAATTTTTGGTTTTTATATTTTTGGTGTAGATCGTAAATTAAATTATAAGTAAAAGCCTGAGGGGTTTGTGCTAAATAAAGATTTTCACGAGAAATTGTTTTTTCTATTGATCCATTTTTTACTTTTTTAATAGTATCAAAAATTGTAATGGCTGGAATTACAGCTTTATTTTTCTTTAAGCTATAGATTATATTATTGATAATATCATTTGTTACAAAAGGTCTAGCAGCATCGTGAATTAATACTAAGTCTGGATTTAATTGTTGAATTTTTTCTAAGGCCAACCTAACTGAATCCTGCCTTTCTACACCGCCAAAAATGGGTTCCAAAATATTTAAGTTGCCAATAGAGTTTTTATATAAATCAATATCATCTTCTGATATAGAGCAAATAACATCAGAAATTTTTGGATGACTTAGGAAGGGTAAAATAGAATGATATAAAATTGTTTTATTTTTAAATGGTAAATATTGTTTTGGAATTTTAGATTTCATTCTCTTTCCTTTACCAGCTGCAATAATTATAGTGATTATTTTCATCATTTAATTTCGGTAATTAAAGAGGCAGATGCAAACCCGCTATCATTAATTTCTTTTATTATATCCATTACTGTTCCGTAGTTTAATGATTTATCTGCTTTGATAAAAATTTGACTACGCATATCTTTATTAGTAAGTTTTTTTAATTTTTTACCTAAGGTTTTTAATCTAACTTTTTTCCCTTCTAAATATATTGTTCCGCTACTTTTAACAGCAATAATTACTTTATTTTCTTGATAAGAATTTTTCTTTTTAGGTGAGCCTTTGGGCAAGTCAACTTTAATATTGCCACTCATTAAGGGTGCAGAAACCATAAATATTATTAATAATACCAAAAGTACATCAACGAAGGGTGTAACATTTATATCACTTATAATTTTTCTTCTATTTCTTTTTCTCATTGAGGTAAATTAGAGTTTCTAATGATAAATTTATTAGAAGAAATTTTTGATCTAAAATCAGGATTTATGAATGAGATATCAGTAATTTGATCCAAATCATTTTTAACACGCATTTCTAGGAATGATATTGGGTTCTTATTAAAAATTAAATAAAATATTCCGGCTTCTTTGCGATTTTTTTTTCTAATAGATACGATGTATCTTTTACCATCATCTGTAAAATCTAGCAGTTCAATATCTTTGGCAGAAAATAATATATTCTTACGTGTTAAAAAAGATGCTGGCGTGCTACTAGTTGTAAATTGAGAATTTTCTTCCAACTCTAAGTCTAAATATGACAATATACTACCATTGACAACAATTAGGATAGGTATCTCTTTATCATATTCAATACGCATTTTACCAGGACGAGATAAATAAAATTTGCCGTAATTTACATCTCCTTCTGGTGAAGTTTGAATAAAATCAGAAGAAAGATATATTATTTGATTTAAATAATTTTCAATTTTTGCTAATTCTAACTTGTGTTTTTCTGATATGTTTTGTGCCATAGTGCTATTTGTAATAAAAAAATAGCAAATAAAATATATTATTATCTTAACTTTTAACATTTTATGATTAAAATTTTTTAAATTACCACTGTTAATAGCATTTTCAAATTGACATCATTTTTAGTATGAGGTCCAGTATAATATCCCTGTTAGGAATAAAAGTTTATCTTTTTTGTTCAAAACGGGGTTTTAAATTACTAAAAAATGCAAATAATATCATAATGAATATATTACTCAATAACAGAATTTTAAAAATATTGTTTTCTATCATTTTATTTTTATTACTTTTGAATTTGCCTAATAATAAGACATTTACACCAGAGATAATAAATGTAATTGCTGTTAGTGTTTTTATTTTTTCTTTATGGATTACAGAGGCTTTGCCAATTCCTGTTACTTCTCTCTTTCCGCTTTTTATGATGCCTTTATTTGGTATTATGGAAGTTGGCGATGTGTCAAAAAATTATGGTAACAAGATTATTTTCCTATTTTTAAGTGGTTTAATCTTGGCAATTGCTATTAGTAAATGGAATTTAAGCAAAAGAATTGCTCTTTATATTCTTAAATTTACTAGTAGATCAATTTCAGGAGTTATGCTTGGCTTTATGATTGCAACTGCTTTTTTGAGTATGTGGATTAGTAATACTGCTACAACTATGATGATGTTACCTATAGCAATGTCAGTTATTCATGTATTAAATAAACAAGATCAAAAATTTGATGTTTTTGCTAAATACCTCCTAATTGCTATTGCTTATTCTGCCTCAATTGGTGGTATGGCAACATTAATTGGTACGCCGCCAAATGCAATATTTGCATCTTACGCTAGTGAGTCGGTAAATTATGAATTTCAATTTATGGAATGGTTTAATATGTTCTTCCCGCTAGTTGTGATATTGATTTTATTAATGTGGCTTTATTTAAAAAACTTCATGGGGAAAATAAATGCTGATATGTCAGATACTCATAAATTTATTAGTGAAGAATTTAAAAAATTAGGAAAAATCACTTACGAAGAAATTAATGTTTTGATTGTTTTTGCTATAATTGCTTGCGGTTGGATTTTTAAATCTTATTTACCATTTAAAATACATGATGCTTCAATCGGTATCATGGGAATTAGTTTGTTATTTGCGTTACCTAACAAAAAAAGAGATGATGCAATTTTAAATTGGGAAGATGCAAGAGAGATTTCTTGGGGTACTTTACTTTTGTTTGGTGGAGGTATTTCAATTGCTAAAGCCCTGGAATCTTCTGGTATTATTACTATTTTGGGTGATTATATTTCAATATGGTCTGGGGGTAGTGTTTTAATTGCTATCATCATAGCTTTGTTTTTAACAATATATTTAACAGAATTTATTGGTAATGCTGCTTTAATTGCGATTATGATTCCAATTTTAGTTGAAATTGGTTTAAATATGTCTGGAGTTGAAGGACAATTTGATATTGTTTTACCGGCTGTTATTGCCTGCTCTTGTGCCTTTATGCTACCTATGTCAACGCCGCCAAATGCTATTATTTTCTCAAGTAAATTAATAAAAATTAGCGAAATGGCAAAGGTTGGATTTCTGGCAAATTTATTTGTAGGACTTGTTGTGCTAGGATATTTTAGATTATTTATTAGTTAGCTAACTTCTTGTAATAATTATTTTGACAAATTATAAAATTCTTCTACCTCCATCAGAAGGTAAATTAGCAGGAGGAGAGAAAAAATATATTACAGTAAAAAAACAAAATTCTTTTAATTTTTTAGAAAAAGGTAGGGATTATTTGTTACAAAAATTACTGGAATTTATTTCTAATGCTGATGATAAGAATTTAGAAAAATTATTTTCTGTTAAAACCAATCTTAATCAAATTATTGATCTCTTAGAAGATTTTGATCAAAAATTAACTTTGCCAGCAATTGAAAGATATTCTGGTGTGATGTTTAATGCTATTAATTATCAAACTCTTGATCAAAAGCAAAAAAAGAATGCTAATGAAGCAATTTTATTTATTGATGGTTTATTTGGTTTATTAAAATCTGGGGATTTAATTCCAAATTATAAGTTATCAATTTCGGCAAAATTTTCTAATATTAAAATTGATAATTATTGGAAAAATATTCTTAAAAAAACTTTAGAAACTGAATTTCAAGATAAAGTTATCCTAGATATTTTGCCTCAAGCTCATAGAAAGGCTACCGATATCCAAAATAATAATATTTATTTAATTAATTTTTTTGAAATAAAAAATGGTAAAGCAAAAAACGCTGGTCATATTTCTAAAAAATTAAAAGGTGAATTTATTCGCTATATTTTATCTTTTGATGAAATAAATCTTGAAATCTTATATAATTTCTCGCATTCTCAAGGTTACAAATATTCTGAAGAGTTATCTTCAGAAAAAGAAGTAATTTTTTTAAAATCTTAATTTTTTAATATGCCGAAGGATGATCTTTTAACAATTAACGGAGTTGTAACTGAAGTTTTACCAAATACAATATTTAGAGTTACTCTGGAAAATAACTTTATTATTACAGCACATGCTTCCGGTAAAATTCGTAAGAATAAAATTAGAATTTTAAAAGGTGATAAGGTTGAGGTAGAAATGACAACTTATGATTTGACTAAGGGACGTATAATTAAAAGAATTGGCTAGATTGCTTAACTAGTTAACTTTCTTTGATATTTTAAAACCAAACAACCTAATTGGAGATTGGTTTTGAAGCAAATTATGTAATAATTTTATTTAGCTAAAATTATTTGAGTTAAGAAATTTAATTGTTATTATGCTAGTATAATGGGCGTTGTTTAAATTGAATTTGATCTTTAATCATTTTAGTGGGGTAATAATTTTCATAAAATAATATTATAAAATTAAAAATTATGACTGATTGTCTTTATATGGATGAAACAGATTTTGAAGTTTTTGCAGAAAAAATCCTTTTAAAAATATCTGACTATATTGAAGATAATGATGAAGATTCAATTTTTGAGGTAGATTATCTTGATGGTATTTTGGATATTAAGATTTTTGCAACGGGACAAAAATATATCATCAACAAACACCGCGCTAGTCAAAAAATCTGGTATTCTTCTCCAAATACAGGAGCCAAATATTTTTCTTACGATATTAACTCAAAAGAATGGTGTGATAAGAATGATGAATTATGGCAATATCTTTTTTCTGAATTACAAAAATTCCATAATTTTATTCAATAATTGACGAGGATATTGACTTCTTTTCCTTTTGTCTTACAATCTTTTTAAAATTTAATAATTTAATAATTCAAATGACAGGAAAAACACTTTACGATAAAATTTGGGACTCACATTTAGTAAATTCAGATTCTAATTCTAGTTTAATTTATATTGATAGGCAGTTAATTCACGAAGTTACTTCACCTCAAGCTTTCGAAGGGTTAAGAATGAATAACCGTAAAGTTCGTAATCCTAATTTTCATTTAGCAGTTGCTGATCATAATGTACCAACTACCAGAGAAAACCGTGGTAATGGTGTTGAAGGTGTTTTAGATCTGGTTTCTAAAACTCAAATTCAAACTTTAGAAAATAATTGCAAAGAGTTTGGTATTAAATATTTCGATCTTGATGATGAAAAGCAAGGTATTGTACATATTGTTGGGCCAGAGCAAGGATTTACTCAACCAGGTATGACAATTGTTTGTGGTGATAGCCACACTGCAACTCACGGCGCTTTTGGTGCTTTGGCTTTTGGTGTTGGTACTAGTGAGGTTGAACATGTTTTATCAACTCAAACTTTACCACAACAAAAATCTAAAAATCTTTTAGTACAAATTGATGGTAAGTTAAGTGAATATGTTGCAGCTAAAGATGTTGCCTTGGCAATTATTGCTAAAATTGGAACTGCTGGTGGAACTGGTTATGTTATTGAATATAGCGGAGAAGTTATTAAAAATCTTTCTATGGAAGGGAGAATGACTATTTGCAATATGACTATTGAAGCTGGGGCGCGTTCTGGTTTGATTGCCCCGGATAAAAAAACTTTTGAGTATCTAAAAGATCGTCCTTTTGCTCCAAAGGGGGAGAAGTTTAATCAAGCTGCTTCTCATTGGAAGTCTTTAATTTCTGATTCAGATGCCAAATATGATAAAATTGTTACTTTAAATGCTGATAACATTGAACCTTTTGTCACTTGGGGTACTAGCCCGGAAGATGCCTTGCCAATCTCAGCCTCTATTCCTTCCCCTGAAGATTTTGATAACCTAAAAGGTGGTGCAGTAAAAAGATCTTTAGAATATATGGGTTTAACTTCCGGTACTAAATTAGAAGATATTGTAATTGATAAAATATTTATTGGTTCTTGTACTAATGGGCGTATTGAAGATCTACGAGCTGCCGCTAAAATTGCTCAAGATAACAAAATTGCTAAAAATATTAAATTAGCAATGGTTGTTCCGGGTTCAGGTCTGGTTAAAAAACAGGCTGAGTTAGAAGGTTTAGATAAAATATTTATTGATGCTGGTTTTGAGTGGAGAGAGCCTGGTTGTTCCATGTGTTTAGCTATGAACGCTGATCAATTAAAATCTGGCGAAAGATGCGCTTCTACTTCTAACAGAAATTTTGAGGGTAGGCAAGGTCGTGGTGGTAGAACTCACTTAGTAAGCCCACAAATGGCAGTAGCAGCAGCTATTAATGGTAAATTAACCGATATTAGAAAAACAAAAATTTTACACAATTAATTTTCTAATCAAATCAGGTTGTTTTTACTTATGAATTAATTGCAAATTACTCAGAATTTTTTTAAAATCCTCTTGTCATTTGTGTCAAAATTTGGCAATTTTAGACTAATATAGGAATGTTGTACCAAAAAATTATTTACAAAATATGTCATTAATTGATTCAGATGAAAATAAAGAAAAAATATTAAAAAAATTTTTTGAAATTTCTGCAATTGAAGGTTGCAGTAACGAAATATTGCAGAGATCAGTAATTGAGTCTGGATTTGAATCAAGGTTAAAGGATATTTTATTTGACAATGGCTTGCTTGATTTGTTTATTTTTGCCAATGATATTTTAAATAAAGATGTCATAAAAGAAATTAAGATGATTGACATTTCTAATTTGGGTGTTTCAACAAAAATTCGTAAATTGATGGAGATTAGGTTAGGGTTGATTTCTAAAAATTATGATAGTTTTCGTCAAATTATATTTTATTTAAAGAATAATCCAAAAACTATTACTTTTTCAGTAAAAACATCATATGAATTTTCTGATTTAGTATGGTATGAAATTGGTGATAAATCTACTGATTATAATTTTTATACAAAAAGAATTCTGTTATCTAAAATATATTTAAGAACTTTGCTATATTTTTCTAAAAATAACTCAATTGATAAGAGTTTGTTATATTTTGATAGTCAAATTAAAAATATTATGAAATTTGCTAAAGTTAAATCTAATATATCTAATATTGTAAAAGATTTATCTAATAATAATTGTGATAATAATTTTACAAGTAGTGGGTATTTTCTTAAGAAACAATTATTAAAATTACCTTTTATAAGATTGTATAATGATAGATAGTTCTTTTGATATAATTGTTGGAACAATATTATTAATAATAGTCCTTTTTTCTTTTTTAAAAGGGTTTTCTAAAGATTTTTCTTCTACCCTATGTTGGGTTTCTTCTCTTTTAATTTCTTATAAATTTTCTCCAATATTATCTCATGTTTTTATAGGTCATGTTAACCCTCTTTTGGTTGGTGTTGCATCACATGCTATAATTTTTATTTCATCAATTATTATTATTTATATATTAATTTCTAAATTAGTTAGGCCTTTGCTAGATAAAATTCCTAGTGTCATTAATCAATCTCTTGGTTTATTTTTTGGTGTATTTAAAGCTTATATTATATTATCTATTATGTTAGCCGTGTTGTTGAATGTTTCTAGCAGTAAAATATTTAATATTAATCAATTGAATAATGAAGTTACGACTGGGAAAGTATTAAGTTTTGTTAAAAATTCTAAATTTTATCCAATTTTAGAATTTGGTGCGTTAAAATTATCTTCTTTCCTTGACGATTCATTGCCTGGCATGATTAGATCTAGTCAGTCTATCGAAAGTATTAAAAAATATAATAGTCAGAAGAAAACAATAAGTAAAAAATTATTAATTAAAAAGGATGCAGAAGAATCTGGTGGTTATGAATCTAATGAAATCAGAAAGATGGAAAGACTAATCAAGGTAATAAATAGTGTTAATTATAAGAGTGATATTGACAATAATCCCGATCAATCTACTATTAAAAAATATTAGGAATTTTCAAGAAGAGTTAAGTAAAATTAATTTTTTAAATTTTAATTAATCATATATGTTTGATTTAGAAGGTAAAAATGCTTTAATTACAGGGGCAAGTGGTGGTATTGGTGGTGCAATTGCTAAACATTTAAGTAAAGCTGGTGCTAATATAGTTATTTCTGGAACCAGAGAAGAAAAATTACAAAATTTAAAATCAGAAATTTCTGGTCAATGCAAAATATTACCATGTGACTTGTCTGATTTGGATCAGGTTGAAAATTTATTTTTTAAAGCTGAAGAATTTTTTGGCACTATTGACATCCTTGTTTGTAATGCTGGCATTACTAAAGATAATTTAATTATGAGAATGAAAAATAAAGATTGGGATGATGTTTTAAACATTAATCTTAAATCTACTTTTATTCTTAATAAAAATGCTACGACTAAAATGATTAGAAGAAAATTTGGTAGAATTATTAATATTTCTTCTGTTGTTGGCGTCTCTGGCAATCCTGGTCAGGCCAATTATTGTGCATCCAAAGCTGGTATGATTGGGATGGGAAAATCAATTGCGATGGATGTTGCTAAAAGAGGTGTAACCATTAATTGTGTGGCTCCCGGTTTTATTGCAACCGACATGACAGACGCTCTTGATGATAAACAAAAGGAAGCAATTAATGGAAAAATTCCTGCTGGTAAAATGGGTTCAGTGGATGATATTGCGGCAGCAGTTTGTTATTTGGCAAGTGATGAGTCTGGATATGTAACTGGTCAGACTCTACACATTAATGGTGGAATGCTCATGGTTTAAAAATTATTTTTTTAATATTATCATGTTAAAATCTTTATCTAAATCACTACTTATAATTATTATTTTGTTTGCTAATTTATCATTTGCAAATTTAGTTTCTTACAAAGACTTGCCATCAGGAACCTATCAGTTAGACAAAACTCATGCTAGTATTGTTTGGCAAGTATCTCATTTGGGTCTTTCTGATTATACAGTTAGATTTTCTGATTTTGATGCTAAGATAGAATTTGATGCTAAAAATCCAACTAAGAGTCAAGTTACTGCTGAGATTAACACTTTTTCAATTAAAACTGAATACCCATATCCAGAAAAAAAAGATTTTGATAAAAAATTACAAGGAAATGATTGGTTCAATAGTGATGAATTCCCAAAAATTACATTTAAATCTAAGGAAGTTAAATTAATTGACGATAAGAACGGCATAATGCTAGGTGATTTAACATTTTTAGGAGTAACAAAAGAAATAAAAATGAATGTAATTTTTAACGGTGCAATGAAGAGACAACCTTTTACAAAAAAACCAACTCTAGGATTCAAAGCGACAAGTTATATCAGCAGATCTGATTGGGGAATGGATATTTATATACCTAATATTGCAGATCAGGTAAAAATTACCTTTGATGGAGAGTTTACTATGAAGTATTGACTTGTTTTAAACTTCATATAGATACCTAACTTTTATTGTTATATGTGCCGTAAAAGATATTCTAAAACTATATCCTTTGGGGTTTAAACAAGTTCTGATAAATTAGTAATTCTAATTAATTCAAGGTTGCAAGAGAAGATACTGCTACCTATGAGAGCATAATTGACTGTAAAACAAAGATTACTATAAGAACGTTTTTTTACTTCTTTCAGTTTATCAATATATTATTATCTAATAATATGTTCAACTTTCTTTACATTCAAGATTACAACTATAGCTACAATTAGAAAAGTGTGATAACAGCATTTATTGGGTCTATTGGTTCAAAATCAAAATTTAGGTAATCCATTAGTAAAATGGAATTAACAGTATTCTGTTTTGGCAGAAATAAATAACGATCATCAAATTTATGATGATTATAAATTACGGTAATTATGTTACAAAAAAATCATTACCATAAATCAATTATTTTATTACATTGGGTAATGGCATTATCAATATTTTTAATGCGAATTAGCGGCACAATTATGGAATATGCTACCCTTACCAAATCTGTAAAATTTATGGTCTATCAATATCGAAAATCTCTAGGTGCTCTATTATTAATTTCTCGTTTTATTCGTATTTTTTGCCGTATTTTTACCCATATACCACCTTTACCTAAAAAATTTTCTGGATTAGGTATAAAATTAGCTAGATTAGGTCATTATTTGTTATATTTTTTAATTTTTATTATGGTTTTTTCTGGTTGGCTTATTGTCTCTACTAGTTCATCTGGCTTACCTACTATTGTCTTTGGTCTTTTTGAATTTCCACATATTCCAAATTTAGCAGGAGAGAGAAGATTGCATAAATTAGCAGAATTGATCCATTTAATTGCTGCAATTTGCTTATTTTTAGCAATTGTTGGACATATTTTAGCTGTCATAAAACATAAAATAATTGATAAGCAAAATTTATTGAAAAGAATGTGGTTTACAGACAAATAATATATTAATCATTGATATGAAGAAAGGTGATAATGAAGTATAAAATGAAGTAAAATGCCAACATATATCACAACTATTGAATATAAAAAAAATTATTCAAATAAAAGTAAAACTTGTAATATTTTATTATGATAATGTTAAGAACCTTTAGGATTACTATATTTTTTATTATTTATAATACAGTTATTATTAATGATTTATATTCGAAAGAATATAAAATAAATCAAAAAGAAAGTTCAGTTACTTTTTCTGCTACCCATGCTGACAATAAATTTGTGGGTCAAATTAATAATTATCAGGCAGAGATATTTTTTGATCAAAATAATTTATCAAATAGTAAAATTAATATTATTTTTGCTATGGATAGTTTTAAAACTGGTAATAATATGTATGATAAAGCC
This sequence comes from Rickettsiales bacterium, assembly GCA_020054695.1. Taxonomy (GTDB): domain Bacteria; phylum Pseudomonadota; class Alphaproteobacteria; order Rickettsiales; family UBA1997; genus CAJQHK01. Next base: position 48,685 of record JAHXBT010000038.1, read on the forward strand.
TTGCCAACAATGGATTGGTTTAATATTAAAAATTATCCTGAAAGCTACTTTAACTCATCAAAAATTATTCAAAAATCAGATGGTAATTTTCAAATATTTGGCGATTTAACTATTAAAAATATTACTAAAAAAAATAAGTTTTGATTTTAAATTACAAGATTTTAAAAAAAACTTGGTTAATGTTATTTCTAATTTTACAATTAATCGTTTAGATTTTAAGATTGGACAAGAATCTGACTTTTCTGGACAATGGGTTGATCTACAAATTAAAATCAATCTAAATTTAATAGCTAAGGGTGAATAGAAAATCTCTTTATATTTATGGATCTACCGGTTCTATTGGCCAAAATACACTGGAAGTTGTTCGTCAAAACCATGACTTATATTCTGTCGATGCTTTAATTGCTGGGGATAATTATCAATCATTGGTTTTGCAGGCTAAAGAATTTCAACCAAAATTTATTGGTATTTCTAACGAACAGCATTATAAAACATTAAAAAATGAATTGCCAAATTGCCATATTGTTGCAGGTGAAGAAGAAATTAATAATTTAGCAAAAAATAAATGCGATTTGTTTCTTTCCGCAATTGTTGGTATTAAAGCCTTAATACCAACTTTAAATGCTATTAGGGCAGGATCAAATATTGCTATTGCCAATAAAGAATGTTTGGTTTCGGCCGGCAAAATTATTATGGATGAGGTGGTAAAAAATAATATTAAATTGATTCCAATTGATTCTGAACATAATGCAATTTACCAGATTTTTGAATATGATAATTTAGACTTAATTGATAAGATTACTTTAACAGCTTCCGGAGGACCTTTTTTATATAAATCTTTAGATCAATTACAAAATGTTACTATTAAGGAGGCGGTAAATCATCCTAATTGGTCAATGGGTCAAAAAATATCGGTTGATTCAGCAACTATGATAAATAAGGGGCTAGAAGTAATTGAAGCTGCTATGTTATTTCCAGTAAAAAATAATCAGATTAATGTTTTAATTCATCCAGAATCAATAATTCATGGTTTAGTTTCTTATAACGATGGCGCAACACTTGCGATGATGAACCCTCCTGATATGAAAGTACCAATTTCTTATGCTTTAAAAATTAAAAATAGATTGCAAATTAATCATAAAACATTAGATTTGGCCGAAATTTCTAAATTAAATTTTTTTAAACCAGATTTTACAAGATTTAAATCTCTAAAATTATCTTTTGATGCTTTAAAAGAAGGTGGTAATAAGTTGCCTATTTTAAACGCTGCTAATGAAATTGCCGTATCAAAATTCTTACAGGGAGAAATAAAATTTTTAGATATTATAAATTTAGTTGAAGAAATTTTAAATAAAATTCCTTATCAAAATGTTGATTCTATAGAAGATGTTTTGTATTTTGATAGTAAGGTAAGAAAAATGTTATGAATTAATTATACTCCACTAACGCAACTGTGGTACCTTAATTCTTAATAACAAATTCAAATTAAACAGTTCCCCTTGAAAAAAACCTTCTGGTTTTAATGTAGGTATGGAACACAATGAAAAGCTAATAGCTTCTTTTTAAACCTCTAGTAAAAGTAATATTTTATTGCTTTAGAGGCTTATTAGACAACGATTTAACGATGTCTAAAGTTTTATAAAATTATGAAAAAAATTATATTACTATTTTCTTTATTTTTTACAAATATAGCCATGTCTATTGAAATTAGCCCTTATAAGGTATTAGAAAAAATATCTGATAATGTTGAAGTTAGAGAATATAAAAAAATAATTCTGGCAACGGCAAATATTTCTAATAATGAAGAAGGTAACTCTGCCTTTAGATCTCTTTTTAAATTTATTTCTGGAGAAAATGATCAAAAACAAGAGATTAAAATGACTGCTCCTGTTTTTCGTGAAGAAATTGATAATAATATGAGCATGTCTTTTGTGATGCCAGAAAAATTTAATGAACAAAATTTACCAAAGCCAAATAACCCTAAAATCAAAATTAACCTAATTAAGAATCAAAAGTTTATAGCTATTAGATTTTCTGGTTTTGCTAGTGACAGTAATTTTAATGATCATAGGGAAATTTTAGAAGATATTATAGGTGATAGAAAAATATCTGCTGACTTAGGTAATCCAATTAGAGCTTATTATAATCAACCCTGGAGCTTACCATTTTTAAAGAGGAACGAAATATTATTTAAAATAAATTAGACTTATGAAATCTTTTGAGAATAAAAATTATTTGATTTTTGCCGGCACCTCAACAATTGCCCAAGATTTAATACGAAAGTTAAAAATATTTAATTCTAATGTTTTTTTTACTTCCAGAGACAAAATTAAAGCAAAAGATATTCACGATCAATATAACTATGATTATGAAATTTGCCCAGATTTGGCGAATTTTGATGAGGTAGATAAAATATTTAAAATTGCCAAGGAGAGATTAGGAAGAATAGATGGAGTAGTTAATTTTTCTGGTTCAATTAATTTAAAAGCAGCACATCAAACTAATTTTAATGAATATCTAGATGTTATTAATAAAAATTTAACTTCTTCTTTTGCAATCGTAAGAGGAGCTGGGAAATATATGAATGACGGTGGTTCAGTAGTTTTGACATCTTCTATTGCGGCATCTATTGGTATTGCTAATCATGATGCTATTTCTGCTGCTAAAGCTGGAGTTGAAGGGTTAGTTAGGTCTGCAGCTTGCACTTACGCTATGAAAAACATTCGTTTCAATGCAGTTGCTCCAAGTTTAACTGACACTAATATGACTAAAATTATTACAGAAAATGAAATGATGCTAAAGGCATCAAATTATATGCATTTGCTGGGTAGAATTGGAAATGTTGGTGACATATCAAGAGCTTGTTCATTTTTATTAAATCCTGATAATAGTTGGATCACAGGACAAATTATTAAGGTTGAAGGAGGTTTTTCTTTAAAATCTAGGGCCAGATTGTAGCAAGTTTACTGTGAATTATTTGTGTAATAGTGTAATATTAATTCTTACCACTAGATTAGAGATACGACAAATTTTATATTATTTTGAATATTATACCAAATAGATTATTAGTGACTAATTTTAGTTCAGATAGTAAATTATTTATTGCTTTACCACTATTTGAATTTTGATCAATATTTAAAACTGCTAGTACATCTTCTATAGAAATAATTCCAGTTAGGAATAACAAAAAAAATAAAGCAATTAAAAATATTAATAATCTAAAACTAATCTTCAGGGCAATATTAAACATATAATATCTAATTAACTATATCTAATTTCTTGACCTTATTATTATCTATCTCAGTAAAAACACTTTCCCAGGTACCAGTTGTTGAAGCTCTAGAATATTCAGTTACTCTATTTTCAAAGAAATTAGTATGTTCAACACCATTTAGAATCTCATCAAGCCAAGGAAGTGGATTATCATCAATCATGTAGATATCCTTCAAACCCAATTGTGACAATCTTCTATCAGCAATATATCTAATATATCTTTTAACTTCTCTAGCGGTTAACCCTTCAATTGCTCCCATTTCAAACGCCAAATCAATAAATGCATCTTCAAAATGTACAATTGTAGCACAAGCTTCATAAAGATTACCACGTAGTTCTTCATTCCAAACTTCTGGATTTTCTTTAACAAAAGTATGAAATAATTTGATAATAGATTCAGTATGAAGAGACTCATCCCTAACAGACCAGGTTACAATTTGCCCCATACCTTTCATTTTACCAAATCTTTGGAAACTAAGCAAAATGGCAAAGGAGGCAAATAATTGTAAACCTTCAGTGAAGCCACCAAATACCGCAAGAGTTGTAGCAATATTTTGTTTGGTACTAACACCAAATTTTTGCATATAATCATATTTATCCTTCATTTCCTTATATTTCATGAAGGATTGATACTCTACTTCTGGTATACCAATAGTATCTAACAAATGAGAGTAGGCTGCAATGTGTATGGTTTCCATATTGGAAAAGGCCGAAAGCATCATTTGCACCTCAGTTGGTTGAAAAACTTGACTATAATGTTTCATATAGCAATTATTAACTTCAATATCAGCTTGAGTAAAAAATCTAAAGATTTGAGTAAGAAGATTTTTCTCAGAAATTGTTAAATTATGCTTCCAATCTCTTACATCATCAGCCAATGGAACTTCTTCTGGAAGCCAGTGAATTTGTTGTTGTTTTAACCAAGAATCATAAGCCCAAGGGTATTTAAAAGGTTTGTAAATATGGGGTGCATTTAATAACGACATAGGCTAAAAATATTAATTTAATTATATTATAATTTTATAATTTGTGGAAATAATATTCAACTAAATTAATTGAGTAATAGATGTTTCTTAGTTATTTCTATAATAAAACCTGCCTTAAAGAGGTAAAATATTACTTCATCATCCTTAATCTTTAAGAGATAGTTTTTAATATTCTAATTTGCGTATTATTTTATTTAGGATGGAAGTTGAAAAATTTTCTATTTGCATAGAAAGACAGTCAATTTTTTTGTTGAAAATATTATAAAATATTACTGCTGGAATAGCAACAAAGAGACCCATAGCAGTTGCAAATAGAGCTTCTGCAATTCCAGGCGCAACTACTGCTAAGCTAGTATTTCCCGAATTGGCAATATTTTGAAAACTATTCATGATTCCCCAAACAGTTCCAAATAATCCAATAAAGGGAGCGTTAGAACCAATAATTGCTAGAATATTTAAACCAGATTCTAATTTTTCAATTATATTATTTTCAACTATTCCTATAGCACCCTTAATACGGTATTTTGTTGATTCTAATTTATTGTCATGATATTCAGTGTCTTTTGTTTTACCAAGTTGCCATTCTTTTATACTGGTAATTATTATTCTAGACAAGGGATTTTTATTATTTCCTTGGGCAAGAGTTAGTATGTCATTTAAAGAGTTTTTAGATTCAAATAACAGAATAAATTTCCACATTAATATTTTTAAAATAGAAAATTTTATTAATTTAAAAAATATTATAGACCATGAAATGAGTGACATTACTAGTAATAAAGCCATAACAGATTTCACTACTATATCAGCTTGAGAGATTAGTTCAATAATTTGTGAATTATTTTTTAAAATCATTAGTATATTATTTACACTTTATCTTATCCCAACACTTACCAGGGCCACAATCGCAAGATCTAGTAATTACTTGAGCACACACTGAGTTACGATCTAAATTGCAATTATCAGCGCAGCTATTCCTAAAATCTATTATTTTTCCACCAGATTTTTCACATTGGACGGTGTCTTTACCTTTAACTTTATCAGATAGATTATTAAAAAAATCAAATAAATTATCTTTGTTATTATCTTCATTTACTTCTGGGACATTGTTGTTCTTATTTTTTGTTATCTGTTTTTGCTGTGCTTTATATGTTTTATATTTTTTTTGCTGAATATTTTTAGTATCAATGCATTTATCATTTTGCCAACATTTATTTTCTCCACAATCGCAGCCATATTCTAGAATCTTATAGCAAGGGGTATTTTTATCTATTTCTTTTACACAATCATCAAAGCAAGTATGGTTAAAAATTCTCCACATTCCACTTGATTGATTACAGAGATTTTTGTTACCAGTTGCAGATAATGCATTAAAAGAAAAAATAATAAATATATAAAAAAATAATGAGTAAAGTCTCATTTAAATATTATCCTTGATTGATTGGATTATCTTTTCACCCATTTCTGTTGTAGATATCGTTTTATCTTCTTTTTTAGCAATATCTTTTGTTCTATATCCTTGATTTAATGTATTTATTATAGCGTTATCAATTAAGTTTGCTTCCATTTCATAGTTAAAAGAATAGCGTAGCATCATTGAAAGGCTAGAAATTGTTGCAATTGGATTGGCAATATTATGACCTGCAATGTCGGGAGCGGAGCCGTGTACTGGTTCATAAAGAGCATATTGTTTATCGCCATTTTTTTCACCTAAAGATGCCGAAGGTAACATTCCAAGTGATCCGGTAAGCATTGATGCAGTATCAGAAATAATATCACCAAACATATTAGTAGTAACAATAACATCAAATTGTTTTGGATAACGCACTAACTGCATTGAAGCATTATCAACATACATATGAGATAATTCAACGTTAGAATAATTTTTTGCAGTTTGGATAACTTGATTACGCCACATTTCAGTGGACTCCAAAACATTAGCTTTGTCAATAGAGCAAAGTTTTTTATTTCTTTTTTGAGCTAAATCTAAGGCTACTTTGGCAATTCTATCTACTTCTTTAGAATTATATTTTAAAGTATTAAAGCCAGTTTTTGAACCGTCTTCTTCATCTATAACGCCTCTTGGTTGACCAAAATAGATGCCGCCAGTTAATTCACGAACTATCATAATATCTAAGCCAGAGACAATTTCCGATTTTAAAGATGAACTTTCAACCAAAGCGTCAAAAACAATTGCTGGCCTTAAATTAGCAAATAATTCTAATTCTTTTCTAATGCCAAGAAGCCCCCTTTCTGGTCTTACATTATAAGGTAATTCTTCCCATTTGGGTCCACCTACAGCGCCGAGTAAAATGGCGTCTGATTTTTTAGCTTTTTCTAATGTTTCATCAGGGAAGGGTGTTCCAGTTTTGTCATAAGCAATACCTCCAAGCAATGCATAATCAATAGTAAATTTTTTATCTGTATTTTCTGTAAAAAAATCTAATATTTTTTTGGCCTGTGCTACAACTTCTGGTCCAATTCCATCTCCTTCAATAAGTAATATATTTTTATTTATCATTTATTTATTTCGTTAAAATTTGCTAGATAATATTATTTTAAATATAGTGAGAATTCTTCCACTAAATCTTGATATAAGTTTTTTTTAAAATCAATTACCAAATCTGGTATTTTCATTATATTTTTTTGCCATTTCCACTCAGAAAATTCTGGGTTACATTGTTCTAAATTTATTGAATTATCATTACCAGTAAATTCAGTTAAATACCACCTTTGTTTTTGTCCAATATATCTACCTTTCCACACCTTTTCAATTAGTTTTGTTGGCAAATTATAATAAAAATAATTTTTGGATATATTTAATATTGTAACATCCTTTTTACCAATTCCGGTTTCTTCTTCTAATTCTCGGTACATTGCATTTTCCTCAGATTCTCCAGGTTCTACACCTCCTTGTGGCATTTGCCAATATTCATCCACAATATTAGATATTCTTTTGGCAATAAAAATTTCTTTATCTTTGTTAACAATCATAATTCCAACGCATAAGCGATAGAGGTGATCTATATTTTTATCCATTTTACTATCTCTTTAGCTATGTTTTTTTTGCTATTTTTTTCTATTCTAGTGATAATTTTATTTTTATCAACTATAGTGATTTCATTTTCATCTGAGCCAAATATCTCGCCCCCATTTATATTATTTACTATTACTAGATCGCAATTTTTACGTTTAGCTTTTCCTATAGCATTTTCTACGATATTATTACTTTCTGCAGCGAATCCAATAACTATTTTAGGCCTATTTTTACTGTTACCTATTGTATCTAATATATCAATATTTAATTCTAACTCTATGTTTTTTATATTTTTATTTTTTTTAATTTTTATGTTGGAATATTTTTTTGGTTTAAAATCTGATATCGCTGCTGCTGAGATATATATATCTGTATTATCTATGTTTTTCTCTATTGCTTCTAACATTTGATTAGTAGAGCTAGTTCTTATAATATTTTTATTTGGCAAATTGATATTTTCTTTTATATTAGAAGCAATCAGAGTTACATCACCTCCCATTTGATGCAGAATTTCAGCAATTGCAATTCCTTGTTTACCAGATGAATTATTACCAATAAACCTAACTGGGTCTATTGGTTCAAAAGTAGACCCAGCTGTAACAATAATATTTTTACCAGAAAATTTATTACTACTAACAAAAAAATCTTCTATTTGTGTCGTAATATCATTTATATCTGCCATTTTGCCATATCCAAACTCACCACAAGCCAAAATATCCTTTTGTGGAGGTATAATCCTGATATTATAGTTAATTAATTGATCTAAATTATTCTTAGTAATTTTATTATCCCACATTTTAACATTCATTGCAGGTGCAAGTAGTATTTGCTTATTTGCTGCTAATATAGTTGTAGAGGCTAGATCGTCAGCAATACCATTTGCCATTTTTGCAATAAAATTAGATGATGCTGGTGCAACTAGAATTAAATCACTATTTTTGGATAAATTAATATGGTCCATTGAGTCTTTATCATCTGGTTTAAATATATCCTGTTTAATTTTGTCACCTAAAATAGATGATACTAAGAGAGGGGTAATGAATTTTTCTGTTTCTTTGGTTAAAATAACATCAATTTTAAAATCTTTTTTTCTAAGATATCTTATTATTTCTAAAGATTTGTAACAGGCAATTGATGCTGTAATTATGATAAGAATTCTTTTTCGCATTATAATTTTGACTTAGGTTATGTTGTCATAAGAAAAAATGAAAGAAATTTCTTAAGTTGACCACAGAGATCTAGAAGTTATTAAATAATATTTTAGTTTTTATATTTTTTAAAAATATCCTGAATATATTATTTATCTTTAAGTTAAGATGGTGTTATTTAATCATTTTTGGTACAGTATAATAATTATATTTGTCATTTGTGGCGCTAGTCATTACGTCTTCCGCTGTTTCTATAGATTCTATATTATCTTCAAATAATGTAAGATTTTTAGCATGAATATTATTTAATATTTGTACATTATCAGTATTAGCTTGCGATAAAGTGTCAATCCAATTAATTATTTTTTCCAATTGGTTTGATAGTTTTTCTTTTTGACAATCTTCTATTCTAATTTTTGATAATTTTGCAATTTTTTTTATATTAATATCTGACATTATGTTTAATTATGGTTATATGCAGTATCTTAATTTTATAAATTACGATATAAAAAGCAAATGAAGGACTCATAATATTTTATCTTAAAATACTTGTTTTGCATTGTTTATTTTTAATAATAATCGGGATTATTTATTTAATACCGCTAAAAACTGAGCCCCATATCGCTGAGTTTTGATCTACATATTCTTCTCTCATACAGTAAAAATAACCATAATTCCAGGCATTTTTGTAAATAGGTGAATTAGCTAATTTCCAACCGTCCTGTTTATTTGATTTATAAAAAGATTTATAAAATTGGTTTGATCCAGATGAGGCTCCGGTTTCACATCCATGATCCCATCCTAATTTAAAGTCAGGATCAGCTTTACTCAGGTCATCTTCAAAATTGCTAGTGGTTCTGTCAAGTCTAAAATAATCAGCACTATGTTTATGACCACAAGATGATATTATGAATAGTAATAATGATATTTTTATGGTATAAATCACTAATGTATAAATTATATTTTTCAAATGATTTTAGTATAATTTCAGACAAATCGTTAAAAAAAATAACCTTATAATATCAACTAAATTATTGAAAATAATATTAAACGTCTAAATTAACAACATCTAAAGCATTTTGTTGAATAAAGTCCCTTCTTGGTTCAACGACATTACCCATTAACATGGAGAAAGTTTCGTCAGCAGAATCAAGTTCATTAATTTTAACCTGTAATAATGTTCTATTTTCTGGATCTAGTGTTGTTTCCCATAATTGTTCGGCATTCATTTCACCCAAACCTTTAAATCTTTGGATAGAAAGACCCTTTTTACCAATATCATTGATAATCATCATTAATTCTGCTGGAGTATTAGCAGTGAATTTCTCTTCTTTTTTAATCAAAAAAACTTCAGATTCAAACTCTTCTAAAATTTCATTTTTAAGTTTGTTCAGCGCGATGGATTCAGCCATATTAAGTATGGTTTTATCAATTATAATAGAATTTTTAATACTTCTAACTTCTGAAATTAAAGTTATGTTTTCGGCAATTTTGTAATCCCACTTTATATCCTCTTTGCTACTTTTTAGTTTTTTTATAATTTGAATGGCAATTTTTTCTGCTAACTTACTATTTTCCAACCAAGATTTGTCAAAAGCACCACTAAGAGCTGCAATTTGCACAATGTTTTCAGGTAAAATACGCGAAACTCTATTGCAAAGATTATTAAATTGATTAATTTTGGTAATAAACCCTTTGAGATCAGTACTGGCAATATCGCCTGCTTTAGTTTGTAAAACAGCATCTAAAATAGCATTATTAATAAGATATTCTTGCATTGAATCCTCATTTTTAAGATAAACTTCACTATTACCTTTTTTAACCTTATAAAGTGGCGGTTGCGCTATATATAAAAAGCCTTTCTCAATTAATTTTGGCATGTAGCGGAAAAAGAATGTCAAAAGTAAAGTTCTAATGTGAGAGCCGTCAACATCAGCATCAGCCATTATCACAATTTTATGATATCTTATTTTTTCTTCATCAAATTCATTGCCAATACCAGCGCCAAGTGCTGTGATCACAGTACCAACTTCTTGAGAAGATAAAACCCTGTCAAATCTTGATCTTTCAACGTTAAGAATTTTACCTCTAATTGGTAAAATTGCCTGAAATTCACGATCTCTTCCTCCTTTAGCAGATCCACCAGCTGAATTACCCTCGACAATAAATAATTCGCTTAATTCTGGATTTTTTTCCTGACAATCTGCTAACTTACCTGGAAGATTACTAACTTCTAAAGGTGATTTTCTTCTTGTTAACTCTCTAGCTTTTCTAGCTGCGTCCCTAGCTTTGGCAGCTTCAAGACTTTTGCTAATAATATTTTTAACATCAGTAGGATGCTCTTCAAACCATTCTGATAATTTTTCAGATACAATTGTTTCAACGCAACCTCTAACCTCACTTGATACTAATTTATCCTTGGTTTGAGAAGAAAATTTTGGATCAGGAACTTTAACTGATAAAACACAACTTAAACCTTCTCTAATATCTTCACCAGATAAGGTTAATTTTTCTTTTTTAAAAAGATTGTTATTTGAAATATAACCATTTACTACCCTTGTTAGACCTGATTTCATACCAGCAAGGTGAGTACCGCCATCTCTTTGTCTAATATTATTGGTAAAACAAAGAATATTCTCGCTGTAGCTATCATTCCAAGACATCGCAATTTCTACACTAACTCCACTACTATCAGAACCTAAGATATTAATTGGTGGATTAATTAAATTTTTATTGCGATCAAGATATTTTACATAGGCTTCAACACCACCTTCGTAAAATAATTCGCTCTCTTTGGGTTCGTCACTTCTTACATCTTTCAGATTTATTCTTACACCAGAATTTAAAAAGGATAATTCTCTTAAGCGATGCTCTAAAGTGGCAAAGATAAATTCAGTGTTAGCAAAAATACTCTTAGAAGGAAGAAAAGTAACTTGCGTACCTTTTTTACCCTTAGCATCACCAATTTCCTTTAATGGAGCAACAGCTTCACCATTATTAAATTCAATAAAATATTCTTTACCATCTTTCCAGATATTTAATTTAAGCCAGTCAGAAAGAGCATTAACTACCGAAACCCCAACACCATGTAAACCACCAGAAATTTTATAAGAATTTTGATCAAATTTACCACCAGCATGAAGTCTAGTCATAATTACTTCAGCAGCTGAAACACCTTCTTCTTTGTGGATGTCAATTGGAATACCACGACCATTATCTCCTACAGTAATAGAATTGTCCGGATTAATAATAACTTTAACTTTATCACAGTGACCAGCAAGAGATTCATCAATAGAATTATCAAGAACTTCATAAACCATATGATGTAGACCGCTACCATCATCAGTATCACCAATATACATACCTGGTCTTTTTCTTACTGCTTCTAGACCTTTTAAGACTTTTATTGAACTTGCGGTATATTCTTGATTATTTGACATATTTATATTTAGTATTTATCTATATTTCTTTCCAGTTTTATAATTTTAATTCTGGTTATATTTTTGCAAAAATCAATATATTATGCAATATCAATTAGAAAAAGAAAGTGTTATAGGTAAAATATCCAGGTTAAATTGGTTATTAATAGGTTCAATTATGATTTTATCTATAATTGGTTTATTAATGTTATATTCTGCTGCAGGAGGTAATTATAGGTTATGGATGTTAAGGCAATTTATATATCTTATTGTATTTTTTCCTGTAATGATATTTATTGCTATAACTGATGTAAATTTTTGGTTTCGTCACACATATAAATTTTATTTTTTTGGCTTATTACTGCTGTTAATTGTTTATTTTTCTGGTCACTACGCCATGGGCGCAACTAGGTGGTTTAGAATTGGCTTCATAACAGTTCAACCTTCTGAAATTATGAAGGTATTTTTAGTATTATCTATGGCTAAATATTTTCATAATATTGAAGCCGAAGACATTAAAAAAGTAAAATACTTCTTAATTCCAATGATGTTTATACTAGTTCCGGCATATTTAATATTCAAACAGCCCGATTTAGGCACGGCTTTAATTTTTTCTTTTGTTGGTTTTGTGATTTTATTTGTTGCAGGAGTTATGATGTGGAAATTTATTTTAACTGCTATTGCTGGCTTGATATCTATACCAATTTTGTGGAATTTTGTTTTGCATAATTATCAAAAAGATAGGATAATTAATTTTCTTAATCCCAATAATGATCCTATGGGTACAGGATACAACATCATACAATCTAAAATTGCAGTTGGGTCAGGAGGTTTGTTTGGTAAAGGGTTTGTTAATGGCACACAAACTCAATTAGGTTTTTTACCTGAGAAACAAACAGATTTTATTTTCACCATTTTATCAGAAGAGTTTGGTTTTATTGGTTCGGTATCTATTGTTTTTCTTTGTGCCTTTATTACTTTTATATCTATTTTTTCTGCTACTAAAAGTTTTAATCAATATTCAAGATTGGTAATCACTGGAATTACTTCTATTTTCTTTTTTCATTCATTTATTAATATAGGGATGTCTATTGGTTTGCTTCCTGTTGTTGGCGCACCACTTCCTTTTATGTCCTATGGGGGGACCATAACTGCCACTATGTTAATAGGTTTTGGTTTTGTCCTCAATGTTTGTCTATATAAAGACTCAGAATTATTATGAAAATAATAACCAATATTAACTAAATATGGATTTATAAAAATTAAATTATTAGTAAATTGTTGTTAAATTTTTTACAAATCTTAATTAAAGCAACAAAAATATTTTACTATATTATTCATTTTAGGTTATAATTGTATTACAAGTAATCGTTGTAAAATATAAAATAGTTTATAATTTATTGAATAAAATGAGTTTTTTCTTGACTTTATCCAGGCAATAGTAGATAATTATATATAATATTAATAATTTCACTGAATTTATTGCTTGTTATGTCTTTCCTGCTTGTAAAGACTATCGGTAAGTGTGTTTTTCAATTAAATTAAAAGTAAAATAGCAATGAAAAAGAACTATAAATTAGGTTTTTCACTGATTGAAATTTCGGTTGTAGTATTAATTATAGGTGTTTTAATTGCTGCTATTACAACTGGTACTGATCTTGTTAAGAGGTCAAAGCTAGCTTCTGCTCGTAATTTGTCGTCCAATTCATCAATATATGGTATGAAGGATTTGGTATTGTGGTTTGAACCTTCTTTACCAACTAGTTTTTATGCAGAAGGCGAGGGTGAACCGATTGAAGTGTGGTCTAATAATTCTAAATTTTACAGTATTGGATCGGCTGTACAAAGCAGTGATGAAAATCCAAAACTCCCTATATATATAAAAGATGCAATTAATCATATTCCTGCTGTAAGGTTTTATTGCGAAAGCGCCTCTGATTGTGGACAGCATCTCAACATCCCTGATGTTGCTGGTTTATTAGAAGAAACTGACTTAACTATATTTATTCTTGAAAATAGGAATAGCAATAATACAGATGTGAAGCGTAGTATATTAACCTCGGGTGGCAATAATGGTTTGGAGATATATTATAATAACTCAGATCAATTTACGGTTGATAATAAATCTGGCGAACCAAAGACATCTAACGTATCCCCAGTAGCGCCAACTTTGCATTACCTTAGTTTATTTTACAGCAGTAATAATGAAGATTTTAAAGTTGATGACAATATTATAATAAGAAAAGGATATAATTATTATAAAAATAAAAGATTACCTGAAAACGGTGCTATGCCGTCAGTGACTACAGTAATACAAGATAATGATGAAAATTCTCGATTTTCTACTGGATCTATGGGTGAAACAATTAAGATTGGTAATGATACTCAAACTTATTCAGGAAATATCTCCGAAATATTAATATTCTCCACGAGGTTAAGACAGGAAGAGTTGGTAGATATATTTGATTATTTTGAGGCTAAGTATAATATAGCTTTGGAAGATTGATTTATCACTAATTGACTTTGATTTAGTGTTTCTTTTAAGATAATTATTAATATTTTAAATTATGAAGAATAATTTTAAGTTAGGATTTTCACTTTTAGAAGTTTCTGTTGTATTGTTAATTGTTGGCATCTTGTTAGCCTCTGTTAGCGCGGGTAAGAGCATGATTAAAACTTCGCGTATAACTTCTGCGCAGTCACTCACAGCTAATTCTCCAGTTTCTGCTGTAGAAGGATTAGTTATTTGGTTAGAGCCAACGTTGACAGCAAGCTTTTCAGAGGACGACACTTATGACTATCAAGATATTTCTGGTTGGCAAAACATAACTAACTACTTCACTTCAAGCAAGTTTAATATTGTAGGTAGTGCTCCGAAATACGTTGAATCATCAATAAATGACTTACCTTCAGTGAGATTTGAGACTGGTAGGTCACTAGATATTAACTCAGCCCTAAAAAATATCACGGGTACTAATTTTTCAATATTTATTGTTGAGGAAAAGTCAGTTAATAATAATGGTGGTAAAATAATTAGTAGTGATTCTTTAACCCTAAAATACAATGATAGTAATAATTTTATTATCGAAAAAAACGGCAGTGCAGAAATAACTACTACAGTTGCTAATAATTCTCCAGCTATTAATTACATATCCTTTGCTTCTTCTGCTTCTGGTATTGCACCTGAGGGCCTTAATTACTATAGAAATAAAGGTATATTTTTTGATGGATCAAATACAAAAACTATAAATCCAACTACAGAATCTACTAACAATAATAGTATTCCTTCGATATCAGGGGCCACATTAGGTGCTGTTACTGGTGGATATTATGGTGATATTTCTGAACTTATAGTATATAATAATTTACTAACTATTGCTGAACTCGAAGAGATTCTTAATTATTTAAGTTCAAAATATAGAATAACTCTAAACAGGGAATAATATTGTCTGCAATTTTTGCTAATCTGGGTTATTCAGCATATGGTAATAGCTCCTTGTGTGTTTTTAGGATATCTGGTGAGACAGCCTTGTTTTGTTTGAAATTTTTAGGTATTAAGACTAATCTGAAGCACCGCATTTCTACTCTTTGCAATATTATTGACACTAATGATAAATCAATAATAGATCAAGTATTGATCACTTATTTCAAAGCTCCATATAGTTATACAGGTCAAGATGTTATCGAAATTTCTTGCCATCCATCATTTTTTATAGTCAATAAAGTAACCAATATCCTTCTAAATATAGAAGGATTTGATTATGCTAAAGAAGGAGAATTTACAAAATTAGCACTCCTAAATAATAAAATTGATTTAATTCAAGCTGAAGCTGTACTTGATGTTATAAATTCTAAAACCAAATCACAGCATAGTCAGGCCATAAAACAATTGACTGGTAAAAATAGTTCTATTTATCATAATTTTAGAAAAAAAATTATTAACATCATTGCTAATATTGAATCTGCAATTGACTTTCCTGATGAGGACTTACCTTTTAAAATTATAGAAAATGCAAAAAAAGATATAAATTATTTAATAGAAAATATATCTAAGCAATTAAAAAATAATATAGGCCAAAAAATTAAGGAAGGAATCTCTTTGGTTATATTAGGAAATCCTAATGTAGGTAAGTCAACTTTAATGAATTTTTTAAATCAAAAGGATATATCAATTGTCTCAAATATTCCAGGTACTACACGTGATGTGGTAGAAACTCATTTAGACATTGCAGGGTATGAAGTAGTGGTGTCTGATACAGCTGGTATTAGGGAATCTAATGATTTAATTGAAAAAGAAGGAATTGATAGAGCAATTAAAAAATCACAGGAAGCAGACATTAAAATTATAATTTTGGATTCTTGTGGATTAGATTCAGATAATTTAGAACTTTATGATGAAAACACAATTTTAATAATAAATAAAATTGATGTTTGTAATCCTATATTAAATAAAAAACTATCAAATAAAGATCCAATTTTAATTTCCTTAGAACAGGATATTAATTTAAATCAAGTTCTTCCGAAGATTGAAGATAAAATTAAAAATATTGTTGGTAACAATAATGATGAATCAATAATTACTAATCAAAGGCATAAATCCTCCTTAGAAAATATTCTATTTTCTTTAATTCAAATCGATTTTTCTAATAATATTGAAATTACAGCAGAAAAATTACGATCAATTGCTAGTAATATTGGTCAAATTACAGGTGAGGTTGGTGTTGATGATGTTTTAGATGTAATATTCTCAAAATTTTGTATTGGTAAATAACTAACACCACACCACTTTCCTAAAGCAAAAGTCTTTTTTAAAAATAGAAAATTACATAATAGATATAATTTTAAATTTGATTTCCATGCTTAGTTATATGATATAATTATTCTATAATTTCTAATATACCTTTATTTTTATCTTTAGATTCCTGTAATTCTTTTTTAGGGTCTGAATCAAAAGTAATAGCACCTCCGGATTGGAACTCAAACTTATTGTCAGAAATTATTAAAGTTCTAATTACGACTGATAATTTACAAATATTGTGATTAATGAGGCCGATAGCTCCACTGTAAATACCCCTTTCCATTTTCTCTAATTCATCGCATATTGATATAGCCTTGATGTTTGGTGCGCCGGCAATTGATCCTGGCGGAAAGCATCCCCTGATAACGTCAATATTATTTTTGTTAGAAGATTTTTCTCCAATAATTTTTGAAACCATATGGTGGATTTTTTTAAAAGATAAAATTTGAAAAAGATCTTTGGTATATACAGAATTTATTTTACAATTACGTGATAAATCATTTCGGACCAAATCAACAATCATTAAATTTTCTGCTTTTTCCTTTTCACTGTCTTGTAAATATTTAAAATTCTTTCTATCGATAATTTTATCTGCTGATCTCGGTGAAGTACCTTTAATTGGTTGGGAAAAAATTTTATTCTTATTAATATCTAAAAATAACTCTGGAGATGAAGAAATAATAATTAAATCAGCAAGTTTAATAAATGAACTATAATTTCCTGGACTTATATTTATAAGATTTTTAAAAACATCAAAGTAGTTTTCTTTTTGACACGTACCATAAAATTTACGAGTTAAATTAGCTTGATATATTTCACCATTAGCTATTCTTTTTTTTATATCAAAAACTTTTTTTAGATATTCTTTGTCACTAAAATTATTTTCTAAATTGTTAGTTTGTAATTTTTTACCTTTAAAATTAATTTTATGATTAAGGTTAAAAATAAAGTTATCAAATTGTTCTTGAAGAATTTTTGGAAATTTACAGATAATTTCTTGTTTGTCATGATCAAACTCTAGATTGAAATTAAATTTGGCAAAATATAACTTTGGAATCTGTAAATAATTGTAATTAATTTCATGAAAATCTTCAAGAGTATTTTTTAATTCATATGATAAATAGCCAAAATAATTTTCCTTTTTATTTGCTGCAATCTCACTCTCCATCTCATCAAAATCATTTGACTTAACGATCTTATTAATACCAAAGGAAATGAATGACTTAGAATCTTGGTATTCCTTATCTAAAGCTGAATATAAAAAAATAAAATTTTCTGAAAATTCAGGATTATTTGCTATATTATCAGCAACAATAACGGGGTTTACCCAATTGATCTGTTTTATAATTTTAATCATCTCTTGAACCAAAAATACCTGAACCAATTCTTACAAAATTTGCGCCATTTTCTATAGCAATTTTATAATCTGCGCTCATACCCATAGAAATGTTTTTAAAATAATATTTTTTAGCTAAATTTAAAGTTTCTTGAAAAAATTTTGTAGAATCTTCATTATTTGGAGCAATACACATTAAACCTATAATATTTAATTTAGGGAAGGTTTTTAATTCTTCTAAAAATGCAGACAAGTTATCTGGGTCAATACCACTTTTTTGACGTTCCCTACCTATATTGATTTGAATAAAAATTTCTGGGTTTTTATTTTGTTTTACGATTTCCTTTTCAAGAATTTTAGCTAATTTAATTGAATCTAAAACTTCTATCACATCAAAAATTTTTACAGCATCTTTGGCTTTGTTAGATTGTAAATGGCCAATTAAATGTAACTTAATGTTGGGGTGGTTTTTTTTAAGTTCTGGCCACTTTTCCTTTGCTTCCTGCACCTTGTTTTCCCCAAATATTTCTTGTCCCGCTTCAATTGCTTGCTTTATTTTTTCTAATGAGCAATGCTTAGAAACAGCAATAAGATTAGCTTTGTTATTTTTTGATAAAATGTGTTTTTTTATTTTTTTTATATTTTTTTTTATTTGAGTCATAAGACATAATTTAAATTATAAATTTTTTAAAAACTTCTACTAAATAACATAGAATAATAAACTAATAAATTCTAGTAAGTATTTTTTATTTATTATAATTATTATACCAAAAATGAATTTTTTTTCCTTTATTTTAATAATTTTAATATTTTTCCTTGATTTTTATTTTTAAAATATAATCATGATATACCTTCGATTAAAAAATTATAAAATAATATTTTAAAATTATTTTTTATGGAGATATGATTTTTTGTTAAAATATAATTACTTAGATCTACTGAAACATTAATTATCTGAAGTAGTTTTAGTTACTTCTGGTCGTTAATATTTATAATTTAAATTTTAATATGAATAAGGAAACTTTTAATAGGGATAAGCCCCATGTAAATATTGGTACTATTGGTCATGTCGATCATGGTAAGACTACTTTGACCGCTGCTATTACTGATTACTTATCTAAGTCTGGTCTGGCCGAGAAGAGAGCTTATGATGATATTGACGGCGCTCCAGAAGAGAAAGAGCGTGGTATTACTATTAACACTGCTCATGTTGAGTATGAGACTGCTAATCGTCA